>JAQBNK010000027.1 GCA_028288595.1 Chitinophagaceae bacterium
AATAAAAAACCCGTGGTTAACCACGGGTTTTTTATTTTACTGCATTTGAAAACTATCTAAAAATTTGGTGGTAAAATTTCCTTTTCTAAAATCTTCATTTTGCATTAACTGTAAATGAAAAGGAATCGTGGTCTTCACTCCTTCGATCACATATTCACTCAACGCCCTGTACATTGTACCAATAGCTTCTTCCCGTGTTTGCGCAACAGTAATCAATTTACCGATCATGGAATCATAGTATGGCGGAATCGTATAGCCCGCATATACGTGGCTGTCTACTCTAACGCCATGCCCGCCGGGAGTATGCAACACTGTTATTTTTCCCGGTGAGGGACGAAAGTCATTATAAGGATCTTCAGCGTTGATCCTGCATTCGATGGCATGCATTTGCGGCTCATAATTATTACCCGAGATCCGTTCACCCATCGCAATTTTTATCTGTTCTTTTATCAGGTCATAATTAATCACTTCTTCGGTAACACAATGTTCAACCTGGATACGGGTATTCATCTCCATAAAATAAAAATTCCTGTGCTTATCTACGAGGAATTCTATAGTACCAACACTTTCATAATTAATTGCAGATGCTGCTTTAATAGCGGCGTCTCCCATTTGCTGCCGCAACTCGGGAGTCATAAAAGGCGATGGCGACTCTTCTACCAGTTTTTGATGACGGCGTTGAATAGAACAATCTCTTTCACTTAAATGACAAACCGTTCCATACCTGTCGCCGGCAATTTGTATTTCTATATGCCGTGGCTCTTCCACGAATTTCTCCATGTAAATTCCATCATTCTTAAAAGATGCAGCGGCTTCCTGTTTAGCGCTTGCAAATGCTTTTTCCATTTCTGCTTCTTCCCAAACAACCCGCATACCCTTACCACCACCACCGGCAGTGGCTTTAATTATTACAGGATAGCCAACATTATTTTTAGCAAGATCTTTTGCCTGTTCAACACCCTGGAGTAAACCACCACTGCCGGGAACTACCGGAACACCAGCTTTGATCATGGTTTCTTTTGCAGTGATCTTATCTCCCATCGCATTGATCATAGCAGGAGTTGGACCAATAAACTTAATTCCATGATCACCACAAATCTGCGAGAACCTTGAGTTCTCCGCTAAAAAACCATAACCCGGATGAATAGCGTCAGCATTGGTGATCTCTGCTGCGGCCATTATATGGGGAATATTTAAATAAGAATCTGCGCTGGCAGGTTTACCAATGCAAACAGCTTCATCCGCAAATTTTACATGCAGGCTGTCTTTATCTGCAGTAGAGTAGACCGCTACCGTTTTAATACCCATTTCGCGGCAGGTTCTTATTACTCTTAATGCAATCTCACCGCGGTTAGCAATTAATATTTTTTTGAACATCTTAGAATTGTCATTTAGCAATGGTCATTAGGTCAGCAGTCATTAGTCTGCCATGACTAATGACTTATTGACTGGTGACTTAATCAAGAAGGATCTACAAGGAATAAGGGCTGATCATATTCTACAGGGCTCGCATCATCAGCAAGAATTTTTATAATTTTACCGCTCACTTCACTTTCAATTTCATTGAAAAGTTTCATCGCCTCAACTACACAAACTACTTTGCCCGGAGTTATCTCATCACCGATTTCCACAAAAGATGGTTTGTCTGGTGAGGGCCTGCGGTAAAATGTACCGATCATGGGGCTTTTAACAGTAATGTAATTTGATTTCGTTTCTGCAGGCTGGCTCTCGTTGCCTGCTAAGTTAGCACCACTGGCCGGCGCTGGTGAACTTGCCGGTTGCGGCATCTGCGCATATACCGGCGCCTGCGGCGACGTGAGAAAATTTTGGACAGGTTCTTCTTTCTGTTTGATGGTAATTTTGAATTCTTTTTCCTCTATCGACAGCTCACCAATATTACTTTTGTTCACGATCTTTATCAGTTCCTGGATTTGTTTAAAGTCCATATAAACAGTTTAGATTTTTTGTGATTTCGGACGATTTTAGTCCAAAATGGAGGGCAAAGTAGCCATTTTTCGGTAAAAACGGGGCAAAATTGGCCAAAATCTCAAAAAGCCAGTTTTCAAAAAAGAAATAAAAAAAGGCAAGTTTTGGGGTCGCCTCTATACCAGGTTGGAGAAATTTATTCTTTTACCCTTTCCACGTATTCTCCGGACTTCGTATTGATCCGGATAAGCTCTCCTTCATTTACGAATAATGGTACCTGCACATTAGCGCCAGTTTCCACCTTAGCCGGCTTCAGTGCCCTTGTAGCGGTATCTCCTCTCAGGCCCGGTTCGCAATAAGTAACCTGCAGCACAATCTTTTCAGGAAGTTCTGCTCCGATCGGTTGTTCCGTTTCAGTATTAATAAAAATAAAAACTTCACCACCGTCTTTTAAGAACTGTGGTGCATCAATCATTTCTTCAGCCAATGTAATTTGTTCAAAAGTTTCATTATCCATGAAGCTATAGCCGCTTTCATCTTTATATAAATACTGGTAGGCCTTCTTTTCCACTCTTACAGGAAAAAGACTCTCCCCGCTATTCCATGTTTTTTCGATGGTACGGTTGTTATCCACCCCTTTCAACTTCGCCCATACTTTCGCTGCAGCTCTCGCTGTTTTGTTTTCTCCAAACTCAACTACTGTATATAAATTCCCTTCAAGTTTAAGGATCATGCCGCGGGTGATATCTGATGTTGTTGCCATATTATTATTTTGAATGGTGTCCTGGAAAAACCGGACGCCAAAAGTAGCAATACGAATTGAATTATGCGCCGGCGAGTTGAACTACGATTTAAAAAGGATATCCTATCGCAAGGTTCCATACAAGATTACCTATTGAAAACTTTTTAAAATCATAAGTGCCCCCTCTTGGATCATACACGGGCAATGCGACATCAACCCTGAGTACCAAAAAATTAAGGTCGAAACGAACACCTACCCCGGCATCTATTGCCATCTGTCTTAAAAAGTTTTTATTAAAAGCGGAACCTGGCCTGGCCGGATCTTCTTTATGTGTCCATACATTTCCCGCATCGATAAACAAGGCGCCATTAAAAATGGAATATAATTTCATTCTCCATTCTGCATTCATTTCGATTTTTATATCCCCCGGTTGTTCAGGAATAAAACGCAGCCCGGCTTTATTTGCTTCATTAGGATCGCGATAGGTACCGGGGCCAACAGAACGGGCCCTGAAGCCCCTGAGATCGTTGGTGCCCCCTGCAAAAAACTCTTTGGTAAAAGGTACCTGGCTGCTGTTGCCATAAGCCCATGCTGAGCCCAGTATTAAACGTGTGGCCAACTGGTTGGCCTTATCTCCACCGAGATGGCGGTAATACCGGCCATCACCCTCCAGCCTTGTGTATTGGGAAACCGGTGCGCCAAAGAGATAATTTATTTTTCCTTTTTTATAATTGGCGCCTGTCAATAATCCATATAAGTTACCTGACAGATCGATATTTCCATTGAAGTAAAAATTATTCGTTCTTGTATTTTGCAGCGCCTGGCTGTTATAATTATAGTTGTAACTGCTACCTAAAATAAATTGTCTTTCTATTGTTCTTCTCAATACAATGTTAGTATCCATACGTGCTTTAAAACTATCCGTAACATGCAAAGGGTTTACATAATTTATATTGATAAGATTCAGTTGTAATTCTGTTTCCATCGATTGTTTCCATACGTAACCGGCCAGCCCGTGAAAAGAATTGAGCGTGTATTCCGTGTTACGGTTAAACAACTGGTAGCCGATATTAAATCTTGTCTTCGGTACAAAGCCACCATTTGTATTCAGATTGAAAGGAGCGATGATCCTTGGTACATAAAGATTAGCGTCAAATCCTGCCCTGTAGGTTGCCACATTATATTGACCAGACACCTGTCTTTCAGCACCAACAGAAGCACTTAGTGTAAACAGTTCGGCTCCTCTTAAAAGGTTACGATTCTTCCAGCTTACGGAGATATCGGTACCCGTTGAATTATCCGTCCTCGTTAAACCAGACACCTCCGCCCGTGCAGACATTGTTGGCAACCGTGTTAAAAAATATTTAGCATTAAGCGAATTACCTAACACCGTGTCTGTTGGCTCGAACCTGACTTTTACAAATTTGTAAACACCTAACGTAGTAAGCCTGCTTAAGGAAAGATTATGATCGTCCCTGCGATAAATATCTCCCGGTTTAAAAATTAATGTGCGGTCGAAAATGATTGGCCTGAATCTTTTTTGCGGATCTACTATATAAAACCCGGCCTTGGTAACCGTATCTGCTTTTACCGTTATGGTATCATCATTAATTTCATAATCAGCATAAACAATAATATCGTGAATATTATAAACCTGTGTTGCTTCAATGGGCGTGTATGGCTTTACAGTCATATACAGGTTCACCCGGTGATCGCCAATTGTCGAATCAACATTTACAATCAAATAATCAGGGCTGAAATAGAAAAATCCTTCATTTTTTAAAGCCGCGTCTATTCTCAATCTTTCATCCCTGATGGTAGCCAGATTATAGAAATCACCTTTCTTCAATAAGGTTCCTTTTAAATGTGCAGCGATATGTTTACCCACAACAGAAGAATCCGTTGGAAAAGCCACGCTGTCTATTTTATAACGGGGACCGGGATCTGCAGTAAAAACAGCAGTAAGCCTTCTTTTTCTTGAAGTGGTATCTGCACTTACAGAGTCTTTAAAAAATCCCCGGTTCTCCAGGTGACTTTGCAAAATTTTCCTGTTCTTTTCCAGATTCAGTGAACTTGCGAGTACCGGCGGCTCACCAATTTTTTCCCGTAGCGATTTGCGCAGGAACTTAGGAAACAGGTTGGCAAAATTATATGCGGTTAACTTAACCCGCATACCCAGTATCGTTGTATTTGGCCTGGGTCTTACCAGTGAGTTTAGTTCTGCGGCAAGCTTTTTAGATTCTTTTCTCGAGGTACTTCCCCTGTTTTTTATATTCACTCTTGAGCCCACATATAAACTTTCACCCTGTGGTAAATATTTCGTGTTGTCGCAACTTTCGAAAAGCAACGACGTTAAAAATAAAAGAATGATATAAAAAGACAGGGTTCTCATTGCTGCATCTGCGAGGGTTTCTTTTTTCTGCTTTCAAATACTGCCGGGTCGTTCTTTTTCAAAAAGATGTCTTTCACTTTATCAAAGTCTAATGTAAAAATGAATGACAAGCCTGTTTCAATCACCTGGCCCTCAACAATAGCTTCATATATATTGCGCCGGTAGGCCCGTAATAAATAACGGCCATCCCGGCTGATCTGGTAATCTATTGAAACATCACCTGCCACACTTGTACTTGCAGCGTTGGTATTTTTCGGACCTTCCACTTCAAAGCTGCTTCCCACATTCACTCTCAGCCTGTCATTTAAAAAAGCTTTAGACACATTTACCGTAAGATCTGTACGGTTAGCAAAACTTCCGGTAGAATAATCTTCTGTTGAATTCACTCCAAAATTTATATCCACTCCCTGTATTAAGTTGCCTGCTAAATTGTTAAGCTGTTCCGTTAATAAACGGCTCACGCTTTCTCTTGCGAATGAAGCAACCAAAGAATTACCACTGCCTGCAGAAGTGGAAAAAGGATTTTCCTGCACAAAACGATTGAGGAGCAATAAAGCAAAAACCTGTTTGTTCAATTCAGCTTCATCACGTTTCATTTCCTGCAGTTTATCATCTACATCTTTCCATTGTGAAGCCGTATTTTCAGGCAAAGAAATATCAAACTTGATTATTGGTTTTAATAACTCGCCTGTTAAGTTCAATCCCACCTGGAACGGCAATCGTTGTTTATAGTGATTGATCTCGGCCGGAGACCGCCCCACTAATTGATTCTGCACTAGATCTACAGAAGCGGTGTTTGCAACATAGACCGCGTTAATATCCAGAATAGCAGTCATTGGATCTCCTGTCCAGGTAACTGTACTTCCTCTTATAATATCAAATTTCCGTCTCAGGAAATTAAACGAAAGTTCATACGAACCGCTGTTCAGTTCATATGCACCCGTTACACTCACCTTACCGCTTTTATCAATTGATGTAGCAAGATCGGCACGGCCGCGAAGTTTCAGCGCATCACCATTTCTTTCATCCACAACTAAAGTTAACTGTGCGGCAGTATCTGTTTCAACATTTACAAATACATCAAAACCCTTCAGGTCAGAATAACGAACAATGGAATCTGTGGCCGGTTTTGTTGTACTGTCCGGGTGATCCATATCCACGAAATTCACCACCCCTTCCCGCGACAATATTTCGGGATCATTCGTAGGCAGAACAAAATAGAAATCCGTGTTCTTATCCACTCTTACAAAACCGTCTATGGAAGGATTTTCCGGCGTACCAAAAATTTCAAGATCAGTATCCATGGTTAACTTGCCATAAAAAGTCTGGTTAATTCTTTTCGGTGTATTCAGTACCATGAAATTTGTCATGGAAACATACAGGTCGAACTGGAAGTTTCCGAAATTCTTCATTTTGATGTCGCCATCCACAACTGCTTTATTACCCAGGGAATCTGTTAGTGTGAAATTATTGAAGACTACTCCGCCGGAATTAAAATTCAGATTTTGTTCCGGCAGATTAAATCTTGCGCCCAGAATTGCGGGCACTATATACGCGTTGGCAAAGTGAATATTTCCGTTTATATCCGGGTTCGCCAATGTCCCTTTTACGGTAGCTGAACCGGTTATGATTCCACCGGCATCACGAAGTTGCCCTTGTGTAAATGGCCTGATGGTAGTAAGATCAAACTTTGTAAGATTAGCAGTCATATCCATTGTACCGCTATCGATAAAGTAACGCCCGGTAAGGGTAACCTGGTTTTTACCTTCTATCCGTATGTTGGCAGCCAGTGTATTCGCCGTTTCATTATTCACCTGCATGATCACATTTCCAATCGTATCTCTTTTGTAAAGAAGATTATTAATGGTCAGGTCAGAAGTGAACGTGGGTTTTGTTGTCGCATTTTTTATTACGGCGGTCCCATTAATTGTTCCCTCCAGTAAAGTAGTGTCCTGCTCCGCAATTCTTGTAATGGTACCGATCTGGAAATTGGTAAAGGTCGCGGTAACGGGTGCGTTCACTGCAAGCGGGTTGCTTTGCAGGCTCAATCCCTGGTTTTGATTACTTATTGAAAAATTATTTACTAATAAGCCAGCCGAAGTGTACTGAATATAATTACCAGGCGCTACTGCCCAACGCTGGTAATCGAACATTAAAGAATCCTGTCTTAAGCTGATGCGAAAACCATCGGGCACCTGCTGAAGTATTCCCGCAAGCTGGTATTTCGAAACACCTTTCGGATCTTTTACATCTGCGGCGATCGTTGCCTGGTTATTTGCGATCACCCCTTTTATCGAAGTCCGGTTCAGCAAAAATTTCGGCGTCCCGGCCTGCTGAACAGTTGCACTATAATTTAAACCGTTCGCATCTGTGAAAGCGACAAGGTTTAAACTATCCAGTTTCTGATCGCCATATATTATTTTTTTTGAACGGGCCTGTAATTGTAAATTATTTTCAGCACTGTTATAGCGCGTATGAAGAACGATGGAATCACTTCCTTTTAATTGCGGTGCAAACTGCATTACCAACTGTGACGCCGGATTAATTACCGCATCAAGTGTCCAGTTCTCCGGCCTGAAATCAGAAGGCTTATACCCGGGAATCGCATAATACTGGTTGATGGTATGCTGAAGTGCGGCGGCCATTTCTGTTAAGCGATACTGGCCCTCAAGGTGTGCAGTAACGGCGTCGCTGTTTACATCGATAAAATGATTGCCGTTTACCAACCCCGCTTTCAGGCTAATACTATCTGCATCGTAACGAATGCTGTCGCGGATAATAGTGATATTAGAAATATAAGCAGTACCCTGCAAATTATCGGGGTCGGCAACAGGTATATCTGCATTTAATTTGGCCCTGATAATAAGATGTTCCTTACTTAAATTAGTCACCGCCAGGTTAAGGTTTCTTAAATTAATTTTTGCTTTGAGCGCAGGATATTTTGAATTGAGGTTGCCGCTTGCAGTAAGATCAAAAGAAGCATTGGGATCTGTTGATGAGGCAATCACATCAAAACTTCCTCTTTTTATTTCACCATTAAGGTTTACGTTACTATAGGTATAACCGTTATAACCAGCAGATTTTATTTTCGCATTCAATGCAATGGTTGACGTATTGATATCAAACCCGTTTCCTCTTGCATCGATAAAGCCTGTAACTTTTCCATACTCTTTTGGCTGCTTCATGATATAACCAAGATCAACACCATAAACATTTCCTCTTATAGAAAAATTTTTTCCATAGTTGGTGATGAATGCAGTTCCATCTACATCGCCTTTATCGGTATTCAACTTTATCCTGGTATTATAATTAGCAATGCTTCCGTTAAATGATCCCGATAAAGCATAACTGTTTGGTATTTGAATATTATCAGGTATGGCAGATTTAGGAAGCAGTTTTAAAAGATCAGTTTTAACTGTTGTAAGCCGTGCAATATTTAAATTGTAAACTGCTTTATCAGGATTGGGTAAACCGGTTATTCTGCCCGAAATTTTCAGGCTGGTAGATGACAAGGCATTGGCTTCAAGAGAAGGAATCCTGAGGTCGCGGATAAAGCCCTGTAGTTTTCCATTCACATAAATAATATCACTTACGTTTCCTTTGAAAGGAGAAACCTTCGCAAGTGCCGGTGCAAATAATGCCACTTCATTAAATGCGATGGTGCTTTGGTTGATGTTAGCATCGATAGCTAAATTTCCCGGGTTGGCCACAATATCTGCGAGGGATTTAAACTTCAACGCAATATGATCACGCAGTAAAGTGCGGTCTGTTTTTAATAACAGGTCATTAACTGTGATCTGCCTTTCATCATAAACAAACTTTGCATGAAGCTGCTTTATATGCAGGTTGCTTTTTTGCTCTCTTAATGCGAGGCTGTTTATTAATCCCTTATAACCAGAGGGTGTGAAGAGCAGGTTATCAGCGTCGAGTGACAAGCCGGTCATATCAAAATGCGCATAATCAAAACCACCGGTGCGCGGCATGTTATCATTATCAAATTTGATGTTGTCATTTTTGAGATTAACATTCGCCACCTGTATTTTCCATGGATTATCAACCTGCGCTTTTATTTGCTTATTCACTTCTTTAGCTGCAACTGCGGCCTGGGGGCTGTTACCGAAATGAATATTCGCTTTGGTATTCTGAAGAGCAAAATCGTTTAAAGCAATATTGAGAGATGGCAGATCTATATTTTTTACAGACGTTACAAACTTTCCCATATTAACCAGGGCCGTAATATCTGATACTTCGTTTTTATAATCGAGGTTAAAATTATTTAAGTTGATGCTGCCCAATTTTAGCTGGGTTGAAATAACATCATTGCTTTTTGCTTCCACCACTGCCATTGGCTTTGGAATGATAAGCGGCTTATACTGCCTGATACGGGCAACAACATTAGAAGCCGTGAGATCCGGAACAGCATATACCCCTTTATCAGGATCAAAAACCGTCACATGCGTTAGCAGGTACCCAACATTTGTATAAGCATCCATACCCGTTTGATCATCCCGGAAGGTGGTTATTACACGGTTTAAAACAATGCGGTCGAGCCGGAATTTCATTGCACCGCTAGTATCGGTTTTAGAAGACGTGTTCCCCCCAAAAGCATCCAGTATATACTGGTAATTAAAAACGGTGTCAGGCTTTATTCTATAAATGTTTGCACGAATGCCGGTAAGTTCGATGTTGCGAATTTCTGTAACACCGCTCATTAATTTAAAAAGGGCTACATCGGCTACAATTTTTTCCCCCGCTAATAATGTATCATTTCTTCTGTCACCAAAATAAACTCCTTCGAGAACCACTTTTTTGGGAAAGGTGATGGACAGTTTGCGGATAACGACTTTTGTTTTCAGCTTATGTTCAAGATAAGCAACCAGTTTGCCACGGGCAAAATCCTGCACGCCCGGAACCTGTATGAGAATGTATAATAAGAACATTAATCCTATTAATCCCACAACGGTCCAGCCAATGATCCTGATTATTTTCCGTGCAATAATGTTGTCCAAGGCCAGCGGTATTTTGTCTTATTATTTCTTATTTGTTTGCCCGGTAAATTTTTTAAACAAAGCAGTGATAGCAGTGAAAACACTGAAAGTCTTAGTATTTTTTATTAAAGCTTCTTTCGTATGCTCTTCCCTGTTCTTTTGTTTTGATTTAAATACTAACCTGAGCAGTTGCTTAATAATACCAAAACCACTTCCGGCAATTTTCTTTGCGAGAAATGCGAAGGTGATGGTCTTAAGCAGTTTTTTCAGCGCTTCGCCTGGTAAAAACACCAGTTGTGCAGCCAGGCGGTCTTCTCTTTCACAGATGCGGGTTCGCAGGCGTGAAATAGCCACGTCAAGTGATTGACGGTTCTCGATGCTGATATTTAAATTATCATTTGCCACTTTCTATATCCATTCGCTTGTAATTGGGTATGATGATATCGATTACTTTCTTTGCTACCCAATTGGTGAAAAATTTTTTCTTCAATTTAAAACACACCCATACCAGCAGCAGGTAAAACACAATTACAATAGCAAAGCCTGCTACGGTACTACCGATCAGTACTGCCAGGTAATATCCGAGGGCAAAACCCGAAAAAAGCAAAATGAAAAATGAAAGAAACACCAGCACTGCAAGAATGGCTATTGCCGATGCAGCCCTGGTGGCTCCTTTCACTCCCTGTAATTTTACCAGTTCCAGGCGATCACCCAGGTAACCTTTTAATTCTGTTTTTAAACTTGTAAAGTAAGTTTCCTGCTGTTTTTCCATAAACTACTCTAAGCTGTAACGTCTTCAAATTTTCGTGCATTCTCTTCTACAGCATTTTTACCCTTATTAAAAAGGTTAGTCACTTCATCAGTTGCTTTTTCAGCCATTTCTTTCACATTGTCCAGCAGCTCCTGTCCTTTTTCACTTTGCAGCAGTAAGGCGATGGAGGCACCGGCGGCGGCACCGAGAAGCAGACCTGTCAGGAATTTTCCATTGGTAGACATAATTTAAAGTTTGAGTTTGAATGAATGATATTTCAACCCATATCTAATCAAGCATTATACCATTCTGCCGGAGAAGCGACGGTAAATAGATTTTTCCCTATGAAGATTTTAAGATCCGCCGTGAGAATCAGCCACAGCACTATCTATGGCATTCAAAATTATTTTGGCTGCCGTGGATAATTGTTCGGCTGAAATGATAAGCGGCGGCCCGATACGAAGACACTGTGGAGCAAAAAGGAACCAGTCAGTTATTAAACCATTGGCAATGCAGTGATCAATCACCTTTTTATTAAAATTGAAATCCGAAAATTCTATTGCCATCCAGAGGCCAGCGGAACGGATGGTCTTAATAGCGGCATGTTTCAGCTGATCCAGTAAAAACCTTCCTTTTACGACTGCCTGTTCAGCCAGCTTCTCATTTAATAAAACCTCGAATGCAGCTTTTCCGGCGGCACAGCTTACGGGGTGGCCTCCGAATGTGGTGATATGACCAAGGACCGGGTTTATCGTCAGGGCCTGCATTATTTTTCTATCGGCGATAAAAGCGCCCAGCGGCATGCCGCCCCCCAGTGCTTTACCCAGCAACAGCATATCAGGAACAATTTTATTTTTTTCAAATGCCCATAAATTACCGGTGCGGCCGAAACCTGTTTGAATTTCATCAAAGACCAGTAAGGCACCCCTCTCATTACAGCGTCTTCTTAAATTTTGCAGCCATCCTTCAGGCGGAACGATCACACCGCTTTCTGCCTGCACCGGTTCAACAAAAACACAGGCTGTATTTTCATTGATCTCATTAAAAACCTTATCACTTCCATAATCAAAATGCATAACACCCGGCAATAGCGGCCGGTAAGCATTCCGCCAGTATTCATCCCCGATTAAACTCAACGCACCCTGGGTACTTCCATGATAACTTTTATTAAATGAAATAATATTGGTGCGGTTGGTAAAACGTTTGGCAAGTTTCATGGCGCCTTCGGTGGCTTCAGCGCCGCTGTTGGTAAAATAGACGGTGTTTAAAGTTGAGGGTAAATGATCTGACAGCAATTTCGCGTATGATACCTGCGGGCTCTCCACAAATTCGCCGTAAACCATCACGTGCATATATTTTTCAGCCTGCCCGTGAACGGCTTTTACCACCGCAGGGTGACAATGCCCTACATTACAAACACTAATGCCTGCAACCAGATCGATATATTCTTTTCCTGAAACATCCGTCAGGATAACGCCGCCAGCTTTTTGCACCTCTATACTCATGGGCGCTCCAGAGGTCTGTGCCACGTGCTGTAAAAACATTTGCCTGTTAGAAATTCCTGCCATTTTAAATTTTAACTTGGTTCAAAATTCAGTAATAAAATCTCTTTTATGGCAACAATATTACCGGTGAATGGCAAGCATCCGCAATTTGGCGCTAATTGTTTTATCGCTCCCAACGCTACCATCGTGGGAGAAGTAGAAATGGGCGATGAATGCAGTACCTGGTTTAATGCCGTAATAAGGGGTGATGTGAATTTTATTAAGATTGGCAATAAGGTGAACATCCAGGATAATGCTGTCATTCACTGCACCTACCAGAAAAGCCCGACAATCATTGGTAACAATGTTTCGATAGGTCATAATGCCATCGTGCATGGCTGTACCGTTCATGATAATGTGCTGATAGGGATGGGTGCCATTATCATGGACCGCTGCGTAATTCACAGTAATTCAATTATAGCGGCCGGCGCAGTAGTCCTGGAAGATACCGTAGTAGAAGCCGGGACTATTTATGCCGGTGTTCCGGCAAAAAAAGTGAAAAATATTCCCGAAGAACTTATTGGCGGGGAAATCCACAGGATCGCTAACAATTATTTAAAATACTCTTCCTGGTTCGAGGAATTCAATGCAGCGAAATAATAACCCACTCTGTCTGTGTTAGAGAAGGATAGTTCCGGGCTGCAAGTAAAACTAACTGCTTAACTGATTTATATGCGACCCTTTTCCAGGACTATCCTTTTCTTTTTTATTCTTAGCACACTGTTTGCCTGTAAAGTAAAATCAGGTTGTCCGAGCACAGGATCGAATGTGGGAGCAGAAAAGATTGCAAGTGGTGACCCCCGCGCCGTTAAACAACTAAACAAAGCTGGAAAATATAAACTTAATAAATTTTAAAAGGGGGACCTATGTTTACCGGGAATCCAGGCGGAGAGATGGCCATCATTAACGAGTATGGAAGCCTGCAGCAGTTTTATTGTATGACTGCTACTCTATCCAATCACAGGAAAGTAAAGTTTGTCAGTAAAGAAGACGATGCTGACAGTATCGAGTGGAACTTTAAATATCGTGGTAAGGCGCTTACGCTTTTATATGATATTTATAACGGGGTGTCTTTGCTCACCACTAATCCTGCTCATAAACCCGCCGTGACAGAGCTTGCTGTATTACTT
The DNA here is from genome assembly GCA_028288595.1 of Chitinophagaceae bacterium. Taxonomy (GTDB): domain Bacteria; phylum Bacteroidota; class Bacteroidia; order Chitinophagales; family Chitinophagaceae; genus JAQBNK01. Next base: position 13,474 of record JAQBNK010000027.1, read on the forward strand.
AGAAACGGTTGTTAATTAGTAAGCCTCATCCATCGAAGTTAGAATATTATAATAGCTAACATAACGGTCTTCCGCTATTTTTCCTTCAGCCACCGCATCTTTTACTGCACAGTCCGGCTCATTTATATGCAAACAATTATTGAACTGGCAACCGGGCAAAACTTTTCGCATTTCCGGGAAATAATGAGACAACTCCGGTTTCTCAATATCTATTACACCAAATTCCCTGATGCCCGGTGTATCAATAATTTTTCCACCCGCGGGTATATCAAACATTTCGGCAAATGTTGTTGTATGCAATCCCTTACCACTCCACCCGCTCACTTCCTGCGTTTTTAAATTTATTTCCGGGAAAATCGCATTAATAAAACTAGACTTTCCTACCCCGCTGTGGCCACTTAAAAGCGTGGTCTTTCCAATCAGCAATTCTTTTACTTCATCCATCCCGGTACTGTCTTTTACACTGGATAAAATAATACGATAACCGATCGCAGAATAAACTTTATTAATCCGTTCGAATAATTTTATTTCTTTTTCGCGGTAGATATCTGCTTTATTAAAAACGATCACCGGCGGAACATGATATGCTTCAGCAGCCACCAGGAAACGATCGAGAAAGCCAGTTGAGGTTTTAGGATCTTTTAACGTGGCAAATAAAATAACCTGGTCCAGGTTGGATGCAATGATGTGATGCTGCATCTTATGCTTTGGCGAACTGCGGGCAATGTAATTTTTTCTATCAGCGATAAAATTAATAACAGCGGTTTTTCCGTTGGTATCATCTTCAAACTCAATTTCTACATGATCGCCTACAGCAAGCGGGTTAGTGGAATGTAGTTCACCGATCTTGAAAATGCCTTTTATTCTTGCATTGAATGTTTCTCCCCCGGCAGTTTTTACTACATACCAGCTACCGGTTGATTTATATACAAGCGCATTCATTATTGCGAAGATAATTTGATTCTTTACCACATAGGCACATCAGGCACATAGAAAGTTTAAGTTATTCTATGTGTCTTATGTGATAAAACTTTTACGGAAATTTCCTGAACACAGATAATCGCAGCACCATTTCTAAAAACAAAAAGATAAGTCCTGCCAGCAGTGGCCAAAAGAATTGATCAGTAAACCGCGGGAAAGTTGTTGTTTTAATTTTAGACTTTTCTAACTGATCTATACTCGCATAAATTTTTTGCAAGGCGCCCTTATCAGTCGCATGAAAATATTGCCCGTGTGTTTCTTTCGCTAAACTTTGAAGTAATCCTTCGTTATATTCCAGTTTCTTTTTTTGCGAAACCGGGCCCATGGGCGTATTCACTACTTCATCAATTTCTCTTTCTGAGCCGATACCGATGGTGTAAACGCGGATGTTATACAGCTTGGCCATATCTTTTGCAATATCCGGGGGAATCACGCCACCAAAGTCAACACCATCAGTCAAAAGAATTACGATCTTAGTTTTAGCTGCACTGTGCCTTAGCCTGTCTACACTTGTGGCAAGACCCGATCCTATGGCCGTTCCTTCATCCTGCAAATACCCACTATGAATATTGTTGATTTGTGAGACCACAGCATTGTGATCTATTGTTACAGGACAGAGTGTAAAGCTCTGGTTGCTAAAAATGACTATTCCAATCCTGTCGCCAGGCCTGCCATTTACAAATTGAATTCCTACTTCTTTGGCGGCTTCGAGGCGATTGGGGTCAAAATCTTTTTCCGTCATACTGCCGCTGATGTCGAAGCACATCACAATATCAATTCCCTCTCCTTCCGTTTGCTGCTCTGTAAATCTTGTTCTAGGACCAGCCAGTGCAATGATCAAACAAAAGATAGCAAGACAGCGAAACCAGAAAGGGACATGCCTGAAATAAATCCGATAGCTACTTACATCATCCAAAAAATGAGTAGTCGTAACCAGCATGGCTGATTGCATCTTTTTTCTTCTCCCGTAATATTCAAAAATTAAAACCGGGAGCAGCAATAAAAAGCCCAACACCCAGGGATATGCAAATTCAATATGTTGATACCATTTACTCAGCATTCATTATTTTTTATTCGCTGCCATGTACTGAATTGTTTCTCTTACAACAGGAAGCGCGGCGGAGGTTGTCTGAGCAGATGCATTAAACTTTGCAAACTTAACAGCAGCCATTAATCTTAACACCTGGAAAAATTGTGTTCTAATAGTTTCTGCGGGTAAAGTATTAAGGCTTATCATCAATTCATCTGTAGTTTGATGTAATGCCGGTATGCCTTGCGTTTGTTCGATATAAGTGCGGACAATAATATCGAGTTTTATTAAGAACATTCTTATCTCTCCGGCAGTCTGAAGAGATGATCTTTCCAGCTCCCGCAAATCTTCCAGTGCAGTTTGTAAAGCATCCCGGGGATTAACGACTGGTTTTGCCCTGGGTTTTTTCTTTCTTTTTAATATCAGCCAGAGTAAGATCAGTAATAATAATCCTGCCGCTATATAAATAAATAATGTCCAGTCAAATTGTTTTTCAACTTCAAGAATATCTTTTATATCGTGATAATCTTTCAGATCGGATACATTAACGGGCAATACAGATAACGGTAAAGGCTGGCTGGAAAGTGTGGTTATTTTCCCTGATTGCCTGTCGGTAATCTTAATCGCGATAGCGGGGAATTCCCACCCGCCCGAATCAAAAGAAGTAACGGCAAATTGCTGAATGAAAGTTTGCGTTCCACCGATTACCACTGTGTCGAGCGGTAATCGTTTCACTATCTCGAGATGATTAACAGAATCAGGAAGCCGCCAAAGTTCAAACATTTGCAGGGATGGGTCGAAGCTTTCCAGTTTAACCGATAAGATAACCTGCTCACCGATCAATATTTTTCCGCGGTCGAAAGCTGCCGTAAAAGTTTGTGCAAATGACGATGAAGCAAATAAACAAAAGACAATAAAAAGATAGTATGGATTTCTTTTGATATTCACTATGCCCTCCTGATAAAAAATTGCTGCAATTGTTTAACGTAATCGTCACCGGTCGCTATTTGTAATAGATCCGCTCCTGCAGATTTAAACGTTTCTTTGGCATCATTAATAATTCTTTGAAACTGTTGCTGGTAGCGCTGTCTTGTAAACCCGTCATTTGTATCCAGCCATGCAAGAGCGCCTGTTTCTGCGTCGCTCACCTGTATAATCCCTGCCCTGGGCAACTGCTCGTCCCGCTTATCATATACCTGCACGCCGATCACGTCATGCCTGCGTGCAACCACTTTTAAAACATCTTTATAACCCGCATCTGCAAAATCGCTTAGAATAAAAACGATGCTTTTATGCCGGCTTACACTATTTAAAAAACCAATGGCTTTAATAATATTTGTCTGGTTTGATGCCGGCTGAAAGCTCAGCATTTCCCGCACCATATATAAAACATGATCCTTTCCTTTTTTTGCAGGAATGTGTTTCTCAACCTCATCACTAAAAAAGATCAATCCTGCTTTGTCATTATTACTGATCGCTGAAAAAGATAAAACAGCGGCGATCTCTGTCATCAGATCTTTTTTGGTTTGCCTGAATGTTCCGAATAAACTGCTTGCGCTAACGTCAATTAATAAATAAACAGACAGCTCTCTTTCTTCTTCAAACACTTTACTGTAAGTGGCGCCCATTCTTGCAGAAACGTTCCATTCAATAAACCGCACATCATCACCTGCAGCATATTCACGCACTTCTTTAAATGACATACCCCGGCCCTTAAATGCGCTATGATATTCACCCGTAAAAAGATGATTCGTGATCTTCTTGCTTTTTATTTCAAGCTCACGGACTTTTTTTAATATTTCGGATTGAGTCATTCGATGTACGGTTTACGATGTACGACACTATGGTACCTGCACAGTTCTTAAAATATCATCAACCATCGTTTCTGTTGTTACATTCTCGGCTTCTGCCTCGTAAGTAAGACCGATCCTATGTCGAAGTACATCTTTGGCGATCGCTTTTATATCGTCTGGAATTACATAGGCTCTCTGTTGCATAAATGCATGTGCTTTCGATGCGAGAGCGAGGTTAATACTTGCTCTTGGTGAGCCTCCATAACTGATCAAAGGTTTTAACCTGGTAAGTCCAAACTGGTCAGGATAACGGGTAGCGAAAACTATGTCAACAATGTATTTCTCTATTTTTTCATCCATATAAACCTGCCTTACCAGATTGCGGGCTTCCATCACCTGCGGACCTGTAATAACGGGTTGAATGGATGGTAAACTTCCACCCTGCACCTGTTGACGAATGATCTGCTGCTCTTCTGATTTTGAAGGATAACCTACAATTACTTTCAGCATAAAACGGTCTACCTGTGCTTCCGGTAATGGGTATGTTCCCTCCTGCTCCAAAGGATTCTGTGTAGCGAGAACCAAAAAAGGTTCATCCAGTTTATAAGATGTTTCACCAATTGTTACCTGCTTTTCCTGCATCGCTTCCAGTAAGGCACTTTGCACTTTTGCAGGCGCACGGTTAATTTCATCTGCCAGAATAAAGTTGGCGAAGACCGGGCCTTTGCGAACAAAAAATTCGTTTTTGCCCTGGTTATATATCATTGTACCAATTACATCTGCAGGTAAAAGATCCGGGGTGAACTGGATGCGGCTGAACTTCGCATGAATGGCTTCTGCCAGCGAACGGATGGTTAAGGTTTTTGCAAGACCCGGAACACCTTCGAGTAAAACATGGCCATTACTTAACAGCCCGATCATTAACCGATCCAGCATATATTGCTGCCCAACGATCACTTTATTTAATTCTTGCTGAACCAGGTTAATTGATCTGGATGTCTGTTGAATTTTATCATTCAAAACCTGGAGGTCTTCTCCTGTCTGCATACCTGGAATTTTTGAAGCGTGAATGTACAAAGGAAAAAAGCAATAACTATGCGGGGATGTGTTAAGAAAGTTGATAGTTGGCGAGGAAAGAGTTAGCAGTTGGCGGTTGATAGTTGGCGGTTGATAGTTGGCAATTGGCGGTTGATAGTTGGCAGTTGGTAAAGATGCCCATAGATATAGTGTCGAACGGATTGCGACGCAAGGGACGATGCTATGAAAATATTAGCTGGTATTATAATTTCTACTATCAACATCAAGTGCCAACTATCAACCGCCAACGGCCGCCAACTATTTCCCAAAACGTATCTTCGCATTATGACCAGTTTTGAACATGATACAGTGGTGCCTTACCAGGAAAGCAGCAGTAAGAAACAGCAGGTTCAAAAAATGTTTGACAGCATTGCTTTTCGCTATGATTTCCTGAACCGATTTCTAAGCGCCGGGATTGATACAGGATGGCGGAAAAAAGCAATCCGGGAACTGAAAATGACTGATCCTAAATTAATACTGGATGTTGCCACAGGAACCGCTGATGTGGCCATCATGTGCCATAGCCTGCTAAACCCGGAAAAAATTACCGGTATCGACATTTCTGAAGGCATGCTAGCACTGGGCAGGCAAAAAATTTCGAAGCTGGGTTTGACTGGTAAAATCGAGCTTTTACCCGGCGACAGTGAAACAATAAATTTTCCTGATAATACGTTTGATGCATTAACAGTTGCTTTTGGCGTACGCAATTTTGAAAACCTGGAAAGAGGATTGATGGAAATGAAAAGAGTTTTAAAGCCGGGAGGTAAAATGGTGATCCTCGAATTTTCAAAACCTTCCCTGCCTGTTATCAGCCAGCTTTACCAGTTTTATATGAATGTGTTTTGCCCGCTTATCGGTAAGTTATTTGCAAAAGATAAAAAAGCCTACCAGTACCTGAACGAATCGGTTAAGGCTTTTCCTTCAACAAAAAAATTTACGGAACTGGTTATAGCAACCGGATTTAATAACGTTTATCATAAACCGCTCACATTGGGAGTATGCACCATTTACTGCGGAAGCAAATAATATTATTCATCATCCTGCTTGGAACAGGTTCGGTACTAAAGGCGCAAAAAGAAATTTACCGGGAGGACCACGATCAGTGGCCCTATTATTTTGGGCTAACACTGGCTTACAATAAAGCATCTCTGCATACAACAAAACACGAAGCATTTTTACTGAACGATTCTATCCAGTCGGTTGAACCAGGGGCCAGCGGCGGTATCGCACTCGGACTTTTAGCCACTTTAAGAATGAATCCATATATACAGTTGCGTGCTAATCCGCAGTTGATTCTTGGCGGCGCTAAATATTTTACTTACTATCTAAAATATCCCGACACGGGAGAACAGGACGTAGAGAAAAAAACACTTCCCTCATCGATTGTAAGTTTTCCTTTCCAGTTAAAATTTAATTCTGACCGCATTAATAATTTCAGGGTATATATGATGGGTGGCGTTAAATATGATATTGATCTTGCCAGTAATTCGCAGGCCCGTAATGCACAGGACCTGGTGAAATTAAAAAAGTTTGATTTTGGCATAGAAGGAGGAATTGGTTTTAATTTTTATTTGCCCTTCGTAACCGTATCACCTGAAATAAAATTCTCTAACGGGCTCACCAATATTCATAGCCGCGATCCCTATTTGAAATATTCCAGCATATTTGATAAGATACAATCCCGGATGATCGTTTTTTCTATTCACCTCGAAGATTAAAAAACAAATTCCCCCCGCCCCGAATTCATTAACCATTTTGATTCATACCTTTCATTTCCAAAACAGGTCGATGAATTACGTTATCAGGAACGCACACATCATTAATGAAAACAATATTTCTGTGGGGGATGTGCTTATCAAAAACGGGCGAATTGAGAAAATCGGGCAAAACCTGCAAGCGTTATTCGACGTAAAAGAGATCAACGGAAACGGAAAATATTTAATGCCTGGTGTGATAGATGACCAGGTTCATTTTCGTGAACCCGGGCTAACGCATAAAGCTAACATCTATACAGAGTCAAAAGCTGCAGTAGCAGGTGGTGTTACCAGTTTTATGGAGATGCCTAATACGGTACCTCCCGCATTAACTGCAGATCTTTTGGAAGATAAATATGCAACAGCAGCCAGAACTTCACTTGGTAATTATTCATTCTTCATGGGCACGTCGAACGACAACGCTGAAGAGGTGTTAAAAATAAACAAGATAAAAAATGATGTGTGCGGGGTAAAAATATTCATGGGTTCATCAACCGGAAATTTATTAGTCAATAGCCCGTTAGCATTAGATAAAATTTTCGCTGAGACAGAATTGCTCATCGCTACGCATTGCGAAGATGAAGCCATCATTAATGCAAACAGGGAAAAGTTAAAAAAAGAAAAGGCGGAATTAACCCCTTCAGATCACCCGGTAATACGAAACGAGGAAGCCTGCTTCGAATCTTCTTTCAGAGCCATCCAGTTTGCCAAAAAATATAACAGCCGGTTACACATCCTGCACATTTCAACTGAAAAAGAATTACAGTTATTTACTAATCTCATTCCTTTAAAAGATAAAAGGATCACTGCCGAAGTATGTGTTCATCATTTACATTTTACAAGCGATGATTATAACAGGCTGGGTAATTTGATAAAATGCAACCCCGCTATTAAGGCACCCCACAATAAAGAAGCTTTGTGGAAAGGGTTGAACGATGACAGGCTGGATGTGATTGCTACCGATCACGCGCCTCATACATGGGAGGAAAAAAATGAACCCTATGAAAAAGCACATGCGGGTTTGCCCCTTGTTCAGCATTCATTGCAACTGATGCTTCATTATGTGAAAGAAGGAAGATTAACATTGGAGAAAATGGTTGAAAAAATGTGCCATGCAGTTGCTGATTGTTTTTCTATAGCGGACCGCGGATACATTCGTGAAGGATACTATGCCGATCTCGTTTTGTTTGACCTGAATAAATCTTATACTGTTACAAAAGATAATATCCTGTATAAATGTGCCTGGAGCCCGCTTGATGGCCTTAGTTTCCCTGCCACCATCACGCACACTTTCGTAAATGGTCACCTGGTTTATGGAAATAACCAATTTGATGAATCTAAGAAAGGAATGCGCCTGAAATTTAACCGGTGAATGTTTCTCCTGGGAAAGCGCTGCGTAATCGCCATTTCCGCGAGAATATATAAATTCATACAATGCAAGTTGATAAAACCACGCTGGAGGATATTTCTATTTTTCATAAGGAAGAAGAACTATCTGTTTTGCATCATTTAAATTTTACAAGAACCGCCGGCGGAAAAGAATGGTTAAGGTTATTACTGGGAAGACCACTGAATGATTTTCAACAGGTATTACAAACGCAGCAGCTTATCCAAAATATTATTTCCATTCATGACCAATGGCCGGAGACAATCTCCAACGGAACCATCATGGTAATGGAAAGGTTTTATGAAACCCAGCTTGAACCTATTCCTGCTCATCCCAATCCATTCAACAGCATTAGCTATAAAATTATTAACGGACCCGATTTTTCTTTACTTAAATATTCTGTTGAACACTTCATTAGTTTTTTAAAAGGTATTCATGAAATAAGCCATCTTCTATCATCACCGGATCAGCCGCTTTTTATGCAAACAATTATGGAGCGGATGAAGCACATACTGAATAAAGAATGGATGAATGAGGCCCTGTCTGTCCGGGATCCAAAATCTTTAAATACAAGACAGATCTTACAAATTGGTAACTGGTTCAGGCGGCATTTTAAAAATGATACTTTCGAACTGATAGACCTTTATACCAGGCTCGATGCTTATTACAGCCTTGCAACTGCATGCAAAAAATATAATTTGCAATTTCCAAAGTTTATTGACTGCGATGTTCCGCATTTTGATGCAAAACAGTTATATCACTTACTACTGCCTTCTCCTGTTGCCTACGATGTAACCTTAAATAAAGAAAAAAACTTTCTTTTCTTAACCGGTGCAAATATGGCCGGCAAAAGCACTTTCATAAAAGCGGTTGGTGTTGCTGCATATATGGCGCATATAGGAATGGGCGTGCCAGCGGCATCGTTAGAACTAACGCTTTATGATGGGTTGCTTAGTAATATTCATGTTGAGGATAATCTCATGAAAGGAGAAAGTTATTTTTTTAACGAGGTGCAGCGCATCCGTAAAACAGTGGAAAAGATAAGTGACGGAAGAAAATGGATGATCCTTATTGATGAATTATTCAAAGGCACCAATGTTGAAGATGCAATGAAATGCAGCACGGTAGTGATCGAAGGTTTGAGAAAAATAAAACACACTTCATTTATTTTATCCACCCATTTATACGAGATCGGGCAGGTGCTCCGGCAATACCCCAATATCCAGTTCAGGTATTTTCAAACTGATATAGAAGATGAGCAGCTTATTTTTAATTACCAGCTCCATGAAGGAATAAGCAAAGACCGCATTGGTTATCTTATATTAAAGAGAGAAGGGGTGGTGAAAATGCTGAACGAATTATAGCTTATGATGAATGTTGAAGTTTAAAAGTTTCAAACTTGTATTCGCCTACGAACATTAGCAATGTAGGCTTTTCCTCGCCTTTTATATGCCAGGTGTGAGTCGGGTAAAGTTCTACAAAGTGGGTGACTGGGTTTTTTGAAATATAACCGGGTACAATTTGTAAACCCCCGGGGCATACTCATACAAGATAACGCAATGGGGAGCTCGTTCAATACGTTTTCGCATTACTGAATAGTCTTTATCAGTATGAATTTCATCCCAGACAAAGATCTCATAGTGGTTATAACTTCTGGAGAAAGGCGGAGGTGCCGGTGAATACTGTTCGGTTAGTTGCTCTAATCTTTTTTGTTTCTCTTTGCTCAAATTATCTGCTTCTCTTTTTGTAATCACCAATCGGATAGAGTCGTTATTATACGCCTTCATTACAGCATCCTTGCGAACCAAATCTTCAAATTGCAATTGGCTCATCGAGGAATGATAAAACACAAGCGAATTTTGTGGTTCGACTTTACCTGACAGTTTACCTTCCTGCTGTAAGCTGATACTTTTTTCGGATCGGTAGAATAAACTTATTATAACCGGTTTTCTTATACCCGTATGAATATTGACAGTACTCCCGCTATCCAACGTTTTGTTTGGTGAACTAAATCTTACAAGGATCATCGCGTCATGTGACTGTGAGAAGCAATTACACCAGGAAAATAATAAAATTAGAATGTTTAACCCTTTCATGGGCAAGATTTGGATGCAAGAAATAAAAGACCTTTTACTACAGAAAGCTTATAACTATCCATTCCCGTATAGGAAAATGCTAAAGTTCTATCAAGTCCTATCCACGAAATATACTGCAAAGCTAAATTTTGCCAATTGGAGCCTAATAAAGTAGATAGCTGCCCGGTAAGAATCTGATTTTGCTGAGAAAGATCAAAATGTAATTTTAATGCATTTTGAATTTCTAACACATAAGGTGATAAATTTAAATCATTAGTCTGAAATAATTCATGCGTCTATTCTCCAGGTTGAAGATTTGGATCAGTTGCGCAAGCAGTATTGTAAGCAAGAATAAGCTTAGCGAGACAATCTGCTTCGCTTAATCCGTCAAGATTCGTTTTTAAAGCGTTAATTGAAACTTCAGGACTTCCATCTAAGCGTAAAGAAAAGGCAAAAAAAAATAGTGGTCAAGCGTAGTTTTACGCAATTATTAGTCTTTCCTGGAAGCCTGTTTGGTCTCCACCTACCCGATCTCTATCCATTATATCTATTAATGAGACCGCAACTATGCTTTGGTATCCTCACTCAATCAGGACTTGTGTATGATGTAAAGCAGACATTTAATCATTAGAACATGTTTCATGTTGTAATAATATTTAATTAGTAATCGACTAGTTGACCATTTTGTTCCACTTCCTTAACAAGGATAGTTATGCAATTTTATTAGCATAAAATATGTAACCTATTGGGCTTTTTTGCTATTAAAAAAGAATGGATCAACTTTTCTTCTCCAAGATTCTGATTGAAGTCCCTACTGTATTGATTGGCCGATCCGAATTCTACCGCCATCAATACAGCGTTTTCATGTGGATAGTAAATTTTAGTCGGCGTAATGATCGCTCGAATAATTCCTTGCTGCAAAAGATCAATGACTTCCCCTCCATCTACCATGTTTCGCGCAAGGCGATCCAGCTTCCAACATATGAGTGAATTGACTTTACCACGTTTTATGTCTTTAAGCATGCGGTCAAATACAGGGCGGCACCTTGATGCTTTAGCAGACTTAGCTTCTTCATAAAATTCTAGTGGGATTACAACGATTTATAATCAAATAAATGCTCTCATTAAAGCAGAAGAAAATTCTATTTATAAATTAGAAAGAATGATTGACATTGTAAAAGTATTCGCAAGACGCTATGGGGGGTATTTAGCAGTCGCCTATTCGGTATACGAAACAAGCGTATGCATGGGGTGCTGGGGTTCCATTTTTGATTAAATTTATTTAATTAAACCTTTTTATGAAATACATAACTGTCGCCATAGTTGGGTATTGTTTAATAATTCAAATCCTGAGAATCATTAAACTTTTTTTAAACCCCAAATTTTTGCAGCGTAAAATATTTTCTGCCCCCGGGAAAATAGAAATGTTGTTTTATTATTTAGCCATGATTTGCGTATTGGCTTTAACCATTTTATTCAGACTTAACATTATGCATCTTACTGACAAACCGGAATAACTTGAGGTTAATCTATAGAAGCATTAAGGCTGCGAAATTAGCAGCCGTTTTTATTTGATCAATAGATAAGTTATAATCCTGTATCCTTTGCATGTGTCACTTTAATCAAAGTATAACTGGCATCGATATTTTCCACTTCAATTTTCAACTTTGTGATATTTTCATTTTGATTTACATTATATAATTGATTTACTCCGCAAAGCATATCATTCAGGTTGTAATAGAATGTGATTAAATAATCCACTATTTGACCATTCTCCTCCGCCTCCTTAATCAGTATAGTTATGCACTTTTTATTCGATAAAAATATATGACCTATTGGTTTTTTGGCTACTAAAAAGGAATTGACTAATCCTTCCTGTTTTAAGATTTTGATTGATTGCGTCAAGTTTTTACAAAAGCCATTAGAATAACAGGAGACTGAATCTATTTCCATAAAAGCATTGTCTCTGATGCCTTTTGTACTATTTGCTAATGTCTCAAGCACGCAAAAATATTCACTCCGATGCTTTTTTGCTGAGCTCAGAATTGGATCTTCAAAAAACATACATGAACAACAAAGAAGAATCACAAAAAACAGCAATAATATTTTCAATGTGCTAAAGGTTATGATGTGATGAATATGGAGCTTTTTGGTGGGCATTTTTTATTTTTCCTTTTGTGGTTGCACTTTTTTGGCAATTTTGCAAGTTTGTTTTTTATCAGATTAAATACTAATATTATTCTTTTAGAGTCATTTTCACCTGGTGGATTTACGGTTGGAAAAGTTAACGATTACCATATAAACTATACTGTAAATCCTACTACCTGTATGGCAACTGTTGCACATTCGTATGGACCTTGTTAATTTAAAAGAAACCATATGTCAAGAAAAAAGAAAGTTATTGTAGGTATTGTAAGTATACTGACTATTGTCATTGTTTTAATGATCATTGAGGCAATCAGCATGAGTTCTCATCAAGGGAAAAGCGAGACCGTACAGTTGCAAGATGTAAAGAAATAAACGGTAAAAATTCCGTGATGGGTATTGATTGGAAATTCAGAAAGTTTACAAAATAGTTTCTAAACTAAAAGACTTCCTATCAGCGTAATATCGGTGGCACTAAATCCCCATTCTGAAGTTTTGGAAGAGTTTGAAGAAAAGAGACCAGTGAAACAGCTTGCGGATTTCTTTATACAATCTCAGTCGATCTTATAATTGCTGATAAACCAAGAAAAAATCTAAATCTTAAAATGGAATTTGCTTGGGTACTGCGTTTTTGATCTCTGCTTTGTCATTACAGTAAAGCCTTTACCCAGGAGCGGTTTTGTCATTTTATTAATTTTGATCGGTAAGTATTTTAAAATTCTTTTTCTCTATATTTTCCCTTGCAAGTAATGCAAATGTTAAGGCCATTGGGAGCAACATACTGAAGATTGAAACCTTGCCGAATTTTATGTTATAGAGAGGGTGTAGGAGAATATCCTAAGTTTGCACCAGATTTCCTTCCATGAAAGTAACCGGCTTCACGTTTATAAAAAATGCAATAAAATACGACTTCCCCGTTGTTGAATCTATCCGTTCAATTCTTCCTTTATGCGATGAAGTTGTGGCAGCCGTTGGCGACTGCGATGATAACACCAGAGAAATAATCGCATCCATCGATCCAAAAATAAAAATCATCGATACCGTTTGGGATAATCATTTAAGAGAAGGCGGAAAAGTACTTGCAGAAGAAACCAACAAGACTTTTAAAGCCATTAATGATAACAGTGACTGGTGCTTTTACATCCAGGGTGATGAAGTGCTTCATGAAAAGCATCATCTGCACGTATATGAAGAAATGCAAAAGTGGAAGGATCATAAAAAAGTAGACGGCTTTCTTTTTAAGTACCGGCATTTTTATGGTTCTTACGATTATATAGGCGCCTCTTCCAAATGGTACAGGAACGAGATCAGGATCATCCGCAACGATAAATCGTTTTACTCTTATCGTGATGCGCAAGGCTTTAGGAAAGCAAACAATGAAAAATTAAATGTTAAGGCGCTGGATGCTTATATTTATCATTACGGTTGGGTGAGAGAGCCTTCTGCCATGATGGCCAAGCTGGATAATTCGAGCCAGTTCTGGGGAGAAGACAAACCGTCTGAGAAAAACAAAACTATCTTTTCCGGCAGTTTCGATTATTCGCAGATAGACGCACTCGAAAAGTTTACCGGCTCACACCCCGCTGTGATGCTGCCGCGCATTCAAAAAGCTAACTGGCAATTTGATTACGATATCAGCTACAACAATTTAAAATGGAAGGACCGTTTAAAGAACACGATAGAAAAAATTACCGGCAAACGACCTTTCGATTATAAAAATTATAAACTGATCTGACCAGGTCATAGGCCTTAAAATATTATATCTAAATGAAACTTCTTTTACAATATCTGAAACCTTACAAAGCCTTAATAGCAGTAGCACTTTTGCTGGCAGCTATTAACCAGACCTTTTCCATGTTCGACCCCATGATCTTTGGAAAACTGATCGATTATTTTGCGAACAATCCACACGTAGATAAAATAACGGGGAAGCCAAGAAATGAACATGAATTCATTATGGGTGTGATGGTGTACCTGGGCTTCCTGGTAGGCACCGCAATGATCAGCCGCGTGGCGAAAGCTTTCCAGGACTACACGGTGAATGTTGTAATACAGAAATTTGGCGCCAAGATTTTTACAGACGGGTTAAGACACAGCATGCGCCTGCCTTATGAAGATTTCGAAGATCAGCGCAGCGGTGAAACATTATCCATTCTTACAAAAGTGCGCTCTGATACAGAGCGTTTCATCAGCAGTTTCATCAATGTACTTTTCGGTGTACTGGTTGCTATTGTATTTATCAGTATTTATGCTACTCAAAGACACTGGTCCATTGTTCCGATCTATTTAGTCGGAACCTTTTTAATCGGCATTGTAACAAGTGTATTAAGCCGTAAGATCAAAGTGATTCAAAAAAATATTGTAAAAGAAACCACCTCTCTTGCAGGCACAACAACCGAATCGTTAAGAAATATTGAACTCGTAAAAAGCCTGGGATTAACTGACCAGGAAATTAATCGTCTAAACAACAATACTTATAAAATTCTCGGACTGGAATTACGGAAAGTAAAAAGTATCCGTACGCTTAGTTTCATCCAGGGAACAATGGTAAACCTGTTGAGGCAGGTGATCACTTTTACTTTGATGTGGCTGATCTTTAAAAATGTACTCACCACCGGTGAACTGATCGCATTACAGTTTTACAGCTTTTTTATTTTTGGCCCGCTGCAGGAGATCGGAAATATTATTCTTGCATACCGTGAAGCAGAGGCTTCATTAAATAACTTTCATAACCTGATGGAAAAGAAAGTAGATCCGGTTCCTTTAAAGCCAAGAGCTGTGGGTATGATAGAGGAACTTGAATTCGAAGGCATTTCTTTTCAGCATCGCACTGCACAGTTTAAGGCCCTTGATAATATTTCGTTCAATGTAACAAAAGGAGAAACCATTGCATTTGTTGGCCCCTCGGGCTCCGGTAAAAGCACACTCGTAAAACTGCTGGTGGGATTATACAGGGCACAAGAGGGAAATATTTTTTATAACGGTATTAAAGGAAATGAAATAAGTTTTGATGAATTGCGGGAACAGATCGGCTTCGTAACACAGGACACACAATTGTTTGCCGGCACTATAAAAGAAAATTTATTGTTCGTTGCTCCGGGCGCTACCGATGATGAAGTTACAGACGCACTCTATAAAGCTAGTTGCCAGAATTTGCTGAGCCGTGCCGGAAAAGGCATCGAGTCGCTTATTGGCGAGGGCGGACTAAAACTAAGCGGTGGAGAAAAACAGCGCCTTAGTATTGCCCGTTCTTTACTTCGTCATCCGCATCTTTTAATTTTCGATGAAGCCACTTCCTCACTCGATTCAATTACCGAAGAAGAAATTACGAGTACAATAAAAAATATTTCTGCAGCAAAAGAACAGATCACTGTTTTAATTGCGCATCGCTTAAGCACTATCATGCATGCAGATCGCATCTACGTGTTAGAGCGTGGGCGTGTAATTGAAACCGGAACACATTACTCGCTACTCGAAGAAAAAGGATTGTATTACGCTATGTGGCGCCAGCAAATAGGCGAACGCAAGTTTGCTGCGCAGGCAGTAGCAGCGCCATCGTCGAATTAGTTGGCGGTTGGTAGTTGGCGAATACAAATTCCCTATTTATAAAAGATGCCATGAAAGATAATATACAAGCATTATCCTTCGTGGCATCTTCTTCATTGGCCAACTGTCAACGGCCAACTAACGCTTATGAAACACCATCGGCACATGCACTTTAAAACTGATATTCCGGCCCATATTAAAAACGCCCTGGCGACCGGTCCTGTTATTTACATCCGTATATTTTAACCTGCTTAAATGGTTTTGATAAGCCACATCTGTCAGATTATTTCCTGCAATATGAATGCTGAAAATGGTTTTTCCTTTTGATGTGATATCTGTACCTACTGCAGCGTTCATCACCCAGTAGGAAGGAGTTGCAGTTTCTGTATTGTAACCTGTGAAGGGACGCGTTTGAGCGAAAGTGTAATCACTCTGCAAACTGAAATATAAATTTCTCATACCATTGCCCCTCGGCAAAAAATTTCCTTTTAATTCACCAATATACCTTGCTGCGGGAATCAACGGTAAATTTTCAGAGCCGCCTATAGGCCCGGTAAATTGCGCATGTGTATAAGAAAAAATGTTTTGGAAATGCAGCCAGTCTAAGGGATGCGGATGAATATCAAAGTTTGCTTCTATCCCATAAAGATTAGCGGTATGCTGCGCAAAACGAAATACATTAAATGCATCGCCGGTGGCAGGATCAACCAAAATAGAATCAGCGCCTGCTTTGTTGAGTACATTTTGATAAAAAAGAAAATTACTGATGTGATTATAGTATGCGGTTGCTAAAAAGCTAACATGTTCAGAAATAATTTCTACACCCGCATCGAACTGTGTACTCGTTTCAGATTTCAGATTCCGGTTTCCTACTTCATAACGGTTTGTTCCTTCATGCGCACCATTGCTTCCTAACTCTGCCAGATTAGGTGCACGAAAACCTCTTGCGAGGTTTGCTTTCAAAGTTACATTTTGAGAAGCCTGGTAACTAATACCAGCGCTACCGGAAACATTAGAAAAATCTTTCTGAAAAGCAGTGAATTTTACATCAGTGCCCTCCATCATCTGGTGACTGTTAACATGACGATTATCAAAGCGAATACCGCCGCTGATAGTAGTCTTAGGATTACTATACTGGGTGAAAACAAATCCCCCGATATCAAAAAGATCATAATTGGGAATAATGGCTTCGTCGGTTCTGTTTGTATTCGATTGAGCCATTCCTGATAAACCGATACTTGTTTTCCAGTAAAGTTTTACCGGCAAATGATAGATCGCATCGTAGTTAAAAGTTTTCAGGTCGAAGAAGGCAGTCGGATCATCGCTATTGGCAGCATCACCAAATTCCTGTCTCCTGTTTCTCTGATAACCTGCCGTTATATCCAGCCGCGTTTTTTCAAAATTGAAAGTATTCTCCAAGCCAATCTTAAAATGCCTGATACGCTGGTAAGGTACCATCGGATCGCTTGAATTAAAATCAGCAGTAGTTGCCACACTTTCGGTGCCATTTGCATTTTGTTTTAAAAATGCGCCTGTAACAGAATCCCTTGCTCCTTCCACTATTCCAAGATGCTGATCGAAACTGCTCACGATTAAATTGCTATGTCCCCAGCTACCATTATAACCCATCATTCCTGCAACATCAAAATTTTTGAATTTAGAATTAAAAACACGGCCATCATATTTATTCTTATAATCTGCTGCTGCTTTATAACTGCCATTCAATCCCCAGGTAAAACCATTATGAGTCGAAGCTACATCGCCATAAAAAGCCCTTAATTTATTATTGGTTTGGTACTCGCTGATAATATTAGCATTGGTCGTTCCTTCAGCTACCGGTGCGAATTGCTGTATGTTGATAACACCCGCGAGTGCATCACTTCCATAAATAAGTGATGCAGGACCTTTCAGTACTTCAATACGCTTCACACTATAATCATCTATTTCAATTCCATGTTCATCTCCCCATTGTTGACCTTCCAGCCTTAATCCATCACTAATTGTAACAACCCGGTTATATCCCAGTCCGCGAATAAAAGGTTTGGAAATGGCAGGTCCTGTTGTCACCGCATTCACACCGGGAACTGTTTTAGTTAATGCATCTATTACATTGGTTGAAGAAACATTCAGTAGGTCTGTCCTTTTTACAACTGTTACGGGCTGTGGTGATCTTCTTGAACTGATTGCACTGGTAACACCGGTAACAATAACTGCTTCCTGTTCAACCACGCTTTGTTGCAATGCAAAATCATGCGTTGTATTACCAGTTACTTCCACTGTTTCTACAAGCGTCTTATACCCTGAATAAGAAACCTCGATAGTGTATTTACCATTTTTAAGCAAAGGCGTTGCAAACCTGCCATCGTTATTAGCAATTGCTCCTGTTTTCAGATCATGGATATAAATGGTAGCGCCTCCCAAAGGGAGAGCCGTTTTAGCATCGGTAACGGTACCCGATAAAATGCCATTTTCAATATCTTTTTTAGCTGATTTATCCGATGAATAAGCCCGTAGCTGGGTGAAAACAACGAAAAGAAGTAAAAGGGGGTATATCTTTTTCATAATTTGTTACGCTGTTGCAAATATATAACCATAAAATCAAAATATGCAACAGTATTGCAAAAATTTTTTTCTGGTTATAACAATAAAGAAGTGCAGCAATTAGGCGAAAAAATTGTCTAACTTTAGAGGTAACACCTAAAAGTATTACCTGATAAATGACTGAAGAAGCCTTGATAACCGGCTGTCTGCAAAACGATCCGTCCGCACAAAGGGAATTATACAACCGGTATAGTCCTAAAATGCTTTCGGTATGCTATCGTTTTTCGCAGAGTCGTGAAGATGCGGAAGATATGTTGCAGGAAGGGTTTATCAAAGTTTTCACCCAGATGCATTCTTTTCAAAATAAGGGTGCATTCGAGGGCTGGATAAGAAGAATTGTTGTGCACACCTGTATTAACCAGTTGAAGAAGCACAAGAAATTCAATGAGAACGTAGATCTGGAATATGCGACGAATGTTTATGTGAGAGAAGATGCCGTTCCGGCGCTTATGCAAGCCAAGCAAGTAATAGAATGCATAAGACTGCTGCCAGTAGGTTACAGGACTGTTTTAAACCTTTACGCAATTGAAGGTTACAGTCATAAAGAGATTGGTGACATGCTTGATATAGAAGAAAGTACCAGCAGAAGCCAATATACCAGGGCCAAAGCGATGTTGGAAAGTATATTGATCAGGAAGAGGATAATCGAAAAACCTAAAACTGATTTCCAATGGATGGCTGCCTTGAAAAGATAACCGAATTAACAGACAATGAGGAACCGGCAAAATACAGATGAATTTGAGGACTACCTGCAGCGACAGGCTGAGCATCACAGGATGTATCCTTCCGGTTTTTTGTGGAACAATATCCGCGAATCGCTTCATGGAAAACCCAAATGGCCTGCACTAACTTATATTGCTTTATCTATTATTGTCACGCTGATTGTTACTACCATTTTGCTTGATCCTAATAAAAATCCATTACAAACATCTTCCCGCAACATTTCAAAAAATGTTTCACCCAAAGGCTCACTTGAAGAACATATTTCTGCAGCCTATCTAACCCGCAGCACTATCAATAAAGTGAATTATTCACAGGCTGTCGCCGCTGTAAATGCTGTTAATATTCAACCCCAGCAATTTCTCCAGGAAACAATTGTTGCCAGGCCCTCCTCAAAAAATACTTTCCAGGATAATAGTCTTTCTTTTGTTGCTGCGTCAGCATTAAAACCCAACCTGATCTTCATGCAGGGTACTGAAGCAGTTGTACACAAGGATGAAGCTGCTGCGATAAATGATCTCACACTTGCAGTAAAAGAAGTGCAAAACGAATCAGGAAATGGTGGTTTAAAGCAAATTACTGAAGAAGAGAAAATGACCTATTTCCCTGTTGTAGTCCTTACAAACAGAAAGAAAACTTCGCGCTGGGAATGGCAGGCACATATAACACCTTCAGCTAGTTATAGAAGGCTGGTTGATGAAAATCATAGCACTCCCAAGACATATGTAACAGCAGTGCCTGTTTCAGCTAATTATTCAATTGATGTAAACGATGTTGTCCGCCATAAACCAGGCATTGGAATGGAAGCGGGACTATCTGCAGGATTTCATCTGACCGAACAATTAATTATCAATGCAGGTCTTCAGTATAACGCTCACGGCTATGATATTGAAGCTTTCGCATATAAAACGGAACCTACTGCAGTTACCCTTACAGGCGCAACTACCCAGACATTAATGAGCTTTTCACAATACAGGTTAACGGCCCTGGGTTATCCTATTCTTCTGAAAAACAGGTATCATGAAATATCAATACCGGTTGGTGTAGAGTGGAGAGGAAATTTCAACAAAAGATTCGCATGGGGAATAGGCGCATCGGTTCAGCCTACTTATGTATTTAATAAAACTCCGTTTATCGTTACAACAAATTATAAGAGTTATACTGAAGGCACTAACCTGCTTCAAAATTTCAACATCAACACCAGTATCGAAACTTATCTAAGCTATAAAACCGGCAACCTTCGCTGGCAAATCGGACCCCAATTCCGCTATCAGCAATCTCCAACCTTTTCAAACAAATACCCTATCAGGGAATACCTGATGGATTATGGAGTTAAATTAGGTGTTACTAAAAGCTTCCGTTAACCTTTTGTTTCATTAGTTCTGAATATTTTTGAGCAATGAAACCGAATTCCGGAAGCTCCATCCCAATGAAAAATATGCTTCTGCTGACAGTTTGTTTTATGGCAAGCTGCCATGAAAAAATTAAGAGCCGCACATTTAATAATGACACCACTCTATTTTATCCTGCCTCTTCTTTTATCGAAAATGAGATAAAGGATGTTAATGCAACGCCTTATTTCATTTACAAAGTCATTAAGCAAAATAATATCATCGACTCTACCCCAGTCACGCTTATGACCTTTAATACCTTTGCGAAAAAATTTGTGTCGGTTAATATTACCGACCCGCACATAAAAAAATATTATAAAGAAACCATTTTTCATGATGGCTCTACCGCCAGTATTATTTTTAGCTATGCTACTGATAACCCGGATCTTCCTGTTCAATCGGAAACTATCATGCTCAATGATGTGTCCCAACAGGTAAAACGTCTTTTCATCAACAAAAAACTTATTGCAGGAGACTCCGTAATTTTTGAAAAACTTTCATGGAAAGCAAACGAAAGTTTTTTAATTAATCGTATCATTCATGCCCGGGGAATAGAAAGAACAGAAGAAACAATGATCATCTGGAATAATAAAAATGATAAAAGATGACCCCGGAACAGTTTCAAAAGATAGCAGGCACTATTCCACCTGATGCAGGCATTTATAAATATTTTGACTCTGAAAACCAATTGCTGTACGTTGGTAAAGCTAAAAATCTCCGCAAGCGAGTAAGCTCCTATTTCAATAAAACATTTACCAATTATAAAACCCATGAACTTGTACAAAGAATACACAGGATAGAATTTACAATTGTGAATTCTGAACAGGATGCTTTTCTTCTTGAAAACTCGCTGATCAAACAGTTTCAGCCAAGATTCAATATCAACCTCAAGGATGATAAAAGTTATCCGTTTATTGTCATCAAAAACGAACCCTTCCCAAGAGTATTTTTAACAAGAAATAAAATAGATGACGGCTCCGAATACCTGGGACCTTTTACTTCCGCAGGCAAGGTGCGTGAGTTAATTAATTTTATTCGCCAATATATTCCGCTTCGAACCTGCAAGCTAAATCTTACTGAAACAAATATTTCAAAAGGGAAATTCAAGGTTTGCCTGGAATACCATTTGGGAAATTGCAAAGGGCCTTGTGAGGCCATACAATCTGCGCAAGACTATGCAGAGGGTCTACAGCAAATAAAACAAATGCTAAAGGGAAATCTCCAACCTGTTATTCATCGCTATAAAGTGCAAATGCAGCAATATGTTAGCAGCATGGAATTTGAAAAAGCTGAAGCGATCAAAAAAAAATTAGATCATCTTGAAAATTACCAGGCCAGGTCAGTTGTTGTCAGCAGGCATCTTAGTAATGTTGACGTGTTTTCTATTTTCAAAGAACATACATATGCTTATGTAAATTATTTAAGGGTTGAAAACGGCACTATTGTTCAAACGCATACTGTAGAATTGGAAACACCCCTTGAAGAAGATGAAAAACAAGTTTTATCCTTTGCCATTATTTCTTTGAGAAGTGATTTTAATAGCAATTCAAACGAGATCATTGTTCCTGTTGAAATAGAATTGCCGCTACCCGGTATTACTGTAACCATACCTAAGGGGGGAGATAAAAAAAAGCTATTAGAATTGTCTGAAAGAAATGTTGAATATTTCAGACAGGAACTGCAGAAACAAAAAATTCTGAGATTGGAAACAAAATCAGATACAGAGAAAAAATCGGTTTTAAAACAACTTCAAAAAGATTTACAACTTAAAGAGGTACCCCTGCACATAGAGTGTTTCGATAATTCAAACTTCCAGGGTAGTTTCCCAGTATCAGCAATGGTTTGTTTTCAAAATGGTATCCCCAACAAAAACGAATACAGGCGCTTCAATGTAAAAACAGTAGATGGGATCAATGACTTTGCAACCATGAAAGAGGTTGTTTACAGGCGATATAAGCGCCTTAGTGAAGAAAGCAAACCGCTTCCTGAATTAGTTATTATCGATGGCGGCAAGGGGCAATTAAGTGCTGCGGTAGAAAGTATAAATGAATTACACCTGCAAGGAAAAATGACATTGGTAGGACTGGCCAAAAACGAAGAAGAAATATTTTTTCCGGGTGATTCCCAGTCAATTAAACTTCCCTGGGATAGCGAAAGCCTGAAATTAATCAGGAGAATAAGGGATGAGGTACACCGCTTCGGCATTACTTTCCATAGAAACCAACGTTCAAGAGGTGTGTTCACAAATGAACTGGAAGGTATTGCCGGAATTGGAAAACAAACAGTCACGCAGTTGCTAAAAATTTTCAAATCTGTAAAAAATATCAGGCTTCAGTCAGAAGAAGAGCTAGCAAAGGTGATAGGGAAAGATAAAGCGATGAAAATACAGGCGTATTTGAAACAGCAAAATACCGGGTAAAAAAAAGGGGCCTGGATGAAAATCCTGCCCCGTTTTAAAATCCAATATCCTATGAAAAACCGAAGCGAAGTTAACCAAATTATAATAATCGGCAACTTTTCGCTAAGAATTTTATAAAACTGTCTAACTAGCCAATAAAAACACCAGATACCGGGGCTTTTTTAGTATGACCAGAGATTCTGTTCGTAATTGAAAATTTTCTCTTTAATATTTTCTCCTTCAAGCAACCTGAATAAAGGATCTTTTATATATCCTGCCAGTGTTACGTCATTGGGATTATCCATGGTTGACTTTGTAATATAACTGCTAAACATGCGGCTCTCAAAAAGCTCTTCCCAGGTCATCCTGGCGCCATAATTTTTTGAGTTATAGACCTCTGCTTTGGACAATGCTGTTCTTAAGTCAGGGTAATATACCCAGAAAAGAGGCCTTTCGCTGTTTGGAACGGTTTCACCTGTTGATAATTTAAAACCCATTACCGGCGCAATACCCAATATTCTTACAAACATTCTGCTGGATTCTTTATCGAAAACCCACTCCTCTTTAATCCGGAACTTATAGATGGAATCGGGGTCCACCGCTTTAGGCCGAACCTGGTATCCCGACACATTACCTTCCATGTCATACTTCTTCGATGTATCCAGTCCTCCTCCAAAAGAAGCAATAGCCTGCTCCGGTGTAATAGGGGTAGTAAACCTGTCATCTTCCCCACTGAAAGCCATTACACTGTCTTCTTTCAGCGCTCTTAACAAGATGGAAATAAACCTTTGATTCCCGTTATCTTCCGTAGCAGCATAACGAAAAGGCTGATTCATTTTTTCCCTCGTATCTATTTCACGCCATATCCTTACACGAAAAACGGCATCATCTTCCCTGATGTTCTCATATTCCAGCGGTCTGCGGTCTTTAACAAGATTGCGTTCTATGGATGCGTCGTTGCGTAAAGATCTTTTTACGGTATCAATTAATCCACCACTGGTGCTTTTTACTACTTCTATAGGTAACGTATCGGTTCTGGGTCTATTGGTATTAGCTGTATTACCAGCGGCTCCATTGTTACCTGTTGCACCATTATTACCGTTACTATAATTACTCCGTCCTGTAGTGTTCGGAGTAGTTGTGCCAGGCGCAGGCTTAGATGTTGTATTAGGTGCAGGCTTATTGGCAGGTGCGCCTCCGTAATTACTCCGCTGAGTAGAAGTACGCGGATTTGCCTGCGGTTTACGCTGGGCATTTACCTGCACTGCCACACTAAGCACCGCGGTAATCAATAACAAAGAAAAAAACTTCTGCCTCATAAACATTTTATTAATAGAGGTTAAAAATAATTGGTGGTAAATTTCTTTTTCCGCCCGGACCTGATGCCTCGATATTGTCTATTGTAACAGAGGTGCCCGGTTTAACTCTTTCTATCAGATCTCTTACACTATTAAACGAAAAACCATTTACATCTCTATAAGCAAGTTCCGGAAATCCGGCCCCTGTAAATACCATTGTAAATCCTGTTACGGTAAATTTGACGCCCTCGAAAACAAAATTTTCAAGATCGGCTCTTACACCAGCCTGGGCTTTGAAATCATTTACACGCATTCTGCCCCCTTTGCTAGCGCCCACTTTGGCTAATGGATCGGGAACGCTTCGTACCCTAAAAGTAAAAGGAGTCGTTTTTCCTTCGGTACTCACATTTATGGTCGTGGTGCCGGGGGTCGTTACCCGTGCAATGTATTGACCGTTCCCTTTATTTTGAAGAGAGCCACCACCACCGGAAATACCTACCTGCACCGCTTCAGCCCCTTTACCACCACCACCAGTTATTGTAAGCGGATTATCAAGATCAATATAAAGAACTTTAACGGCGTCAGCACTTACCGAAGCACCGGTTGGGGCGCCTACTGTATACTGAACCGTTTTAGGGATAGAAGCTTTTGTTCCATCTGGTTTAGTAAACGAAATATTAACAATTTTAGTATAAGTGCCAGGGCCTCCAACGATCGTTTTATATGCAGCCACACCCTCAGCATTTAGCGAAACCACTGACCCATCGACTGTAACAGTTGGCTGGGCCGCTTTACTAAAAGCACCCACGCCTGCAGTGATTTCCAGCTGCTGTCCCGGCATCAGGTATTGAGAATTAGTCCCGGCAAAAGCCTGAAACTCGTTATACACCAGAATAACCTCTCCCACTTTCCGGTGACAAAAATCAACAACCTGGGCCTCTGAATTTTTTACATCGTTCTGGAACTTGCTTAATATCGTAATTGCTGCAATTGTAGGCGTCATATGAAAATATGCCGTAGACCAGTCTTTACGGCTTGCCTCATTATTGCTTTTCGGCATTCTTAAATCTATAGGAAGCGACCTGTCGAATTCAGCTTTTATATCAGGATGAATCGATAAGATATCATTCCTGAATTTTTCTAACCTGCTTTTTAATTCTTTTCCTCTCGGACCATCAACAAGTACCCTTGTTGCAGCTTCCAGATCATCCTCTTTATAAGTGGTATCTTTTGGTGGATTAAATCCAGCTGCTTTTTTCAGTTCAAGTTTTAATCCATCAATGTAAGTATACAGTTCATCCGACATTTGCTTGGCATGTTCTGCACGCGGATACCATTCTTTAGCCCGTTCAGCAGTTTTCGGGTCATTTAATTTCTGCTGAAAAGATTTGAATATATCTACATTCTTACTTTCAATAGTGTTATTAGCATTTTGTAAACTTCCGTCAACAGTTTTAAAGGCATTCAGAATTTCAGCAGATACATTTAGTGCCAGCAATGCTGTCAGCACCAAATACATCAGGTTGATCATCTTTTGCCGTGGCTCTTTGGGTAGTGCCATAATTTATTCTGACTTTTTAATTTTTTGAATGAATATGATCAATTATCTGTTACCCTGCATAGCACTTAGCATATTACCATAAATATTATTCAGCTTAGCCAAATTGCTTGCAAGAGCGGCAATCTGCTGCTGCGCTTTCATCGCATCATCAGCACTATTTTGCATAGCAGCAGAAGCTTCAGCGAGTTTACCATAAAACTGGTTAAGCGATTTAAGGTGATTATTACTCTCCTGCAATTCTAATTCGTAAATAGTATTAAGAGAAGATAGATTTTTAGTGAGCACCTGCACTTGATCATTATATACTTTGGTGCTTTCCCCAGCGGCGCTAAAAGCACCCATAGCAGTTGCAGCAGTGGTATAAGAAGTGGTTACCGATGTAAGTGCCTGTGCAGCTTCGCGGGTTTTCTGCGTATATTCTCCCGTTGCTGCGACTGCATCACCAATGCTCCCCATATTTTCTACAGTAGTGCCTAATTTTTGAAATCCAGCACTCAATTTAGAAAGATTAGCCGGGGTAATATCTGCCTCCTGAAGCATTTTTTCCATGCTTTTTAAGGCCGTGTTAGTTTTATCTTTTTCCGGAACTATTACCGCATCCATATGCGGATCGCTCACCGCCGGAAAATACAGGTATAATAAACCATAAACAAGGAATACGATCGCCTCTGTAGTAAGACCAATTTTTAACCACATATCAGCATCCGAGGTATGAAGAATTTTTCTCAATGCGCCCCAAATAACTATCGCTGCGGCGATCGACACAAAAATATCTACTACTTTACTTACTTTGGATGGAATAGCAACTGCCATAAAACGAATTTGATATTAATTGAAAATTAATGTTGATGTTTAGATATAAGAACAGGGACAACTTGTATTGAAGTTATCCCTGTTCAATTTTTAATATGTTTATTTTCTTTTTAATTGAGCAGGTAAATCAATCACACAACGGAACCCTATATAAGATTTTGCAGAGTCCTGGTACTCATAATTACGGCTACTGTTCTGCAAGTAAAAACCTACGTCTTTCCAGCTTCCGCCTCTTAACACTTTTCTTTTCATCCTGGGAGGATCATTATCTTTTGCATTATATCTTATATCCGGATTCATGTCATGCTGAAAATTGTAAGCGCCTTCATAGAAATAAGAAGAGGTCCATTCAGCAACATTACCCGCCATGTTATAAAGACCAAAATCATTTGGCCAATAGGCATCCGCTCTTACAGTATAAAAACCTCCGTCTTCCGGATAGTTGCCACGACCGGGTTTAAAGTTGGCCAGTAAGCATCCTTTTTTATTTCTCAGGTAAGGGTTACCCCATGGAAACATAGATTGCGTGCGGCCGCCACGTGCTGCATATTCCCATTCTGCTTCTGTAGGAAGGCGGAAATCGCTTTCCTGTGCTTTTTTCTTTGCTTCAAGAAAACTGTTCAGGTAGTTAGTGCGCCAATTACAGAAAGCATTAGCCTGTTTCCAGGTTACACCCACTACAGGATAGTTACCATAGGAAGGATGGGCATAATATTTTTTTGTCATCGGCTCGTTATAAGAGTAAGAGAAGTCCCTCATCCAAACGAGTGTATCCGGGTAAACCTGTTGATTGTACCGGTAGATGAAATCTTTTGCCGGACGGCCTGCATTTTCCCTTCGTGCCGCTTCTTTCAGATCGTATTCCTGTACATTGTAAACAATTTTTGAAGGATCAAGATCCATCCGGTTATGAATCCGGTTATCAGGTGCAAGTATCAGCTTGGTCAGCCTTTCCATAGTAGCCCTGTCACCCCATTTAATCGTTGGCGTTTTCTTCCAGTCAACAGCAGTATCACCGTTTGAACTTGTTTTTATAAAGCCAAGTTCAATTGCAGCCAATGAATCGCGGGTCCAGTTTACAAACTGGCGATAATCATTGTTCGTAATTTCTGTTGCATCCATCCAGAAACCATTGATGGAGACTTGCTTATTACGGGCCGTAAAATTGTAGTTGATGTCTTCATCGCTCGGTCCCATATGGAAGGTTCCCGGTGGCACATAGACCATCCCAAGTGGTTTCCCCATACTTGACCGCGTTGCAGGAGCTACCCCATGCAGTTGCCCGTCATTGGGTATACCTTTGACCTTACCTTTTTTGTTACAGCTAACTGTACACAAGGATAAAGCAGTTAATGCGCTAAGCGCTAGTAATTGGATTTTCATTCTACTATACATCTTTATAAGGGCAGCACTAAAGCAAATGTAATGTTATTTTCTTTTTATTATAACCGAATGGAACTAACATAAATGTGTTAACCATGCAGTTGCATAAACTATATAAACGGTTAAATTTTGAACAAATTGCGTTTAATACTTTTTTAATTCTGAAGGAGCTCTACCAGTTTTGTTATGCTGTCAACTGGCTGTTTGCAAGAATACAGCTTACACAGATATATTAATGTCTGATGAGCCTGAAACTTGTCTTTTAGAAGGGTAAAAGTGTCGTTTTCGGTTTCGCTAAACATTAAAACCCTGTCCGGGATATATAAACGATTAATTTCTTCATTTAGTTGTATCGCTGTTTTTCCCACTACAGCAATTTCCCTGATACCCATTATTAAAGACTGGTACAGGCTGGCCCAATAACCAAATGAAGCAGGATATTTTGTAATTGCGCTCCGGAGGTTAGCGACCATTTGTACTGATCTTTCCATCCACTCACTTTTATCAAAAACGATTGAAAGATAAGCCAGGTTAAAGGCCATAACGCCATTGGGTGATGGAATGGCCCCATCATGAAGCTCTTTTTTTCGTGCGATAACATCTGTCTGGTCTCTACGGGTATAATAAAAATACGCTTCATTTTCATCGGCGTAATTTTCATTGATGATTTTGGTTAATGCCTCCGCCTTCACCAATAATTCGTGATCTCCGGATATTTCCTGCAGCGCAATATAGGCCTGAACGAGATAGGCAAGGTCGTCCAGGAATGCCGGCTGTTTCGGTTGTCCTTTTTGAACAGAATGAAACCATTGATCTTTCTGAAAAAAGTTTTTTTCAATAAATTCAATTGTTCTGGCAGCTGTCTGCATCATAGATGTGTCACTTAGCGCACCAGCCGCTTTACTTAGCGCAGTTACCAGTAAGGCATTCCATCCCAGTAGAATTTTATCATCAAGCCCTGGCTTCACTCTTTTAGTTCTTGCCTTAAGCAATAACTCTTTGCACCGGCCTATTGTTTCATCAAATGATTCAGGTGTTAAGTTATTTTCTTTAGCTATCCCGGCACGGTCCAGGGGCATCCAGAGGATATTCGTATGCTCCCAATTTCCTTTATCCGTAATATCGAAGGTTCGGCAGAATATATCCGCGTCCTTGCCAAGCAATTCCATGATCTCCTGTTTGGCCCAGGTATAATATTTCCCTTCCACTCCCTCACTATCCGCATCATAGGCACTGTAAAAGGCGCCGTCATTATCCCTCATTTCCGTTTGCAAAAATGAAACTGTCTCTTTTATACAATCCGCATAATGCTTTTTTCCTGTGAGCTGAAAAGCTTCTGCCATTACTGAAATCAGCAATGCATTATCATAAAGCATCTTTTCAAAATGCGGGGCCAGCCATTTCTCATCGGTACTATACCGGGCAAAGCCACCACCCAACTGGTCATATATACCACCGGATATCATTTTATCAAGACTTAGCAGTGCTTGTTTTTTTGCTTCTTCATTTTTAGCATAATATGCATGGCGTAAAAGAAACTGGATCGAAAATGTTTGTGGAAACTTTGGCGCATTACCAAAACCACCCCACTGTTTATCAGCTGATGCCAGCATTTTTTCGCTGATCATATCCAAATCTTCCATCTTAATTTCCTGCTTAACAGGTTGAAAAAAAACACCGTTAGACTGATTAATATGGGCCGTTAATGCTTCGGCCTGATCAGTCACTTCTTTTTGCCTGTTTTGCCACGCGTCATTGACCGCCAATAAAACTTCTGTCCAGCTCATCCGGTTAAAAGCCCGCTTCGGCGGAAAATAAGTTCCTCCATAAAAAGGCTTTTTTTCCGGTGTAAGGAAAACATTTAAGGGCCATCCGCCACTCCCACTCATTGCCTGAACTGCATCCATATAAATATGATCAAGATCGGGTCGTTCCTCACGATCTATTTTTATGTTGATGAAGTGCTGGTTCATTACTGCGGCCGTTGCCTCATCTTCAAAACTTTCCCTTTCCATTACATGACACCAATGGCAGGCTGCATAACCAATACTTACAAGAATGGGTTTATGTTCTGCCACTGCTTTATTTAATGCTTCATCACCCCAGGAATACCAGTCAACAGGATTATGGGCATGTTGTAATAAATACGGACTGGTTTCCTTTGCAAGCCGGTTGGTAAATTTCATTAGTGCATCATTTTACCGCGTTTCACTGAAAAAAAAATCCCGCAAATTGCGGGATCGGGTATAGGTCAAATTTACTATTTCTTTTTGGAGAGCGAAGATAAATACTGGTCAATTGCCGCGACCATACTTGGAGACTGCGGAGCAGGAGCTTTGATCTCCAGTTTCAGACCGGCTTCCTCTAGTGCTTTAGCAGTATTATTTCCAAAAGCTCCCATCGTAGTACCATTTTGCTGATAGCCGGGGTAATTATCAAAAAGACTTTTCACGCCGCTTGGTGTGAAAAAACAAATGAGGTCGAATGTTTCTTTATCAAGGACCGGTTTTATATCATTACTAACTGTTCTGTACATAAATGCCAGCTCGTATTCGCATTTATTTGTTTTCAGCCAGTTTACAATTTCATTATCCTGCTGGTTTTCGCTGCAGACATATAAAAAACGCTCATTTTCTTTGTGCCTGTTGATCACATCAAAAAGACTTTTATTTGTTCCATCTGCCCCGTAAAATACTTTCCGTTTCCTGTACAGTATAAATTTTTGCAGGTAGAGTGCCACAGCTTCGGTAATACAGAAATACTTAGTATCCTGGCCTATAACAATTTTCATTTCTTCACACATCCTGAAGAAGTGATCAATGGCATTACGGCTGGTAAGAATAACGGCAGAATAAGCAGCGATATCTATTTTTTGTTTACGAAAATCCCGGGCGGCAATCGGCTCCAGTTTAATAAAAGGATGAAAAGCAAGCTCAAGATTATGCTTTTTAGCCAGCTCGAAATAAGGCGATTTATCACTATCCGGCCTCGGCTGGGTTATCAGAATCTTCCTGGCAAGTTTAGAACTGCTTCCGTTTTTGGCCCCGTTTTTAACCATTTCTACAGCGTCTGTATGTTACAAATTTAAATACTTCCGCCTAACTGGTCTCTAAACAACTTATAAATAACCAGCAAGGGAGCAATTTCAACGGCGCAAAGGTAAATAAAAAAATGTAAGGCATTTACGTGGAGATCGTACCTGAGGCTGCTAAAGGAAACGATATACCTGTAAATAAACATCAGAACAACAATTGCAACTGCCACCGTAGCAGCAACACCCGATAATGCAGGCGTTGAGAAAGCCATTAGCAAAAGGCAGGGAATCAGTGCGATACCCACAATTTTATTAATAAAAAACACAATAAAAGAATAAATTCCTGCTACTTCTCTCACATGAAATACCCAACCAGCGAACAACAGAAATAAATATTTGGTTAAATAAATTGATGCCAGGATGATGACTGCTTTCCCGGCTAATTTCCAAAAATCCTCCTCCATCCAATTTTTTTCAACACTTAAAAGGGCTATAAATAATCCTCCGGCAACGATAAAAAGCAGGTTGAACAATAAAGAAGGCAAAAAATCCTGGGATAATTGTTCTCTTGTTTGCCTTTGCCTGAAAGAACTCTGGCTAAACAACCGGAAAATGCTTTGAAAATAACGGGGAAATATCAGACGAAGGAACCCGATAAATATCAGCAGGCTGGCAAAAGCATAAAAAAGATAATCTTTTGATTGAAACTGCTTTTCTTTTTCCAGGAGATAAACTGCGGGTTTATTGAAGAGCTGACCTTTAAATATCTTTTGAAAAAGACTGTCATCTCTCCAGGTTAATTTCCTTGCAACCGGCGCAGGAGCAATAACCACTACAGAATCTTTATGAAGTGAATCTCTAAAAATGGAATCCTGTTGTACGGTGGTGGAATCATGCGAGGCGGGAAGCCCCTGCTTTACCGTGGTATCTGACTGGCTAAAAGCGGTGACATTAAAAAAAAGAAATAATATGATTGCCTGCAACTTCACTATGGCAAAAATATCCATCCCTGCACCAACTGTCAAAATAATGCTGAATATGCCATATGAATTTTTGATTGATTAAAATTCAGCGGCTGCCCGTTTGTGGTTCCCATTGCATAGGTCAGTAAAAAAATCAAACAATAATATTGAGCTAAGTTTGCGTTCTTCATATTTTTTCTATGGCTGGCCTTTATATTCATATTCCCTTTTGCCGTAAGGCCTGTCATTATTGTAATTTTCATTTTTCCACCACGCTTAACCAGAAAGATGAATTGGTAAATTGCCTGGGCCGTGAAATCAGATTGCAAAGCGGCTACCTGCAAGACCGAATTAACAGTATCTATTTTGGCGGAGGAACGCCATCACTGCTAACTATCCCTCAAATCCATCAATTACTCGATACCATAAAAAAAATATTTGTGGTCGATGATGATGCGGAGATCAGTTTTGAGTGTAATCCTGATGATATAAGTGGAGAACTACTGGCCGGATGGAAATTTTCCGGCATTAACAGGCTCAGTATAGGAACGCAATCTTTTTTTGATAAACATCTCCAATGGATGAACAGGGCACATAATTCTAACCAGGCAAAAACTGCAATTGAACTGGCCCGTCAAATCGGTTTTGAAAATCTTACAATCGATCTTATATATGGTGTACCCGGAATGAGCGATGAGGAGTGGAAAGAAAATGTAGCCACTGCAATTAATTTAAATGTTCCGCATTTATCCTGTTATGCACTCACCATTGAAGAAGGCACAGCGCTTCATAAACTGATAGGAAAGGGAGAAAAAGAAAACATTCATCAGGATGTTCAGAGTCATCAATTCGAATTACTTACCGGGTGGTTAAAGGAAGCCGGTTATGAACACTACGAAATATCAAATTTTGCAAAACCAGGATGCAGGAGCCGGCATAACAGCAGCTACTGGAAAGCACAACCTTACCTCGGAATCGGCCCTTCTGCTCATTCTTATAACGGCCATAGCCGTCAATGGAATGTAAGTAATAACAGCCTCTATATTCAAAGCTTAAAAAATAATATTATTCCTTTTGAAAAGGAGGAGCTTACCGAACAACAACGCTTCAATGAAAAATTAATGACATCCCTGAGAACGATGGAAGGCTTGTCGTTGCAGGAAGTATCCGCCCAGTTTGATCATCAAAAACTTAAACAATTATTATCAGGAGCTTCTAAATTTATCTCTGATAAAATGATGATCAACCAGGATGAAAGATTAGTACTTACAGAAAAGGGGAAATTATTTGCAGATGGAATAGCAGCAGCGTTATTCCTTGTTTAATGGCTGTGCCTTTTCAACCATTTGTGTAAATAATCGATTGCAATGATGGCAACCATTGCTACAAGAAAAGCACCATATGTCGTTATGGAAACAGGCATGTTTAAAGTTACGAGTTAATCAGGTTAATAAATTCTCAATTCGCTTAAATCCTTCTTCTGCAGATTGGTTTTCCCAGAGAATCCGGAAAATAGTATCTGCAAATGGCAGCTCAGCCTGTACTTTAATATTGGTCTTATGAATACATTTTGCCGCATAAAAACCTTCGGCAACCATATTTAATTCTAGCTGGGCTGCTTTAACGGAATATCCCTTACCGATCATATTTCCGAACATGCGATTGCGGCTGTATAAGGAGTAACAGGTAACCAGCAAATCGCCAAGATAAACGGAAGATGCATATTTTAAAGGCTCTTTTTCTTCCGGATAATGATCAAGTATTTTACGAAGGAACTCAATCATTTCATGCGTACAATTGGCTATGTACACGCTTAAGAAATTGTCCCCATATTCCAGTCCGTGTGCAATGCCTGCGCCCAATGCGTAAATATTTTTTAGGATCGCGGCGTACTGAACACCCAGCACATCATGATTGACCACTGTATTCATATAAGCATTATTGAAATGCACAGCGATCTTTTTTACTTCTTCTTCATTCAAACCGGAAAACGTGAGGTAGGATAATTTTTCAGCGGCCACTTCTTCCGCATGACAAGGACCCAGCACAGTAAAATATTGATCAAGACTAACGTCAAAGGTGTCCTGTAAAAATTCATTCAGCAACTGGTTTGTTTCAGGCACGATGCCCTTTATCGCTGAAACTATTTTTTTATTTTGAAATGCATCAGCCGGCAACTGTTTTAAAGCATCTGATACATAAGCAGAAGGAACTGCAATAATTACCACATCAGATTCTTTAATCACCTCTGTTATATGATGACTCAATTTTAAAAGGGACGTATCGAAATATGCCGAAGAAAGATAGTGGGGATTATGATGCCTTCTGAGAATATGCTGCACCGTTTGTTCATTCCTGATCCACCAGTTGATCAAATGATTATTATCAGTTAATATTTTAGCCAATGCTGTTGCCCAGCTGCCCCCGCCTATAATGCCGAATTTTATGTTTTGTTCCATAGAAACAGCAAACATACAAACAATAAAAAAGGGAAGACCAGCTTCCCTTTTTTCTAATTATTTCTTGATGTCTTTGGCTAACTGATCCTTCGGAACCACTTTTACTTTTGCGGCATCTTTAAGTCGTTTACTAACCAGATCGTACGGACCTGTAACAACCTGGTCGCCTTCTTTTAACCCGGAAATCACTTCTATATAATTCAGGTCCTGGATACCGGTCGTTACCAGGTATTTTTTTACAGTGTTATCTTTTTGCAACACAAAAACAACTTCCTGTAAGTCATCAGCCGATGTATTCACTTCGCCTTCATTTGAAGAAGAGCTTGAAGCCGTGGTATTATCCGCAGATTTTTTTCCTTTATCTGCCGGTTTATCTGCATTCTTATCCCTTGTTGTCACTGCATTCAGCGGCACAGCTAATACACCGGCCTGGGTTTTTGTCTGGATGTCTGCACTTGCCGTCATATTTGGTCTGAACGGAAATGGTTTGCCGCTTCCCATCAGATCGGCATATGTTTCAGGAAGCAGGCGAATATGCACTTCATAATTTGTTACAGTAGTAGTAGAACCTATTGATCCCTGCGAGGTAACCGGGTTAGCGATCTTATATACTATTCCTTTAAACTTCCTGTTATTATACGCATCGATCTGTACCAGTGCACTATCACCCACTTTCACTTTAGGAATATCATTCTCTCCTACCTGCACCTGGGCTTCTATGCTATTCAGGTCCGCGATACGCATCATCTCTGTTCCTGCCATCTGCGCGGTACCTACAACACGCTCTCCTCTTTTTACAGCAAGTAAACTTACTACACCACTCATAGGTGCCAGGATGGTAGCCCGGTTAACATCTTTATTAGCCCGGTTCAAACTGGCCATGGCACTTTGCACCGCGGCCTGGTTTGCTTTAATCCCCTGCTGGGCTGCACTATAATTTGCTTTTGCAGAAAGATAGGTTTGCTCTGCCTGCTCAAATTCTGCACGGGAAATTACTTTCTGATCCATTAATTTTTTCTGACGATTGTAATTACTTTCAGCCTGGTCCAGTGCTGCTTTTAAAGACCCTAATTGTGCTGACACGTTTGCAACCTGTGCCTGCGTTTGGGACACGCCTGCCGCAGCCTGGTCCCGCTGGGAGGAATATATGTCCGCGTATATCCTTGCCAGTACCTGGCCCTTTCGAACAGTATCGCCTTCCTGTACGTTCAGATCAACTACTTCCCCCGAAATATCAGGACTCACTTTTACTTCTACTTCAGGATATATTTTACCACTTGCATTTACTGTTTCAATAATTGTTTTCCGGGTTGTCTTTTCTACAGACACCTTGGTTCCTTCATCTTTTCCAAATGCACCTGCCTTACTTAAAATGATAAGTAATACAACCACCAAACCCAGGCTTATCAGCACCCATTTCATTTTCTTGTTCATTGCGCAATTTTTGTTTTTTAAGGTCTGAAAGAATTTACATTATCAATTCCTTCCAGATTTGTATTTCAACATTTAAATCATTACTTACTATAACTTCAACCCTTGTCCTTTGTAAAATTCCAGCAACTTCATTCTGAAAACATATTCAAACTGGCTGTTGAGCTGCTGCAGTTTAGCAGTTAATAAATTATTCTGGCTCGTTATCAGATCGATCGTACTCAACAATCCTACTTCATATCGCTTGCTTGCAAAATCATAAGCCTTCTGCGCGGCTTCAACTGACTTCCTGCCCGCGTTGAATTTTTCCATCGCTGTTATGGCATTATTATAAGCGGTATAGATGTCCAGTTTTAATTGACGGGCTGATTGCTCTTTTTGCAGCTCATAACTTTTAAGATCCAGTTTCGATCTTTCATAATTAATCCT
This sequence comes from Chitinophagaceae bacterium, assembly GCA_028288595.1. GTDB lineage: Bacteria > Bacteroidota > Bacteroidia > Chitinophagales > Chitinophagaceae > JAQBNK01. The sequence continues at coordinate 49,742 of JAQBNK010000027.1, forward strand.
GTAACTGCCGTTATTAAATATGGGAACGTTTATACTGAAGCCAACAGACTGCCTGAAATTGTGCGTTACCTGGTTTCCGTAACCATCCCACACATTAAAAATATTACGGTGCACATCAGAATAAGTCACGTTAGGTTGAAGTACATTATAATTTGTTCCGTTAATGGTAGTGATCAGCCCGCTGGATTTATATCCATTAAGCTGCGGGTTAGCAAAATCAACTCCTTTAAAAGAATTAGAAAAACTGGTTCCTAAATTATACCCGACAGAAATACTTGGATAAAGTTGCGCTCTTGCGACCTGGATATTCGTTTCCGCCATTTTTATCCGCAGGTCATTTGCCCTTAACTGAGGGAAACTTTGGGAAGCAACAACATACACAGCTTCCGGTTGCAAAGTCATTATATCTTCCAGGGGAACCTGTTCAATCGGGGGAGTTTCGATCTCGAAAGAAGTTGCCGGATCGAGACTTAAAGCTCCCTTCAAGGCTAAAAGATTCTGCCTGTATGTTGATTGAGCGGTTATGAAATTAGAGCTGTCTGTAGCAAGCTGCGCCTCGGTCTGTGCCAGGTTAAGTTCTGGCAATGAGCCGGCATTTACTTTATTGCGTGTAACGGATAACTGCGAAAGTGTTTGTGCTATCTGGATCTGTACAATGTCAATCTGCTGCCTTGCAGCGAGTGCCTGTAAATAATATGTCGCTACCGTCAATGCAATATCGTTAGCTGATTTTTCTATATCAGCCAGCGCGGCCCGTGCATTAAAACCTGCCGCGGACCTCAGGTTTTTCAGACGTCCCCAGTTAAACACTTCCACCCCGCCGTTCAATCCAAAACTATTGTAAATCAATTGGGTAGTGGTAAACTGGTTGGTTGTGGGATCGATAGAGCGACCCAGTTGCAAACCTATATTACTTGATAAACTGGCATTTGGATATTGATTCAACTGAGCCTGTTTAACCTGTAAGGCGGCAATCCTGGCCTGTATATCTGCCTGCCGCACAGATACATTATTTTTCATGGCGTATTCAACACACCGGCGCAGATCCCATTTATCCTGTGCAAAAAGGCAGAATGGCAATGCTGAAAATAGCAAAACCAGTAGTCGTTTTCTCATATTAACAAAAATAATGAACACCGGCAGTTCCGGTAATAAATTTAGATGAACGGAAAAATAAACTATTCACCTGATAATTGTATCTCAAAGCCGGCAGCGTTTCGGTAGTTGTTGATTTCAAGGCCTTATGGCCGTTAAGATCGTCAAAGACTGTGCTTTCCTGCCCCCTATTTATTAAGCTTGAACATGAGTGCTTGTTTTTCGGCGAAATAAAAAATAAATGATCATGAATGCAGATAATACCCCGATACCTGTTGCTGCTGTTGACCAGTCCTTTATCGCGATACTAATCCCGACAAAAGCATAGGCGGCAATAAAAATGAGCGGGAACAAAGGGAACAATTTCATTTTATAAATACCGGTATTATCCAGGTGCTTCGTACGCTTTCTTAAAATGAAAATGGTGGCACTGCTTGCTACCATACCGAAGCAGTCAAGAAAAATGGTGAAGTTTAATATTTTATCAAAGGTCTGTGCAAAAAATAAAATAATTATACACATGGCCGCAAAGACTGTTAAGGATACCGTTTGCACATTTGTTCTTTCATTGTGCTTTAAAAATATTTTCGGGAGCGTACCCTCATCACTCATTGCGTACATAACCCTCGGGTTGCTCATTAGTAAAGCATTTACATAAGCCAACACGCCGAAGAACAAAAAGAAAGAAAAAATATCAGCACTCTGTTTACCAAAAACTTTATTGATCACTACGTAAGCAATTTCTTTTTCACCCTTCATGTTATTGAAGCCAACAATATTGTAGTAGCTCATATTCACCAGGAGATACAGCAGGATAATAATGGTGATCCCAATGAAAATGCCTCTTGGAATATTCCGGGCGGGTTTGGTTACTTCATTGCCGAAATTAATCGTCTGCTGGTACCCGCCATAAGTAAATGAAACAGCAATAAGGCTAATGCCCAGGCTTTGTATCCAGTCCACCGGGTTTGCGGTAGTCGTTACCGCTTGCTGAACCGCATAATGTTGCGGAAAGAAAAGAGCCGATATCAAAACGACGATCATCCCGATCTTAATGATCATTAAAAAGTTTTGTGCCTTTGCACTCATCTTCAATCCCATCAGGTTAATAAAATAGAAAATTAAGATGGCTACACAGCTGATCAGCGCTTTATGAACGTCGTTTAATCCATAAGAAGGAAATAATTTAGTGATATACCCGCTTCCTATCAGGGCGACTGCACTTAAACTCGCAGCATTACTAATAAGAATAATGCAATTAATTCCAAATGCAATGCTGGGATGATAAGCGTAGGAAAACACTTTATAATATCCACCCGTTACAGGATAACGGCTCCCTATTTCAGCATAAGTCAGCGCGCCGCACAGCGCAACGAATCCGCCAAGTAACCAGCCAGTGAAATATACAGAAGGTGCAATGGCATCTTTAGCGCTTGTTGCTGCTGTTCTAAAAATTCCCATTCCTATCACCAGTCCCACAACGATCATGGTGAAAGAAAACAGGTTCAGCTTTTGGGTTGATTTCATTCGGGCATTTTATTTCTTAACGGTCACATTGTATTTCGCTGCATTTGGATTTACCCGGGGAAGATAAAATAAATGAGTCGCCTTTATTCAGGGGTAAAAAAATAAAGTGCATAAAAAGTTTAGCTAAACAATCCTGTTACTAATATTTTTGCCCCGGAATTGGTTCCCGCCCTCAGGACGGGATTAAAAGGGAAGTCCGGTGTAATTCCGGCGCTATCCCCGTAGCTGTAGATTCTTTACGTGAAATTTTCACGGCTGCTGATTTTCATCGCCACTGTTTAACGACGGGAAGGCATCAGTAAGTGAACGAGCCAGAAGACCTGCCAATACCATATTTATTTAATCACTGAGCTTTCGGGTGAAAAGCCGGAGATGCAAATGGTCTTTGCGTTCACGAAGTCATTTCATTTCTGAATCATCATTATCGAAAGCTCGTAATCAAAAAAAATGATTATGAGCAAAACAATCACACTGGCAGTGTCCATACTGGCTGCCACGATCACGTTCGCACAAAGCGACACGATGCAGGGAAAAATTCCCGATCCTCTTATCGTTACCGCAAACAAATACCCGCAAAAGCAAAGCACCACGGGTAAGGTTATCACGGTAATCACAAAAGAACAACTTGAAAAAAGCGCTGGTAAAACGGTTGCACAGGTTTTAAATGAACAGGCAGGTCTTGTTGTAAATGGCGCTTACAATAATGCGGGCAGTGTACAAACCGTTTACATGCGGGGAGCATCGTCTGGAAGAACATTAATATTGATGGATGGAATTCCTGTCAGTGACCCTTCGATGATTAATAATGAATTTGACGTGAATCTTTTTTCTCTCGACAACGTGGAAAGAATTGAGATCTGTAAAGGCGCCCAGTCAACATTATATGGTTCTGATGCTATTGCAGGCGTTGTGAATATTATTACCATCAAACAAAATATTCAAAAACCCGTGAATGTCCAGGCTACTGTTAGTGCTGGCAACTACGGGACACTTAAATCTAATTTACAGTTGTATGGCAAAAAAAATAAGCTGACCTACACTGCCAGGTATGCACGATTGCATACAGGCGGGTTCTCTTCTGCATATGACAGTACCGGGAAAAATAATTTTGATAATGACTCCTACGATGGTGATGTGCTAAATGGTCAATTAGTTTACCAGGCAACAACTGCGCTTAGTTTTAAAACCTTCGCTCTTTTCAGCAAGTATAAAGCAGGTATTGATGCAGGCATTTTTAAAGATGATCGTGATTATAACATCAACAATAAAATGTTTACATCAGGAGCCGGATTTATTTTTAAAAAAGCTCATTTTACTATTAATGGAAACTATCAACACAATGAATTATCCAGGCATTACCTGAACGACAGTATTCATAAAACCAGCACCTGGTTCGAGGATAATGAATACTTCGGTAAGAGCCAGTTTGCTGAATTATATGGTAATGCAAACCTCGGGACAGGAATGATATTAATTGCGGGAATTGATTACAGGTATTCAGATTATAACCAGCGATATTTCTCTGTAAGTTCATTTGGTCCATACAAACCGCCTCCCTTCCCAACAACATCACTTAATCAAAAAGCAGTTTATGCTTCTGTCATTTTTAAATTGCTAAATGAAAAATTAAATATTGAAGCTGGCGGAAGAATAAACAAACATTCCGTGTATGGAACTAACAGCACATTTACGTTTAATCCTTCTTACTTGTTTTCCGAGCATGCCAGAATTTTCGGAAGTATCTCCAGCGGGTTTAAAGCGCCAAGCATCTTCCAGGTATATGACCAGTACAGTGGCAACAAGGATCTTAAAGCAGAAACATCGTTGAATTATGAGGCAGGTATTTCGCTTCAAAATAAAAAGATAAACACACGGCTTGTTTTATTTGACAGGAAAATTGATAATGGGATTGATTACAATTACTCGACTTTCAAATACTTCAATTATATCAAACAAAAAGTAAAGGGGATTGAACTGGAAGCAAATGCCCGGCTAACAAATGCCATCAGTGTTAATGCTAATTATACCTGGTTATCACCGAAAGAGACTAATCAAAATCGTGCGACAAACAAAGACACGATTACATACAACTATCTTTTGCGAAGACCGGCACATAATATCAATTTTACTGTTGTGGTTCAACCCCTGCCATCTTTATCTTTTTCAATCTCGGCAAAATATGTAAGCAGCCGTTATGACGTTGGAGGATATCTAAGACCCGATATCAAACTGGATAGTTATTTTATTTTGAATGGGTACGGAGAATATATCTATAACAGCAACCTGAAATTTTTTGCTAACCTTCAAAATATAACTAACACGAAATTCTTTGACATCAGGGGATACAACAGCATTCCTTTTATCATAAATGCAGGATTGTCGGTTAACTTTTAAAGAGAAGAAAATATTGAATAAGGAACACGGAATTTTGACTGTCGAATTGAGAGTCTCCATATATTGGTATCCCATTCGTTATTAAAAATTCCTTGTTCAATATTCTTCCCTTCCTTGTTTCATATTCTTTTTCTTTGCATTAAACACCACCAATGAACTGGGAACTGAAAGAATTACTTACAGTTAGTTTTACGCTATTCGCCGTTATCGATATTATTGGCTCTATCCCTTTACTTATTTCTCTTAAAACCAGGATGGGCGATTTCAGTTCGCTCCAGGCAACTTTAATATCAGGGGGATTAATGATCGTTTTTCTTTTTATTGGAAAAGAATTCCTTAATATTTTAGGACTGGATATAAAATCGTTTGCTGTTGGCGGGTCTGTCGTAATTTTTTTACTAGGTCTTGAAATGGTACTGGGTCATGAAATATTTAAGGGCGAAAAAGGAACAACATCCGGAGCAATGGTGCCCATCGCTTTTCCCATCATTGCAGGCAGCGGAACCCTAACTACGATCATGTCTTTAAAAGCAAATTATGATGAGGGCTATATTTTAGCCGGTATACTTATTAACCTCGTCATTGTTTACGCAGTTCTACGGTTGCTAAGGCAAATTGAACGTTTGCTTGGCCAGGGCGGGCTGATTGCTGTAAGAAAATTTTTCGGCGTGATCCTGCTTGCCATCGCAGTAAAGATCTTCAGCAGTAACATAAGTTCGTTTGGCAGCTAAACATTACATTTGCAGCCCCCATTCGGGTATCACGGTCTCGTAGTACAATGGATAGTATAAGGGTCTCCGAAGCCCTGGATTCAGGTTCGATTCCTGACGAGACCACTTAATATAATTATTACATACTGCTGTTCAGTACAAAGGATTAAACTAAATAATCATGGTGTCTTTAAGAGTGTCTCAACCTGAAAAGGCATCGAGTCAGAAATATCAATAAGGATTAAAGTTATGGCCGCCGATATAGCCTATCCTATCATTTGAACCTAGACACTCAACCGAAAAGCATATTCCATTCTTTCTTGCTCTGCTTTCGAAATCTTATAGTGAATCGCTCTTTTTCTCCATGTAGCTATAACTTTTTGTATCCCGGTTATTATGCTTTTTGCTTCCTCCTGTTTTAGTCTGCAGTAGTCAGCTATTTCCAAAGCAAGATCGAGATCAAGAGCGTTATTATCCCCTGTTATGTTCAAACATAATTCAACACCATATTCATTGGGATTGATGTCATAAGCTGGGGATAAAATCCACCCATTTGATGTTAAGATAAAGCCATGGTTTCTTAGATGGTCATCCGTATTGCTGACACAAATGCTGAAAACGATCCTGCGCCATAATTCATGAAGATCTTCTTGTGCCTGTGCACCATGTTTTGTTATAAATTCTATTATTTCAAGATAACCAGCTGCACCAGCATCTTCTCCATCTTTATGTCCTAAAAGTGTCATAGCAGATGCGAAGTGAATTCTTTCACCATTGACACGATCGAATCTTTTTGTAAGGTAGGTATGGTATTTATTATTGAACTTTTTTACCGTTCCTTCTGCTACCCGGATGCCAGCCATACTTCCTAATTCGTTTACTACCATTTCCCATGCCGCTACATCTTTCTCATCATTCTTACTTGGGAACTTCGCAATCCACAGGCCATTGTTCTTATCTATTACACTTGCTTTAGGTCTTGCACCTCCCAGTGAAGAACCAGGAGCAATGAGCATGTTCAGCCATTTGAGGTATTCTGGATCATCTGTGTTATCTTCTTCAAACTTTATACTGGCTTGTCCCAATTCGGAAAGTGAAGTCCATGGTGGTGATGCCATCTCTTTATTATCGTTCAGATAAGGACCATCAGCATCTACTTTAAAACGTAATGCACCCATCCGGTGAGAGTCAAAGACACCCAATAAAAAATCAGACTCCAGTAGTTTTTTTGGAGGACGGTTTTCTTGTTTAGCTATCACGGCTTCTCTTCGTTGCATCAAAATTCTACCCCACCTGTCGGGACAAGAATCGAGAAACACACCGAAGTTCGTTTTATCATCTCTTGGATAATAAGCACCTGAATACATCTGCAGATCAGCATCGATCATTTGTGAAAAACCTGACTTTAACCAGTCCTCCATATATTCAAAAGCAAAAGTTTCCTTACCCTTAGCTGAAGTGGCAGTAAGCTTACCCATTTCTTTAGGCCCATCCAAGCCTTGCCAATGGGCAAAAACCCGTATTTCTTTTTTAGTATTCGCCATGGCTATTTTTCTTTCTTTGGTGCCCTTTCTTTAACTACCAATTCAGCATCCTGAAGCTTTCTGCCTAATGCATCATCAATTCCTAATTGTAAGAGATCTTTTTCTAAACCCAGGACAAATAATACCCTGGCATAAGCACCCATGGCAACCCCCGGAGTTCCTTTCTCTATAGAAAGCAAGGTAGGGCGACTAATATTGGCTCTTTCTGCTACTTGCTCTGCCGATAGCTTTCTGCGCAGCCGGGCCAGTTTTATATTCTCCCCCAATTCTTCTAAAATCTTTTTTAGAGAAGGTATGAGCCTTCCTTTTTTGTCAGTCATAATGATAAATATAATTTACAAATATAGGCAAAAATGTAAATAATATTTTACATTATATTAAACTTAACATAGAAGGTCCATAAGCAAACTTCACAAAAAATGACTCATGGTTAAGAGATACAATGAAGAGAACAGCCCAGCCTGGCTAACTGATCCCGTTTAAAAAAGTCTTCCGGCACATTCAATTCATAGAATCGTTTGAGGCAGTCAGTCCCGTGACAGTTATGTAATTTCTAATTGAGTTTTAATAAACAACTTCAATTTTTTCCATGTTACTATACCCTGCCGTTTTATAGATCGCTTTGATATAATAGGTGTAGACTGAATTTAGCTTTACATCGTTGTCGTCAAATATTTTTTTATCAGCGGGTATTGTAGCAATTAAGCTGACATCCTGATCATTATTATTTACGGAACGATAGATTATATATTCCTGTATATCTGTTTTAGTAACACTCCAATTTAATTCGATGTATTGTTTGTCATGAGACACATAGGCATTAAGGTTGTTGATTGCTTTATTTTTAGCATCTGCTTTTGCGACCTTTACATTGAATGGGGCTGAAAAATTGCTTTTCAGGTTTCCAAAATCAACCGCCTGAATTTTATAGGCATAATCAGTAGCGCCCTGTATGTTTTTATCTAAATAGCTAGTGTCTCCGTTACTTAACTCCACCAATTGTTTCCACGCTGATGAACTGTCTGTTCCATCTTTCCTGAATAACAAATAATTTTTTACATCAGAACTAAAGCTTTTTGCCCAATTGACCTGTATTGATTTGTTTTCAACTACGGCGATATTTTTAATACTGGCTGGTGCTGGTGGTATCGTATCCGGCCTGTTTATATGGATCGAATCAGACTGGGCAGATTCATTAAATCGATTATCAAGAGCGACAATCCTGTAGTACACATTTGAATTCAGCTGGTTTAAAGAAAGTGTGTCTTTGAAACCCGTTGTAGCAAAAGGCGTCCCGTTTAAAACCGCATAACTTTTGCGGTTGGTAAATGAGCGGAAAATCCGATACCCTAAAAAATCGGGTTCGGTATTCATTTTCCATTTTAATGTCACCACTCCTTTGTTATCAACTGTTCCAATTAATCCTTTTGGAACAGCTGGTGGAATAGAATCCTTCAACTGATACAGATAAGGAGCAGATTCCATTACCTGATCCCGTTTAACTCCCATTGCTTTAATGACGAAATAATTCGAAGGGTCAGGCTTATAATCAAACACTGCCCTCAGATCTGTTCTGACCGGGAATTCAAGGACTTTATGATAAGAAGAATCCAGGTTTGTTTTTGACACCCATATCTCATACCCGCGAACAAGTTTCTTTACCGAATCGGGCATTGACCAGGCTAGTATGAATTTCTTTTCAAGCGTATCAACAGTAAGTATGGTTGGTACTGCGCTTAAATCATTTGAACATGAACCGGATACTACAGCACCGGGGGGACTTTCTATCCCGAACATATTGGTCCCTTTTATTCTGTAATAATACACCTGATCGTTTTCCAGGCCCTTATCCTGGTATCGCATTATTTTCTTGGAAGGATCAGGCTCTTTAGTGTTGCCATCTTGTAAACTAGATATTAAGGGGTGATCGGTTAACGGGGTAAAATTGACGCTATCTTCAGAACGTTCTACTATCACTGCAAAATAATCACCCATCACCGGTTTTATATCCCATTTCAGATTGGCTACCCGGTTACCAAAGTCTACTTGTAAAGCAGGCATCACAGGCATATTATTGGGTTCCTGAACAGAATATACAGCCAGTTTTTGTTTTATGGCATCAACATTTGCTACACTAACGCGGTAAGTATATTTTACTCCGCTTACTATTGTTGAATCTACAAACAAGGATCCGGCAAGTATTGCATTTTCTCTTTTGTAAGATGATTGCACGATAAACATCGTATATAAAGCGTCCTCTGACTTTTCGGCATCAGGTTGTGAATAATCAGGTTGATGGTTTACAAAGAGCATTGTTTGATAGGCCGAACTTTTCTTATCATATTTATCTGCCTCTGTTTCGGAAATAGGTTTAATAGGTTCATTATTTAGCTTTACAAAACTACCATTAATGCCTCCCGCTCTTTCAATATTAAAGCCCAGTTTATTTGCCGAATGCCACTGAGTAGCATTTCCTAAAAACCAGCGCAGGTAAACTTTATTATTTACCTTAAAGGCTATCAGTTTAACTTCAAAATTATCCTTCCCGGTTTGTGCAAAACCTGAAAGAACAAAACATAGACAGAGTACAGAAAGTATAACCCTGCCATAATTTTTATTCATACAATAGCTGGGAACGCGAATTATGATTTCATTTAGTGCTCTCATTATTATTATTTATCGTCCAATGAACAATACGTCCCGGTTTCCATATTTACATCGAAGGAACCATTCCACGATAACCCGCAACAACCAACACTATATTTTACATTCAAAGCTCCTTTAAAATATATAGGATTAGGGGCTCTCACTTCAAGGTTTGCAGTGATACTACCGCTTATTACAGAAAATGAAACGTTCTGACCAAAAACTGTAAACTTAATACCAGCTTCAGCTGCCAGATATGCCGATAAATTACCTTTCCCATACCAGCCATACAGACCTGCTGGTTGGTTAGTAGAGCTACAGATAAATCCATCTTTGTGTTTAATCGTAATATCATAGGCAAGCCCACCACCAATTGATGCATACGCCCCGCCACCAGACCAGTCTAACTGTACTTTCACCCCAAAGCCATGTTTTACAACGATATCAGAACCATCGCTTTGAAGTGCATTCGTTGCCTGGAAATAAGTAGTAGCTCTCCCGGTAATAGGCCCCATATTCATGGTCAAAGCCATGGGATTATCTTTCGTTCCCAGGTTTATATACCAGGTTTTCTTCGAGTAATATATTTCTCCCGAACCGTCCCTTTTATTTTCATTTCCACCTTCAAACAATGTAGTACTGCCGGTTTCAAGAGAAGCATATACATCCATGTTAAAACTGAGCACCTCATTTGCGAGGTCTACCTTGGCTAAAAAATTACCCCAGAATGGCGGGCTTCCGTCGGGCCTCGTTCCAACAGGCATTACGGCATTGCGCTTTTCCGGTGGCTGCGCTTTTTCAATTGAATCAAGCTTGGCAACATCGGCTTCGTCTAACCATTCTTTTGCTTTCTTTAAAGCCTCTGCATCTGCTTTAACAGCATCTAACTTATCCTGGCCGGGTTGCGCCAAATAGGTATACTTTCCGTTTTGATACTCCGGGCCATATAGAGTTATCACCCGTGGCTCTGATTCTGACTTGTGGTTATATATTTTCAGAGACGCAGCATCCGGATTGTTAACCATAAAAAATGCTGCGGGCAGTGTACTTCCCGAAGGTGCAGCAGAGACAGTAGTAGTATATTTTTTATTAACGTAATAGCGCTGTTCGGGTGTTACCGTAATAACAGGTCCGCCATTGTTAGAAAGGATATTTTCTGAAATCAAAGCACTGTCCTGCCTGAACACTGAGCTGTCCTGTTGTAACTGCGCAGTAAACGCCTCCAGGTTTGTTTGGGCATTTTTCTGTAATTGCAAAGCGTCTTTATACTCCTGTGAATTAGGATTTGATTTTAGCTGGGCAACTTTGGCATTGGCAGCGGTTAAAGCGCTTGACATGGCAGATTTGACGGCCGTATCCTGTTTTATTTTCTCTGCCGACTCTGCGAGGGCCAGTTTATTGAGGTTATCCTGTAAAGTAGCAGCCAATGCATTAAGTGAATCGGAAGATTTTATCAATGCCTTTTCCGCTGCAGTAAGTACAACCCCGGTTGCCAGTTTAACCCTCGGTCCCTTAGCCTTTTGAGCAGTACTTGCGGCTTCGCTGATTGTGACGAGGTTATTGAATTTGGTGAGTACGGTATTATAGGTACTCAATTTTTCATTGTATATAGCTGTCTTACTGGTAGCGATATTATCCAAAGGCGTTGCTACATTTTTAGAATACCTGTCTAATGAATCAACCAAATTGTTTCTTTTATTGGCTATTTCATTATAATAAATCATTTCAGTCTTTATGCTGCTGATCAAATTACTCTTACCCTTTTTTGCAATATCCCATTGATCGCTCAGTATATCATAGACATCATAAATTAAATTAGCGCTATCACTCAACTTGGTAAGCCTTTCTTCCAAAACCGCTAAAACAGCAGTCAGGCTATCCCTTTTCTTTTTCCAGTCATTAATCATAACCCTGTTCTTAGCTGTATCCGTACCAATTTTGCATCTCACCATGTTTGAATACGGGTGTTCGGCGCAAAGCTTACAATCCTTATATAATGTAGAAGTAATTTTAAGTTCATTCGTTTCTTTTCTGACTGGGATCGTAAGCAGTAATGCCGCATTTTTATCAGCAAAAACAGAATCTTTTACTTTTTGTATCCGGGTAGCTGTAGGTATACTGTAGTTGCCTTTTTTCGTACTGGTAATATCAATGGTATTATAGGGAATATTGAGTATTTCGCAAACCTTTGGCCATGCAACTTTATCAGCATCATTCAGGTAACTTCTGAAAATGTTATGATTTTGTACCGGGATATTCTGATAGTTACCATCGCCGCTCGATTGCGTATTATGTATGATTTCCGTGAGAAGAGCCACCAAAGAATCGGGTCCATGTTGATTTTTAAGCGCAATTTTTCTTTCTCTATCTGCGGTTTCCATGTCTTGTTTGGCAATTAACAATTGCTGGGAAACATCAGTAAGTTCAGCATTATCACCTTCTTCCAGGACATCGGAAATTTCATTCGTTAGCTCATCTGCCGCATTAGGTTTGTCAGCTTCTACTTCAGGATCATCCCCACTTCCTTCAACATATTCCAGTTCATCATCATCATCTTCTTTTTCTTCTTCTACTTCGCCCTGTTTTTTAGTTTTGTTTTTTACTTTATATTTTATAACCGGGTTTCCTTTTTTATCCAATATGAGATTACCCTTTTTATCTTTTAAAACTTTCGGTTGAATCAGTTGTACTTGGGTTTCAAAAGTGGCGTTGCCCTTATCATCCAGTACAGGTTTACCTTTGTCGTCCAGAACAGGAATAGTGACTGTTTTACGGGTTGTGTTAACCATGATAGGGTCACCGGACGGATCCAATATTGGTTTACCGGATTTCGTTGTAGCAGCACGGCTTGTAGTCTTGGTGGCCGTAGTTGTTTGAATCGCTTTCCCGTTTTTGTCTAACAGGGCTTTTCCTGATTTGTCTTTAAATGCAGTTGCCGTGGTTTTCTCCGTGGTTTTAGAAACCAGCGGCTTGCCTTTTTTGGTAGTAAGCGGTTTACCGGTTTTATCTACTAAGGGTTTGGATGTAATTTTAGGCGCTGCTGCTGTAACTGTTTGTGCCGGCTTTACTGTTTTAACAGTTTTTACAGGAGGTGCTTTTGCAGCAGCATCTGCAAGGCGGGATGCCTGCGTTGTTTTGTTACCTTTTGTTAGCGGAGTAATTTTGTTTTTTTCACTCTTCTCATCTACACCGGTTGAAAAGAACTGCGCATTCCCGCTGATAGAAAATTCATCTACGCCCCAGTTCTTATTAAATACAATTTCAATGCCTCCCCAACCAGACACAACGGTTTTTGTTACGAGTGCCAGAAATACACCGGCCCGCAGCCTCAAAAATGAGCTTTCATTTGGAATATAAGAAACGCCGGATGCGGTAATCGGATGTTCGTTATCGGGTGGAACAGGATCCATTCTATAGGTGGCGCCCCCACTGAAACCCTGTATTTCGATAATGTTAAACAGTTTGATGTTTAGTCCCTTCGCATACGCATCAACATTCCAGTATGAAAACGAAGACCCGTCACTGTTGTATTTATTGCCGAACATTGCACCAGCCTTCACTTCTATAGTAGATACTTTCAATTTCACTACCCCATTAAAGCCCTTTCCATAAATGGAATCGTTCATGAAATCCAGGGTGCCGTCAAAGGAAACTTTACCAAATTCGGCATTGATCTTTATCTGGGTTAATTTGTATGAATCATATTTCCATTCACGTTTTGCCGTATCGTACCTGCTATAAATATCAAAGCCTGTTCCTCCTCCTATTTTACCATCCATTAGCTGCACATTTGCATCGAAATGCAAACAGGAATATTCTGCGTTGGCGTCATTTTTTACAGGCCGCTTAGCCTGGTATTCCACACTCACATCTGCACTAAAGCCCCCTATCTGCAATTGAGAAGCAGCACCCATTGACTTAACCGCCATGAATGGAGCTTCCGTTTGTAAAACCAATTCTTCAAAACTGGCATCGTCTATTGCAAAACTGACTTTGGATTTTTTAGCCTCCTCTTTCTTAGGAATGGGATCTAGTTTACCCCCGTTAAAAGAAAAACTGAATTTTCCCGACAAGTTAACTTTTGGCAGGAGTTTATTATCCTTGACAATTAATGTGAGATCAAAGGCAGGATCCACTAACAGATATCCTTTCCACATATCTGCCTTGATACCATTGATCTCCCCGTGGGTTACATCAAAACCGCCGTCACTGTTCAGGGAGGCGGTATAGCCTATGCCTGATTGGTCACTGGTCTTATCTTCTATCGGCAGTACAAGTTTCCCCGAAAAATTTCCCTTTGCAATGACACCTTTCTGTATGTCCAGTTCGAATTTGTCAATACTTACGGGCCAGCCATTGGCACTTCCTTTTTTGATATCCAGAATATTACTTCCCGATATCTTAATGGAAAAGCCATTATCATCTATCGCCGCAAATGTTCCACTGATTTTGGCATTGTCTGTTGCATTAACTGCATTAAAATATTTTGGCAGGTACACATCAATACCTGTGATGTTCAACCCTCTCCATGTATTCGGCAAAACACTTTGTACACTGGTTATATAATTTTTAATTGGATCCCCGGTTGGATTTTTAGAATCAGTAAAATCGAGCGTGGCAGTGGTGATGCTGAAAACATATCCTGGAATATCCTTACTAATGAATGATCCTGAAAATTTTAAATTCTCTGCATATAAATCATCCCATTTTGAGAGGGCCGTAACTACGGGTGCAGAAACAGAAGCTGATGTGAGTGGTTTAAAAGTTTTAGGGTCCACTACAGTATATTTATTACTGAGCGTTACCGTTCCATTGATACCCAATTCTGTAAACCCTGAACAATCAAATTTAAAATAGGAAGAAGATCCGGTTGAGCCGGTTGCACCAGGTGTGATTCCATTTAAAGACAAACTCCATTGATCACCTGCGGATACTACATCATTTCCAACTAAAAAAAGTTTACCATCAGATATAACACCACCTCCTCTCGCAAGTGAAACATTCCCGGCAAAATAAAGTGTTTTCGTGCTGGCAGTGGCTGACTTCTGCGGTGTGATACACCTGGCAAACACCCTGGCTACTGCCCCGGTTTTAAGAAAGCTGATACTTGAAAACGCGATATCATAAGTAGTGCCGCCGGTTAATTTATGCATACCGAAAGGTGCGGCCACATTCATATTGTCAGTTATATTATCAATCCAGGCTCCATTGGTGGCGATAGCTCTGAGTGTATTGTCAATTGAATCACGAACGGTTTTATCCGATGCTGCTGCAGCTTTTTCATCAAAAATAATTTCTGAAACTTTATTTTTATTTAGTGCAATATTACCCTGGTTAAGGTGAGAACCTTTTTGTATATGTTTCCCATTTTCAAGTGAATGCTTTATCCCATTTTTCTTTTCATTGCCGAATGCATTACAGAAGCAGGTGAGTAGAATTTGAACCAATACTATTTTTATAAAAAGAGGTTTCATTGATTATTCTTTAAAGGGATTGTTACCGGGTTGAAAGATTAATAGCGCCATCAATTACTTCGTAATTTTTATTGACTTTTACCTGTGTAAAACTCACTTTAGTTTTAAACACATGACCGGCGAGCCATATGTCTACAGTTCCGCTGCCGGAAAACATACCTCCGCCTCCGCTTACCCCACTGCCCACCACGATGCTGTAATCGCCTGCTTTGATAACATCATTTTCTTTCAAACTTGACAAGGCCTCAGAAATAAGGGCTTTAGCTGGTGGGACCTGTCCACACACCGCTTTTATACTTTGGGGTTGCGCCGCAGCAACCGTTGCCGTTTTGTCGATAACAGCCTGAGGTGTTGGCATTTTAAATTTTACAATGTCAGATAATGCAGATATGCCAGCATAACAGGTGCCCTGTACCTGTAATTCATAACTGGCAGCCTTCTCTAATTGTACGAGCTTGATTCCGCTTGGGGAAGTAAGCGGTACATTTTGCGTTATCCAGTTAAGCTGTCCCTGTTTGCGATACAGAACTGCAAATGTTTGGTTATCTGTAAAGGAAGTCCATGATACTTTTGCATTAACTGAATCAATTGTTTCAGTCTGAACTTGTGCAGGTTGTTTGCAGGGCGCCGAGTAAGAAAATGATGATACATTGCTGTACCCGTTATTTACAAAAGTAGTGCTGGTAAATCCACCATTATCAATGGGCTTTGCCTGAACCCGCCATGCATATGTTTTATTTGTGAGCAATTGAGGGTTCTTTGAACCATAATAATAATTCGTCAGCAGCGTGCTGTCTGTAAAAAATACGTTACTCGAATTATAAAATGCGGTTTGCGGATCTTGTTTATCAGATAAAAGTTGCGCTATCTGTATAATATACTGTACACCATTTGAAGATGTGGCCTGACGCGGCTGCCATTGAAACAAAAGATTCTGTATCCCTTGTTCAACCTGAACAGATTTATCAGCCGGCATAGATGTGATAGGGGGATTGTTGACAGTATACGTAACACTATAATCTACAACCTGGCTTACCTGCCTTTTGGTTGCTGCATCATATAAAACAAAACTGAATACAATTGTAGATTGCGGAAAAGTACCCTGAAACTGAGCCAGGGTAACACCGGTTAAGTTGGAAAAACTATATAGAGATGTAATATCAAGGTTAGTTATCCGTGTTGGCGAATTGCCTACGAGTGTGATAGGTGTGGAAAAAGTATTCGGTTTTGACTGAGCCGTAAAACTATTTGTTTTGATACTTACATTCAACAAGACATTTAGTATAGATGCATTAGAAGATTTATTGGTGATGGTAAGATAGATATTGGGTACCGTTGAATTATTGATGAAAAGTATGGAAGAAGGATATGGGGGGTAAATAACGGGCGTGACAGATACCGGGTAATTGATATTATTCTGACCGCAAACATTCGCAAACAGACCAAAAAGCGTAATAATAAAAGAAAATATTTTTTTATTGAATGGCATACTAAAAATTGTAATTATAGGTTAAGGAGGTTGCAGCTGTTGTATTACCGGAAGCAGGTACCTTAATACTTGATTTAGCCTGGTTTTGAAAAAGGCAATTCAGATTAAATACATGCTTCTTCAGGTATATATAAGAAACAGTAGTTTTGAAATTAGCAACGTTCACCCTGAGATTATCAGCTACAGTTTTTGTTGTGTTGTATCCTGATCCCATCGTAACACCCACAGTCTTATTAAAAAACTTTTTTCCAAAATTGAAGCTTACCCCATAAGCTGTAGAATTATTATTCGCGTTCCCCTGGATAACAGAAGTATAATTTATACTTACATTCCATTTTACTTGTCTTTTAGGATACACGGTGAATAAGTTAATTGATGCATTCTGAAATTTTGATCCTTGTTCATCTACAAAATAATCTCCTTGTTTCTGATCTCCTTTTTGGAAAGAGTAGGCTGCATTAATGGTTCGGTTTTCTTCAGCAGTTGCTAATAATTGATAATTGGCGGTTACGTTCGCATTGGTATTTAACTGCACCAATCTTAGCGAATCAAGATAAAATGGAACAATGTTATTTAGCGTAGCAATATTGTTCAGGTTTTTGAAGTTGGTAATATTCTTATTATTATTATAGGAAGCACTAAAAGATAATTTTTGTGTTGGTGTATAGGAAATATTAAAAGCGGTTGACAATCTTCCGGATTTCTGACTGAAAGCGGTATCATCAACGAGATCATTTTGCAAACCCACCTGGGAGCTCATATTCAGTTTACCGTTAAACAGGGGGAATCCGAATGTAATGCCTGAATTTTCAAAACCATTGGTAGTATATAAAGAACCCATTGTCTGGTAATTAAAATCTACTTTTTCATAACTCAATCCAAGATTAACAACCTTAAGTGAATAGGCCATTTTTAAGTTCATAGCTGTCCTGTTCGCTGAGGCACCATTTGCATGCATCAGCGATCCCAACACTCCTTTCTTTCCGGAATAGGCCAAAGGAGAAGTAATATCATCCGTTAAAAAACTGTTTGCTAACTCTCCGGATGCATTTAGTTTTTGAAAAAAAGTTCCATTGAAGACAACACTCGTAACGAGGTTTTCTTTCGGTTTGACCGCCTGTTCTACCGGAATATTGAAAGCTGAAGCAGCAGCCTCTTTGGCATGAAACACATTTACTCCTACGGTAAGGTTTTCAAATTTATAAGTGCCTGAAAGTCCTTTACCAAACCTGCTAAACGTAGGCGGTGCTTCGGGATCGAGGTTATAGTCGCCACTGCCTTTTAAAAATTTGCCCCCCAGAACAATTACTTTCAATCTTCCAGGCGCTAATTCTACTCCTGCCCCATTGAACTGAAAACCATTCAAGGTATACGGTGAAAATGCGAGAGCGATTGATCCTGCATGCAGCGTAACAAATTTATAATGCGGATGAATCGCCACTTTATTAAATGGAATCGGTTGAAACCTGGTCGAAAACTGGCCATTTGAATAAGTAACATCGATAGGTATATTAATGCCTTTAAAAAATAGGTTGAGATTACCTCCTATTACATATGTGAACGGATTTGAACCCCCTGCATTATGAGAAGCATAATTATACAATAAGGAGGAATTCCATCCACCGGAAAGCTTAAGGGGATTACCTTTTCCAAACAAACTGAATGGATCAAATGTTTGCGCATTAGCTCCTGCGATCGCTATCAAAAAAAGAAATGATATAAATATACACTTAC
>JAQBNK010000032.1 GCA_028288595.1 Chitinophagaceae bacterium
TTTCACACCGCCAAACCACTCCTCTTTTAAAATGCTTAGTACAATAGAATCTCTCCGTCCTTCCTGCCCCTCTGGCTTCGGCATATTTTTGCGTAATATGCCATCAACTTTACAGCCGATCGATTTCATCGCAGCAATGCTTGTTTCATTTTCATTATCGGCCCGCAATTCTAATCGTTCAAAACCTAATTTTTCGAACACAAATTCACCTATAAGGTATTTGCAATGTTTGTTAAGCCCTGTTCCCCTGAAGTCTTTTCCATACCAGGTGTAACCTAACTGAACGGTTTTAAACGAATTATTAATATCATAGAAACGCGTACTTCCCGCATATTTTTTCGATCTTTTATCATAGACAATAAAGGGATATTCTTCACCTTTGTTTCTTGCATTCAGTGCAATGGTCATATAATTTCTTAAACCTTCTTCTCCCGCTGCTGAAATGAGCGAATATTTCCACGTACCAGGCTCATTTAATGCGTAAGGCAGTAGCAGATCGTAGTCTTCAGCAAGCATGGGCCGTAACAATACCATTTCATCCTCAAGCACATATTCGTTTGAACAATTAAAATCCATGGGACTATTTCTTAATGGCGTTAAATTTGAATTACAACTGCAAATTGATAAAAAATTAGATATTGCAACTCAATTAATACTTTTCTATGTGTGGAATAGTCGGTTATACCGGGCCCCGTGAGGCATACCCCGTGATCTTGAAAGGACTCAAAAGGCTTGAATATCGTGGATACGACAGCGCTGGTGTTGCATTACTTGATGGCGACCTGAATGTTTATAAAAAGAAAGGCAAAGTTGCCGAACTGGAAGAAAACATGATCGGGACTAATATGCATGCCCATATCGGGATCGGCCATACCCGCTGGGCCACGCATGGTGAACCCAATGACAGGAATGCACATCCGCATTTATCTCAAAGCGGCCAGATCGCTATGATCCATAATGGCATTATTGAAAATTATGCTAAGATCAAAAAAGACCTCTTAGCCAAAGGATATAATTTTAAAAGTGATACCGATACAGAGGTGTTATTGAACTTCATTGAAGACATCAAAAAAAATAATAATTGTCCACTGGAGGAAGCGGTGCGGATAGCATTAAAAAGAATTGTGGGCGCCTATTGCATCCTCCTGATAGACAAAGATGATCCGCATACTATTATTGCTGCAAGAAAAGGAAGTCCTCTTGTTATCGGGATCGGGAAAGGTGAACACTTTCTTGCATCAGATGCTTCTCCTATTATTGAATACACAAAAGAAGTAGTGTATGTAAATGATTACGAGATCGCCATTGTAAGACCCGATGAACTCATTTTAAAAAATCTCGGTAATGAAAATCAAACACCATTCATTACTAAACTGGATATGGAACTGGCCGCAATCGAAAAAGGCGGATATGACCATTTCATGTTGAAAGAAATTTTTGAACAGCCCACGACTATATATGATTGTTTAAGAGGAAGACTCGATACTGAAAAAAGTACGATAACGATGAGCGGCATTCAGCAATATGCTGATAAGATCATAAATGCGAACAGGATCATGATCATCGCCTGTGGTACAAGCTGGCACGCCGCCCTGGTGGCAGAATATATAATTGAAGAACTATGCCGCATACCTGTTGAAGTTGAATACGCATCAGAGTTCCGGTATCGCAATCCTATTATTCATGAAGGAGATGTTATTATCGCCGTCTCGCAAAGCGGCGAAACTGCGGATACTTTAGTAGCGATTGAAAATGCGAAACAAAAAGGTGCAATAATTATCGGTATCGTTAATGCAGTGGGTTCTTCCATCGCCCGTGTTTCGCATGCAGGTGCTTATACACATGCGGGCCCTGAAATTGGTGTGGCAAGTACGAAAGCTTTTACAGCCCAGCTTGCCGTACTTACCATGGCAGCATTAAAAATCGGTTTAGAAAAAGGAACGATAACAAAAGAACGGTATCAGCAACTTGCACAGGAATTGGCTGATATTCCGGAAAAAGTGGAAGCCGTTTTAAAAACAGATGACCAGATAAAAAAACTTGCAGAGAAGTATAAAGATGCAAGAGATTTTCTCTATCTCGGACGTGGTTATAATTTCCCTGTTGCGCTGGAGGGCGCATTAAAATTAAAAGAGATCTCGTACATACATGCTGAAGGTTATCCTGCCGCAGAAATGAAACACGGACCTATCGCACTTGTTGATGAAGACCTGCCTGTGGTTTTTGTTGCCACAAAAGATTCTTATCACGAAAAGATCATCAGCAATATGCAGGAAATTAAAGCAAGAAAAGGAAAGGTAATTGCGATTATGACAGAAGGTGACACCGTTACGCCAACACTTGCGGATGATATTATTGTTATTCCGGAAGCGGATGAAATAGTAGCGCCAATGCTAAGTGTGATACCATTGCAACTGCTTGCTTACCATATTGGGGTGGCAAAAGGTTTGGATGTCGACAAGCCACGTAACCTGGCGAAAAGTGTTACTGTTGAATAATATTAATTAAATTATAGGCAGTCAATAATCGGTCGTATTTATTCATTCAAGAAATTTCAATGGAACGTAACGAGATAATTAAGTCAAGGCTGAATACACTGGGTTATAATTTCGTGAATAAAAAATACCTGCAGCCAGGGGAAGATGAATATTATCTGCGTGACATGCAGAATAAAAGCGGAATCGATTATCGGCAACTGGTTGCTTACGAAATTGAAGTATTGGTACGCAATGGAAACACGAGCGACAACTGGAACAATATTTTAGTTTCAGATGCCTTTAACCCCGAGCTCGTTAAAAATTGTAAATTTTACGGGTTGGTAAGAATTGGCAAACTGGAGCCGTATTGCCTTGGCTTTAGCGACCTGCAGGTGCCTGTTGGTTTATATAACTCAACTATAATTAGCTGCGATTTTGGTGATAATGTAGTTATTCAGAATTGCAATTATATTTCGCACTATATCATCGGGAATGAAGTGATCATAGTAAATGTGAATGAACTCGTAACTACCGATCATGCCAAGTTTGGAAATGGAATTTTAAAAGAGGATGAAGATGAAAGTGTAAGGGTCTGGCTGGAACTCTGCAATGAAAATGGCGGCCGGCGTGTTATCCCTTTTAATGGGATGCTGCCTGGTGATGCTTACCTGTGGTCGAAATACAGGGATGATGAAACGTTGCTGAACAGGTTTATAGAATTCACTGAAAAAAAATTCAATAAGAAAAGAGGGTACTACGGTAAAATCGGTGATCGTACCGTAATAAAAAATTGCAAGATCATTAAGGATGTATGGATAGGTAGTGATGCCTATTTAAAAGGTGCAAATAAATTAAAGAACCTCACGATAAACTCAGATCCTGAAGAAGGAGCTACGCAAATTGGTGAAGGCTGTGAACTGGTGAACGGGATTATCGGGTTTGGCTGCAGGATATTTTATGGTGTGAAGGCTGTACGCTTTATCATGGCATCACATTCACAGTTAAAATATGGAGCAAGACTGATCAACTCGTTCCTGGGAAGTAATGCAACTATTTCCTGTTGCGAAGTTTTGAATTCACTCATATTTCCTACCCACGAACAACACCATAATAATTCTTTTTTATGCGCAGCAGTGGTAATGGGTCAAAGTAATATTGCAGCCGGCGCAACGATAGGATCAAATCATAATTCAAGAAGCCCTGATGGTGAAATTGTTGCGGGTCGTGGATTCTGGCCAGGGCTATGCGTAAGTTTGAAACATAACTCAAAGTTTGCCAGTTTTACCATCCTTGCAAAAGGCGACTATCCTGCAGAACTGAACATTTCTATTCCTTTTTCTTTAGTAAGCAATGATGTAAGCAAGGATGAACTGATCATCATGCCTGGCTATTGGTTCATGTATAATATGTATGCGCTGGCCCGTAATGCATGGAAATATGTAGACCGGGACAAGCGAACAGATAAAACCCAGTTGTTAGAATACGACTACCTGGCGCCTGATAGCATCAATGAAATGTTTGATTCATTGAGAATCATGGAACTTTATACCGGCAAAGCCTACCTGCTTCAGCAACATGGTAAAAAAACTTTCTCTGAAGACGATATGATCAGTTCGGGAAAGCACTTATTAAAAACAAAAGACCCGCTTGTAGCACAGCTTGAAATTGTGGCCGATTGTTTTGAAAACACTTCAAGGAAAACAAAGATCATTAAGGTCTTACAGGCATACGGACTTTTCGAGGAGCTGATCAGCTATTATGGCACCCTTCAATTGGTAAAGCTTTTGGAAAAAGAAAATATCAGCAATATAAATGAGCTTGGAAATGAATTAAAAACTTCAGGTGAAAGAAAATTATGGTTAAATATTGGAGGGCAATTGTTATTAAAAGACGATGTGGATCTATTGAAAGATAAAGTGAAAAACGATTTCAATGATTGGGATGATGTACATGAATATTACAGAACAAAGGGTGCTGAATATGAAGCAGAAAAAATAAAGCATGGGCTTGCTTCTCTCATGGAAATTCATAATGTAGATGCAGGCGGATTCAATGAATCTAAAATTGAAATGCTATTTTCTAATGCCGCAGGAACAAAAACGTGGATGGCTAAAGGCATTTATGCAAGCAGGGAAAAAGATTATAGTAACGAGTTCAGGAAGATGGTTTACGATACCTCCCGTGAAATGAACCAGGTACTTGGAAAAATTGAGGAAAATTCTTTTATCAATGATCAGCACAGGGAGCTTGACGCTTTCAAGGATAAAATAAGCCAGCTTAAACAAAAACTATTGAGAAAAAAATCATTAGCTTAAAATAAAAATAGCCTCTATGCAGAGGCTATTTTGGTATTAAGAAGTTGAAATACTTCGTTAGGAATTACTTCTTTTTAGTAGTATCCATTTTGTTAGTACCAGAATCCATAGTGTGGTTCATGGTATCCATATGACTGCTCGTATCCATAGGAGTAGTCATAGTTGAAGAATCAGTTTTAGTAGAATCTGTTGCAGTAGTGCTGCTGTCACCATTGTTACAGGCTGTCATTACACCAGCTACGGCGAGGATTGCTAATAATTTTTTCATGTACTTTGTTTTTGTTTGATAGAAATGTGTGGTCAAAGATATTAGCTTTATTTAAATATCCAAACAATACCATTTTATTTCTTCCTGAAGAATATCCTGATGGGCACACCCTTAAAATCAAAATTCGACCTGAGCTGATTTTCCAGGTAGTTCCGGTATGGCTGCTTTACGTCATCAGGGAAGTTGCAGAAAAATGCAAAGGAAGGCACATGTGTAGGTAACTGTGTAGCAAATTTTATTTTTAATGTATGGCCCCGTATTACAGGTGCATGATAGGCTGCAACGGCCTTTAACATTACATCGTTTAATTTGCTGGTAGGTACTTTTCGCTTTTTATTTTCGAAAACCTGCAAGCCTTCTTCCATCGCTTTAAATATTCTCGTTTTATCTTTTACTGAAATGAAAACAACGGGCACATCAGTAAATGGAGCAATTTTTTCTTTTACTAATTTTTCATAGTCTCTTGATGTGTTCGTTTCTTTTTCAACCAGGTCCCATTTATTAACCAGTATCACTACGCCTTTCCCCTTCCTTGTTGCGAGGGAAAATATACTAACGTCCTGGGCAGTGATCCCTTTTTCCGCATCTAAGACAATAAGGCAAACATCTGCTTCATCCATTGCACGGATAGCCCGTATGATGGAATAAAATTCAAGATCATCTTTTTCTTTATTTTTCTTCCTGATACCAGCAGTGTCTATTAGTACAAATTCTTTTTGAAAAAGCTTATAATGCGTATGAATGGTATCTCTTGTTGTTCCCGCTATTTCGCTTACAATGGTACGCTCCTGCCCGATGAGCGCATTGAGCAAAGATGATTTACCTACATTGGGTTGCCCGATGATGGCAAACTTTGGAATTTCATTTTCCGCCGCGTCATCCGGTTGTTCTTCTGTAATATTTATTGCGATAGCATCTAATAGCTCTCCTGTTCCGCTTCCGGAAATGCTGCTGATAAAAAAAACATTTTGAAAACCCAAACTGTAAAATTCTGACGCATCCATTAAGCGGTCATTATTATCGACTTTATTTACAGCCAGCAAAACAGGTTTGGTGCTGCGTCTTAAAACATCGGCCATTGCATCATCAAGATCTGTAATACCAACAGTAACATCAGTCATAAAAATCACCGCATCTGCTTCATCAATTGCGATCCTTACCTGCTTGCGAATTTCTGTTTCGAAAATATCAGCAGAGTCTGGCACAAATCCACCTGTATCAATTACATTAAATGTTTTGCCATTCCAGTCAGCAATACCATATTGCCGGTCCCGGGTCACCCCGCTTATATCATCCACGATAGCCTTACGCACTTCAAGCATCCGGTTAAAGAATGTGCTTTTACCTACGTTAGGCCGTCCTACTATTGCAACTGTATAACTCATAATTCATGCGTAGTCAAAAGTCAAAATTAAAAAGGCAGCCATTTTTAAATTTTGACTTTTGATTTTTTATTTAATGATATCCGTATTCCTTCAACTGTATATCGTTATCCCGCCATTTAGGCCGCACCTTAACGAAAAGCTGAAGAAAAATTTTACTGCCAAGAAATTTTTCAATGTCTTCCCTTGCAGTTGTTCCAATCTGTTTGATCATACTTCCTTTGTCTCCAAGCATGATGGCTTTCTGGCTTTCCCGCTGAACAATTATATCAGCCTGGATTTTTATCAGTGATTCTTTTTCTTTAAACTCATTTACCAGTACAGCACTGTGATAGGGTATCTCATCACCCAATAAAAAATAAATTTTTTCACGGATGATTTCGCTCACAAAAAATTTCGTTGGCAGATCGGTCAAATCATCTTCATTATAAAAAGGTTCGCCTTCGGGAAGCATTGAAAGAATCATTTCTTTTAGCTCGTTAACACCGTCCTGTTTTAACGCTGATATCACACTGATCTTTTTTCCATAAGATCTTCCTGCAAAAAAGTTTTTCGCTTCTTCAAATCTTTTCTGGTTTACACGGTCAGCCTTATTTAAAACCAATATTGAAGGCACATTTAATTTTAAAGAAGTGAACAGCTGATCATTTTCATTCAGATCATCATTCAGATCTGCAATCAGCAGGGCAACATCTGCATCTTCCAGTGCGCCTTTTACAGCCTGCATCATTTTTTCGTGCAGCTTATATTTTGGGTCAATAATGCCTGGTGTGTCTGAAAAAATAACCTGGTACTGGCCCGGCTCGGTTAAAAATCCTTTGATACGGTGGCGGGTAGTCTGGACCTTAGGTGATACAATAGCCAGCTTCTCTCCCAATAAAGCGTTGAGAAGCGTGCTTTTGCCGGCATTAGGCTTACCAAAAATGTTTACAAAACCTGCTTTCAAATGCGAAAAATATAAAATGGTTACAAAACTAAAAGGAAAAAGGCCTCATAAGAGGCCTTTTGATTCATTTGTTGCGAAGGGAGGGATCGAACCTCCGACCTTCGGGTTATGAGCCCGACGAGCTACCGCTGCTCTACTTCGCGATATGGGGTGCAAAGATAAAGCAGGTAGGTTTACCCTCCAAACAATTTAGAAATAATTATGATCTGCGTTTAACACTACTGGCGCCTGATGCATTCACATTTTTTATTACTGCATTTCCCCTGTAATACACGTCTGATGCGCCTGAAGCATGGGCACTTAATTCTTTGTTCACCGTTATTTTTACATCGGATGCACCGGTTGCATGAACATCGCAATATTCGGTTGTAAATTCATAACCTTTAAAATCGCTGGCGCCGCTTAATTCAATTTTAGCTGTTTGGGCATCGCCTGAAATGTCCAGGTCAGAAGCGCCGCTATTATCAATTTTGAGGTTCGAACAACTCACTTTTCCTTTAAAATCACTGGCACCGCTCATCTGGAGTTCGAGATCGGTTGCTTTAAGCGTTCCAGAAACATAGACATCACTTGCCCCGCTTGCCCTGATCTTATTGAGTGTTGCAACGGTTACATATGCTTTCAGCTTGCGGTTTTCCGGACCAAACCAGCTTTTGTCTTCATACCAGAGATGAAGTACCCCATTTTTTACTTCGGATCTTATTTTGTCACGGTATTCAGGTCTTGATGCGCTCACTGCAACTGCTTCCTGGCTTCCCTGCGACAAATAAATATCAATTCCGCCTTGTACCTCAATTGCAGAAAAACCGGGAACACTTCTTGCCTCCGCATTTGCGTCATGTATTAAAACTTTCTCCTGTGCGTTTGCAATTATTCCTGAAAGGAGAAAAGCAACTATGATAAACTTTCGCATAATAATTTTTTGAGTGAAACGGGATTGCTGAAAAAAAGTTACAGCTTTTTTTGTTTTTTACCGATATTTTTGAAGTGCCGTAAGGACGGCGCCGGGGTGCTTCCCGTTAAAACAGGAGGCTGAGATTACACCCGTTGAACCTGAACAGGGTAATGCCTGCGAAGGGAGAGCGACTTTTTTCTGCCTGCTTTCTCCATGCAATTTTCCCTGTTCCCAAATTTTATTAACTGAAAAAACTGGAAATGAAAAAATTTTTGGGAACAACCTGTATGCTGTTATTAACGACTTTACTGCATGCACAACTGTCATTAAATGGCACTATCAAAAATGAACAATCAGTGCCCCTGCCTAACGCATCAGTGACTTTGGAGGCGGGCAATTTTAAAAAAATGATGTTGACCGATGCAAACGGAAGATTTCAATTCACTAATGTGCCTGCCTCACGTAGTGGTTATTTTCTTACCGTTATGTACACTGGAAAACGAATTGAAATTGTACGGATAAATGAATCGTCGCAATCACAAAACATCATCCTGGAAGACGATCCTTATGAACTTGAACCCCTTTCAGTAAAAGCAACCAGGGCCTCTGAGAATGCACCGTTTGCGAAAACGAATATTTCCGCGGCCGAAATCCGTAAGGAAAATCTTGGGCAGGATCTTCCTTTTCTGCTGAATCAAAGCCCATCCGTTGTTGTTAATTCAGATGCGGGTAATGGCGTGGGTTATACGGGGATACGCATACGCGGAACAGATGCAACACGCATAAACGTTACACTTAATGGAATTCCGTATAATGATGCTGAGAGCCAGGGAACTTATTTTGTTGATTTACCTGACTTTGCATCTTCGCTAAGCTCTGTACAAATTCAACGGGGCGTGGGAACATCAACTAATGGCGCCGGTGCTTTTGGAGCAACTATCAATTTATCAACGAACCAGGTTCATGAAAAAGCATATGCTGAATCAAATAATTCATTCGGTTCATTTAATACCTGGAAAAATAATATTATCGCAGGATCGGGATTGATGAATAATCATTTTACGATTGATGTAAGATTGAGCAGGCTCTCCAGTGATGGTTATATTGACAGGGCATCAAGCAATCTTCAATCTTATTTTTTATCGGCTGCTTATATTACCGGTAAAACTTCTTTACGATTCAATACTTTTTCAGGAAAAGAAAAAACTTACCAGGCGTGGAACGGTGTACCGGAATATTTGCTTAAAACGAACCGAACTTATAATTCTTCAGGTACCGATAAGCCAGGCGAACCTTACGATAATGAAACAGATAATTATCGGCAGACACATTACCAGTTATTCTTCGATCACCAGTTTCTTAGCAACTGGTCATTAAACCTCGCAGGTTTTATTACGCCAGGAAAAGGATATTATGAAGAATACAGAGCCGGTCAGCATTATGCAGATTACGGACTTCCTAATGTTATATCGGGTTCAACCACAATTACAAAAACCGATCTTGTAAAACAACTGTGGCTCGATAATAAATTTTATGGAAGCATTTTTTCTTTACAACATCATACTAATGAGAATAATATAATATTCGGCGGAGGACTAACACAATATGATGGAAATCATTTTGGGAGGATCATCATGGGAAATAATATTCCTTCCGGATATGAGTGGTATCATTTGACGGCCATAAAAAAAGATGCAAACATTTATGCAAAATGGCAACGTCATATCTCTGATCATTTTGATTTCTTCGCTGATATGCAATACCGGCATGTATCGCACCAAATGAATGGATTCAGGAACAATCCTTCTTTATTCATCAAGAGAAAATTTGATTTCGTCAATCCTAAATTCGGACTCACGTATCATCATAATAATTTCCAGGCTTTTCTAAGTTATGCCCGAGCCGGCAAAGAACCGAACCGGGACGACTTTGAAGCGAATCTGTCTCAGCAGCCAAAAGCAGAATACCTGGATGATTTTGAAGCAGGGATCGAACAAAAAAATGGGCATGCAAATTTTGGTGTAACTGCATATTTCATGCAGTATAAAGACCAATTGATCCTTACAGGAAAAATTAATGATGTTGGCTCCTATACCAGGACGAATGTCCCTAACAGTTACCGGGCTGGCATAGAAATGCAGGGTGGCTATACTTTTTCAAAATGGTTAAATGCCACCGGGAACATTAGTTTCAGCAGAAATAAAATAAAATCTTTTGTTGAGTACTTTGATAATTATGATAACGGCAAACAGGAAACTGTTCAGCATAAAAATACGACCATCGCTTTTTCTCCTTCTTTAACAGGTGCTGCAACTTTAAATATTTTGCCATCCGGCAATACAGAAATCAGTTTGCTGCATAAATATGCAGGAAGACAATATCTTGACAATACCGAAGATAAATCCAGAAGTTTGAATGCTTATTTCTTACAGGATGCAAGATTTATCTATCATGTGAACCAAAATATATTTGCAGGGGCTGATGTGATGTTACAGGTAAATAATATCTGGAATAAAAAGTATGAGCCGAATGGTTATACTTTTAGTTATATCTATAACGGGAGTTTTACAACAGAGAATTATTACTTCCCGATGGCAGGAACAAATTATATGGTGGGATTGAATCTTAGGTTTTAAATAATATTGAACAAGGAACAAGGAATTTGAACAGGGAACGATCAACCTTCAGAATTCCCTGTTCCTTGTTCTTTTGTTCATCATTATAATTTGGCTTCCTGCCACGCCAGCATTCCACCTTCAAGATTAGCCACATCTTTAAAACCAACCTGCTCAAGCATCATACCGGCCATCATACTACGACGGCCGCTGCGGCAATAAACAACCACCTCATCTTCTTTATGCTCTTCTATATCTTCCAGCTGAAAGGTTTGCACTTTTCCTAAAGGAATATGAATACCCCCAATATTAAATTCTGTTCTCTCGTGATCTTCTCTCACATCCAGCAAAACAAGTTTTTCGCCGTTTTGAATTTTAGTGTTTAATTCCTGCACCGTAATATTTTTCATGGTCGTCTTTTAACTGTTATTGATTTGGAGGCGTAGCAGGCTGTGCGCCGGAAGTATCCCTCACCGGGGGTGCGGGTGCTGTTGTGCTCAGCCAGATATCAATGACCTGGCCCGGTCTGATTTTATTTTGCACACGCTGCCCCGGTATTGGTTCGTCATATTTCGAAGGGCTCTGTTTATAGATATACGCATCTTCCTGTTTTGCTACATCAGGATCGGCCACTACTGCACCAATATTAATATTCATGCTTTGCAGGTAACTTTTTGCTTGCCCTAATGTCATCCCTACAAGTTCTGGTACATCCATCTGAACACTTCCAATTCCGTCTCCTACAACAAGACCGATAACACTGCCCATATTTATTTTAGTTCCCTGCCTTATAGGCTGACCATTCAAAGTCTGATCAAGAATATTTCGTGTGAAATCAGGTTTATGTATTGTATCTCCCACTTTCAAACCCATTGTTTGCAAATACAATTCAGCGCTTTTATAAGAGAAGCCCCTGAGGTCGGGCATTTCAATTAATGGCGGAACTGCTCGGTTGATGGTGAGGTAAACCGTCCTGTTTGTTTTTACCAGCGCATCCGGATCGGGTGATTGTTTTATAACAGATAGTTTAGCGGCAGAATCTATATATACTGAATCAGACACTTCAACAGAAAAGCCGTTACTCTCTAAAAAATTGGTTGCCTCATTTATATTCTTTCCTAAAACAGAGGGCACTTTGATCACTTTGTTGTGACGTGTAATAAAACTTAATGAAATGAAAAAAAGGATCAGCACTAAAATAATAATCCCTAAGATTATCAATGCATTTACCCACAGCGGTTTCCTGGTTATTGTTTTTATTACCTGGCTCATTGATTACTAAATTAAGCGTTTAGCGCTTCTTCTATCAAGGATGAATAAAAATCTTTTAGTGTCCATCCCATTGCTTTCACCTGCTGGGGTATAATACTTGCCTCACTTTGCCCGGGAACCGTGTTTACTTCCAGCATGTAAGGCTCATTTTTTACTTCATTATAAATAAAATCAATTCTTACTATTCCTCGACAGTTCAGTACCTGGTAAATCTTCTTTGCTGCTGCTCTTATCTTTACTGCTTTATCCTCTTCTACTTCTGCAGGTGTTACTTCCTCACTCATGCCAAAATATTTGGCTTCATAGTCGAAGAATTCTTTTTTACTGATCACTTCTGTGATGGGTAATGTTACTATCTCATTTTGTTTGCGGAATACGCCGATCGTAAATTCTCTTCCGCTGATAAACTCTTCAACTAAAACCTGGTCATCTTCTTTAAAAGCTTTTTCAATTGCCGATCCTAATTCTTCGGAAGCCGTATTCACTTTAGACATGCCGATACTGGACCCACCATTATTAGGTTTTACAAAAACAGGGAATTGTAAACCTGAAGTTATTTCATCTGCATTTTCGAAGCGCCCTTTAATCAGCAAAACAGAACGTGCCACATGAATGCCTGCAAATGCAGCCACAGCAACGGTATATCTTTTGTTGAACGTAAGTGCTGATGTTGCAGCATCACACGAAGTATAAGGAATATTCAAAAGATCGAAGTATCCCTGTAATTTACCATCTTCTCCTGGTGTGCCGTGTATGCACATGAGTACCGCATCGAACCTGATTTTTTTTCCTGACAAACTAATTGTGAAATCAGATTTATCGACCACTCTTTTATTTCCCTTCTCATCTTCATACCACCACCCCTGCGGCTGAATATCTATTTTATAAACATCGTATTTATCTCTGTCTACATTACCGGCAACAGTGATCACACTTTTGTAACTTATTTCCGCCTCGCCGCTATACCCGCCTGTAACCAATGCTATTCTTTTTTTCATCTCTCATTATTTATTCGGTTAGCAAAGAAAAGAAAGAAAAAATTAATGGGTGGAGGGGGGTGTCAAATTCTGTTTTTATTACAGGCATCGGGTAATTCAATAAAATTCGTGTAATAAAAAAAATAAAAAATGTGAATAATAAATTTCCTACACCTTAGTTTCGG
>JAQBNK010000037.1 GCA_028288595.1 Chitinophagaceae bacterium
GTAAAAATATAGCCAACATAAACAGCCTGCCTCTTACCAAGCAGGCAGAGAAAGTGATCAGGGTTACCGTTCTTGAAGCAAAGGCACTTAAGAGCCCGCTTGTAGAAACGGAACATCTAATGCTTTCTATTTTAAAGAATAAAGAAAATATAGCTACCCAGATTCTTAATCAATACGATGTTGATTATGATGCCTTCCGTAACGAACTGGGCATGGTAAAGAGTAACGATACTGTTAGAAATGAATTTGAAGAGAACGACGACGATTTTGAAGACGAGAAGCGCAGCTATTCAGCCCAGCGTAAACAGGGAAATGCAAAAAGCAAAACACCTGTGCTCGATAATTTCGGCCGCGATATTACTAAATTAGCCGAGACCGGAAATTTAGATCCGATCGTTGGTCGTGAACAGGAAATTGAAAGGGTTTCTCAAATTTTATCCCGCCGTAAAAAGAATAACCCGATCTTAATTGGTGAGCCTGGTGTGGGTAAAACCGCTATCGTGGAAGGGCTCGCTTTAAGAATTGTTCAGCGCAAGGTGAGCCGTGTGCTGTTCGATAAAAGAGTAATTAGTCTTGATCTTGCAGCTTTGGTTGCAGGAACTAAATACCGCGGCCAGTTTGAAGAGAGAATGAAAGCGATCATGAATGAACTGGAAAAAAACAGGGATGTGATCCTTTTCATTGATGAAATTCATACCATCGTTGGGGCCGGCGGAGCGAGTGGTTCACTCGATGC
This sequence comes from Chitinophagaceae bacterium, assembly GCA_028288595.1. Classification (GTDB taxonomy): domain Bacteria; phylum Bacteroidota; class Bacteroidia; order Chitinophagales; family Chitinophagaceae; genus JAQBNK01. The sequence continues at coordinate 737 of JAQBNK010000037.1, forward strand.
CTCTAACATTTTCAAACCAGCTTTAGCAAGAGGAGAATTGCAATGTATCGGCGCATCAACATTAGATGAGTACCGCATGTACATTGAAAAAGATGGTGCATTGGATCGTCGTTTTCAAAAAGTGATCGTTGATCCCCCTTCTGTTGATGAGACCATCCAGATACTGGTAAACATCAAATCTAAATATGAAGAATATCATAACGTAGCATTTGATGACGAAGCAATTGAAGCATGCGTAAAACTGAGCGACCGCTACATGACAGACCGTTTATTGCCAGACAAAGCAATAGATGTAATGGATGAAGTTGGAGCCAGGGTTCACTTAAAAAATATCAATGTTCCCCAAAATATCCTCGATCTTGAAAAACAGATAGAAGATATCAAACAGGAAAAAAATAAAGTGGTGAAGAGCCAGCGCTTTGAAGAAGCTGCTTCTTTACGCGACACTGAAAAACGTTTGGGCGAAGAGCTTGAAAAAGCAAAGGCGCAGTGGGAAGAAGAAAGCAAGAATAAACGTTACCCTATTAACGAAGAAGCGATCGCAGAAGTCGTAAGCATGATGACAGGCATACCTGTTAAACGCATGGTTCAGGCCGAAAGCGAGAAGCTGCGCAAGATGGGCGATGATATGCGGGGAATGGTGGTTGGACAAGACCAGGCCATTTCGAAAGTAGTAAAAGCTATTCAGCGTAACCGTGTAGGATTGAAGGATCCTAAAAAACCAATTGGTACGTTTATTTTCCTAGGTCCCACGGGTGTTGGTAAAACCGAGCTGGCAAGGGCCCTTGCGAGATATATGTTCGACTCCGAAGATGCCTTAATAAGGATCGACATGAGTGAATACATGGAAAAATTTACCGTGAGTCGTTTGATCGGCGCACCTCCGGGATATGTTGGATATGAAGAAGGGGGACAGCTAACCGAAAAAGTTCGCCGCAAACCTTATAGTGTGATCCTCCTGGATGAAATAGAAAAAGCTCACCCGGATATTTATAATATTTTATTGCAGGTGCTGGACGACGGGCAGTTAACGGACGGGCTTGGACGTAAAGTCGATTTCAAGAATAGTTTGATCATCATGACATCCAACATCGGTGTCAGGCAGTTAAAAGATTTTGGTGAAGGTGTTGGTTTTGCCACACAAGCAAGAACTTCTACTGCAGATGAAAATAACAAAGCAGTTATTGAAAAAGCCCTGAAGCGTACTTTCTCGCCAGAATTTTTAAACAGGATCGATGATATTGTTATTTTCAATTCATTAACGAAAGAAGACATCTTTATTATCATAGATATCCTGATGAAAGGCGTGTTCAAAAGATTGAGTAACCTGGGATTCAGTTTGGAAATTACCACAGAGGCAAAAGAATTTATAGCAGAGAAAGGATATGATGTACAGTTTGGTGCAAGACCTTTACACAGGGCGATCCAGAAATACCTGGAAGATCCATTGGCGGAAGAAATTCTCAGCATGAATGTAAAAGCAGGTGATGTTCTAATAGCCGACCTGGATAAAGAAAATGAAAAAATTACTTTTCATTTCGGCGACAAAAAAGAAGAGCCAAGCACTACAACAAATCTCGAAGCATAATTTAGCCTGTAAAAATTTTAATAATAACGATCCCGCCATTAATTGGCGGGATTTTTTGTATCGCTTTGTATCTTGTAATAAATCATGAATGACTATAAACTTGAAATAAGGAAATTCATCAGCAGCCAGTATTTGTACTTTGGTATAAGGATAACAGCATGTATTCTTATACCCAGTTTTGTATTATATCATTATGGATTACTGGCTTCATTAATAGGCATACCGCTGGGAGCTGCGTTTGTAGGTACAATTGATAATCCGGGCACTATCCAAAACCGTGCGTATACCATGATCGGAAGTATTGTGCTCAATTTTGTCGTTATTATAATTACCGTATTAAGCAATGATTTCTGGTGGCTGATAGCGGCAGAGATATTAATCTTTGGAATGGCATTCTCCCTGCTGGCAGTCTATGGCAATCGTTTTAACAGCGTAGGTATTATTGCACTGTTTACTTTTATCATTCATATAGAATCGCATGGACACCTGGATTTTGCAGTGCAGCAGGGATTATCATTTACCTACGGCGGAATTTGGTATGCTATTCTTAGTCTCACACTAACAACGCTTCGCCCTTATAAACCGATACAACAGTTACTTGGAGAATGTTTAATGGAAATCGGAAGTTACCTGCAGGTAAAAGCGAGATTCTATGAAAAAGAACCGGATTTTTCTTTCCTGTATTCAAGACTAATGCAGCACCAGGTAAGCATTCATAAATACCAGAACGATTTGCAGGAAATCATTTTCAGAATGCGGCAATTTATGCAGGAGACCACCAACAAGGGCCGGGTATTAATGATGATCTTCCTTGACAGTATGGACCTGCAGGAAAGAATTATGACGTCTCAGCAGGATTATATTCAATTGCATAAAGAATTTGAGAACACGGGTATACTGGAGGTTTTTAAGAACAATATAACTGTTTTGTCAAATGCGCTTCATAATATAGGATTGGCTTTGCAGGCAGGTTACAGCTATCGCAACGAAAACGACCTGGATGAAACATTTCAATATAGTATGAAGCAGTTTATGGAGTTGCGAAAAGAGATACTGGGTCCCGCTAACATAGAAAGCTTTATAAAATTGAGACACATATTACACAGTATCCAGGATATTACTGAGCGCATTAAACGACTGGAAGCTTATACAACGTATGATAAAACACTTACAAGAAGTTATAAAAATGATGTTGCAGCCGAAAAATATATTCAACGGAATGAATTTAACTATCAACTATTTTTTTCCAACTTTAGTTTGCAATCAGGAACATTCCGGCATGCTTTAAGACTAACACTTGCATTGCTTACCGGCTATATCATTTCCCTGTTATTCCCATTGGGTCATGGCTATTGGATATTACTTACAATCGCAGCCATCATTAAACCGGCTTACAGCATTACAAGGCAAAGAAATTTTTATCGCCTCGGCGGAACATTGATTGGTGCATTGATAGGATTCTCAGTTTTATCATTAAGTAAAGACAATGCACTGGCATTTATTATAATGATCATTGCAATGGTTACTGCCTATAGTTTTTTAAAGCTGCAGTATATGGTCAGCACAGTTGCAGTTACTGTTTACGTACTTATCAGCCTGCATTTTTTGAATCCCGCCGGAACAAAAGTATTACTCACAGACAGGATAATTGATACCGCTATAGGTTCCGTAATCGCTTATGTTATCACATCATTTGTTTTACCTGCATGGGAACATCAGCAAATAGAGAATTTTATTAAAGAAGCATTGAGAAAAAATATAGATTATTTTAAAACAGTGGCTTATATATTTATTGGTAAGCCGGTTGACCTGCAGGAATTAAGGCTGGAAAGAAAAGAGGCGTTTGTGGCCCTTGCAAACCTTTCGGATAATTTTCAGCGCATGTTATCAGAACCAAAAACAAAACAACCTCACCTTGAGCAATATCACCAGTTTGTAACGGCCAGTCACATGCTAACTTCCCATATCGCAGCGCTTTCTTATAATGCGCAACGGTACCAGGCGCAGTATGCTCATGCTGATTTTGAACCAACCATTAAGCAGGTTGAAAAGCAAATGATGCAGGCAGAAAAATTATTGCAGGATGATTATGCGGGCCAGCCCCTCATTTCCAGCAAGCTTCCTGTAAATAAAAAAGTACAGAACCTGCTGGAGTTAAGACAAAAAGAACTTGTTGGCGGAAACGATGATGGCAGCAATATCCGTAAAACATTATCTGATCTTAAAACAATCACTGATCAGTTTCAATTAATTAATTCAGCAGTGGTGGATGAGGTGAAGATTTTACAACAGATAAAAAAGAACTAATTCAAAGTAAAAAGTAAAAATTCAAAAAGCTAGTGCCTGGTTTTGAATTTTTACTTTTGAATTACGCCCCCCATCTGAAAGAAGAAATAGGAATACCTGCTAAATCAAGCATACGGTCTGTTACTGTTGATGCCAGTTCCTCAAAGGTTTCAGGCAGGCTGTAAAAAGAAGGAGTAGCCGGGCAAATGATACCACCGGCAAGGGTGATCGTTTCCATATTTTTTATGTGAATTAAATTATAGGGTGTATCCCGTATCATTAAGATCAGCTTTCTTCTTTCTTTCAAAATAACATCAGCCGCTCTTGTTACCAGGTCATCACTTATGCCGCCGGCAATCCTTCCCATCGTTCCCATACTGCATGGTGCAACAAACATAATATCATACTTAGCAGAACCTGAAGCAAAAGGCGCATTAAAATCATTCTTATCGAAATATAGAACCGGGTAATCAGCGTAGGCTTTATTTTGCAATTCAGTTTCCCAAACAATTTTTGCATTCTGACTCATCACTATACTCAGTTCCGCCCACTGCTCTTTAACCGACAGCAATTTATCGAGCAGCACTTTTGCATAGATGGCCCCGCTGGCACCGGTTATGGCAAGAACGATTTTATGCATATTGTTTAATTAGCAAATTTGATAATTAGCAAATTAGCAAATGATGAGCAGATTAGCCGCCTCTTATGGAATCCTTGATTAGGTATTTCATTTACTAATTATCAAATTTGCTGATTTGCTAATTGTATTCAGTAATTTCCCTGCTCAAAATTATAATTAATGAAAAGAATAATCCTGGCGTTTGCGGCAATTGCAAGCCTTTCTGTTGCCATGGGCCAGCAAAAACAACTTACCACATCGCAGATGCTTTCAGGCAGCAGCAGGCGGGGTGGTGGTTCTGCAGACACTAAAACAATCATCAAAGATATTCCCCGTGTTACGGGCTGGGCGGATGATACACACTATATGCTCAGCAGGAGTAAAGAAGGTGGTGGATTTGAAACAGTTGCCGTTGACGTTAAAACCGGCGCCGAGCAACCTTATATCCCTCCTGTTGAAAGAAAAGCTTCTGTCTCTATAAAAAGCAGTGATGTTTTTTATAAGTCTGAAGATGGTAAAGAAAAACAACTGACCAATAATAAGGATGAAGAAAAAAATCCGACCCTTTCACCAGACGGTCAGAAAGTTGCTTTTACAAGAAATAATGATCTCTACACACTCGATGTAACTTCCGGGAAAGAGACAAGATTAACCAGCGATGGTACTGATCTTATTTATAATGGCTGGTCCAGCTGGGTTTATTTTGAAGAAATTTTAGGAAGAGCGACCCGCTACCGTGCTTTCTGGTGGAGCCCCGATAGCAGGCACCTGGCTTACATGCATTTCAATGATACCAGAGTTCCGCTGTTTCCTATCTATGGTTCAGACGGGCAGCATGGTTATTTAGAAAATACACGTTATCCATTGGTCGGTGATCAAAATCCTGAGGTTAAAATAGGCATCGCCGATATTGAAACAACAAAAACAACATGGGCCGATTTTAATGAAAAAGATGACCAGTATTTTGGTACACCTTTCTGGAGCCCCGATGGTAAAAGTTTATGGCAGCAATGGATGGACAGGCCCCAACATCATCTTATCGTTTATGCGATCGATCCTGCTACAGGAAGTAAAAGACCTGTATATGACGAACAACAAAAGACATGGGTGGACTGGCTCGATAATATTCACTTCCTGGAAAATAACAAAGGATACATCGTTCAGTCTGATAAAAGCGGGTGGATGCATATTTATCAGTACGATATGAATGGCAACCCGGTTAACCAGGTTACTAATGGCAACTGGACAGTAAAAGATATTTTAAAGATCGATGAGAAAAAAGGAATGAGCTGGTTCACCGCGAGAAAAGAAAACACGGCCCGTTTCGA
>JAQBNK010000029.1 GCA_028288595.1 Chitinophagaceae bacterium
AGATAGAATTGAGGCTGTTAAATAAAAAATGAGGGTTTAACTGTGCTTTAAGCGAATTTAATTCTGCCTTATAACTGAGCTTCTCTAATTGATTCATTTTTTGTTTGTTATTAAACCACGCAAAAGAAAGCGTTGCCATAACAGCAAATATAGACCCCAAAATCACTAGCAATACTCTATTATAAATCATTTTCTCGTAACTCCAATTAAATGTGAACGAGATGGGAATGACAGGAGTTCGCAAATTAAACTTCATCAGGATAATCATTAGAAGGGTGTTCAGGCTGATGCTTAAAATACAAAAAATAAAAAAAAGATTTTTGTTTGTGCGGTAAAAAAAAACTTTAGTAATGTATGAGACACTATAAAAGGAAAGTATGATAGAAAGTGTATCCAGGAAGGAAAATAGTAACCTGTTAGGTTCTCCTTTAATAAAATAATAAACAACTTGAGACCAGGTTAAAAAAAAACATACCCATGCAATGATATGAAAAGATATTTTTTTCATACAGCAATATAAAAAACGAAAACCATGGTTACTAAAGCTTTCCTGCAATTCATATAAAAATACTTGCACTTGGTATAATTTCATTGTTTAACCTCCTGGCCTTTTGATAGATTTGAGCAAAAAAAAATGAGAATAAAACAACAGGGGATTGCAGTGTTTGCATTATTATTGTCGTTGATCTTTTTATCCGGCTTTCGTTTAAAATACAAGCACCCGGGGAAAAAAATAACTGTTGCCCAGGTGGCTGAGCCTGGCGTATTTACTGCCACCGATATTATTTTATTAAAGGAGGTATTTAGACTCCAGCAGAGCTTGGGCAGCAGGGTATTTGAAGGTTGGTTACCTATGTCTTTTGACCAGACTCCTATTATTTACAAAACCGCGAAATTTGATTACTTGTTTAATCACGAGTCACCCCCTGAGGGATTTAAAAAGGAATTCATCCGGCTTCTTAATCGCAGTGTTTATATTAAGCCAAATACAACGCCGCCTGATATTAATATCATGGCAACACAGGACATAAATGGCATCAATACAATAATCATTACAGCGCCTTCTAACAATCAAAATTTAGGCGCTTGGGTTTTGACCGTTTGCCATGAATTATTCCATGTCTATCAGGGTTTCAGGAAAGTCATAAATCCCTTTACGGATGGCTATGAAAATTTTAATGACCTCACCTTCCCGTTCCCCTATAATGATACATTAGTCCTAGCCTCACTTAGAATAGAATCAGAATTTATTTTTAATATAATTAAAAAAGAAAATTTAACCGCTGAGGATTCAACAGTGATAAAAAAAGTTTTTAATAAATATCAGATAGTTGAAAATAAAATATTAGATAAGGCTCCCTTTATAAAATTTAAGCAAAGAGCAGAATGGATTGAGGGTGTTGCAAAGTATGCAGAGACACAATTGGGTATCTTTGCAAGCGACTCCACATTATATGCCCCTACTTCCGAATTTTCGAAATTAGCGGGTAAGGATATTTTTACCGGACTGGCTGACACGCATAAAACCCAGCTCAACCCAATCAGGTTTGTCGGCGAAGGCGTAAAAGGACGAATGATGTTTTATTATTTAGGCATGGCCAAAGCCTATCTTCTGGACAGGATAAAACCCGGGTGGAAAAAATATTTTTTATATCATACCCTCGATGAGCTGTTAATTAAATGATGATAAAATAAGGCCCACTCTTTTAGCATTGTAATGAACTCCAGCGGCGTTGCAGGTAATCGCTATGAATACAGACGATAAAAAGAAAAATTGATATTTTATTTCCGGCAGGATCTTGATTTGTATTGCTCCTCCTGAGAAATAAAAGACCCGGTAGAAACCCGGGCCGTAATTGTGGTATGCTGAAAAATTATTCCCTTGTTTATAACGCCAGATTAAAAACCGTGGATAGGCTTTATTCAATTGATGCCGGAACTTCTTTTGTGTATTTGGAGTCCTTGTACTCGTAAGAAATTTTATATACCAGCCACTCGTTATCTGCGGTAACATTAACATTAGTGACCGTAAATCCCTGCGTAATTTTGCGCACTGGCGTCAAAAAATCCGCATGCAGATCAATGCGTTGCCTTTTTCCACATACTCCCGAAAGACGCCGATACAGCATAAAAACACCATTCCAACAGAGCTCCGCACGATTGGCGACCATATCAAAAAGGCTCGGATTGAGCGCGGCATGACCAAGGCTTCCTTTGCGAACATCTTCAACGTGCGGGAGGACACGATGGCACATTGGGAGCGCGGCGATTCTCCACATGCGAAATATTATCCCCGCATTGCTGAATTCTTAGGGTATACGCCGTTCATGGAGGAATGGAGCAGTACAGGCGCGGACTGACACATTTCCGCCTCGCACTAAGTCTGACGGTGAAGGAGTTTGCAAAGGCGATGAATCTCGACCAACGAACAATTGCCGCATGGGAAGCGGGAAAACCATCTTCCCTCCGCGCTCAAAAAGAAACGCTTGATTTGTTCATCATACAACACAAAAAAGCCATCGTTTGATGGCTTTTTATTATTTCCGTATGACCAGTTGATACCGTTCATCCGCAACTTTTTCAAATGCGCGGTGTATCGCTTCGCCGTCGTCATACGATACGCTGTCCTGCGAAATGATAGTGAGGCGCTTGATGTTTGAGAAATTTATATTGCCTGCGTCTGGGCTTCCAATACTACTCGTTTTTTCCGGCGCTACGGTATAGCGGTGCATCTCTGTTGCTTCATCAATATCTGAAAACGTGCCACCGCATTCTGCCTGCTCGCGAAGAAGAAAGCGAGTGTGCTCCTCCATACCGAGTTCTTTCGAAAGCTTCGCTTTGTCATAGAATACCTCTATCGTAATTGGATGCGTTGTCTCGTTTTGAATATGCGCCTGGGCGAAATACCGGCAAGCAAATAGCGACAGTACGCATAGCGTGCCGATAAGGACTTTCTTCATGTAATTGATTTATTTCTATAACCCCGAATTACGGATTTTTTACTGAAAAAATATACCGTATAAATACGTGAAGTAGCGCGTACAATACTGTTTAGTGTTAAACAACACTAATGTGCACAGTTCTTTAAAATTTTTTTTATTTTATGCAACTGGCTTGGGAATACTCATAGAAATAATATGGGCCATTTATGCATTTATGAGGACAGATTTTATTTACGATAAAAAGCCTAGTTGTTAGGCTTTTTCATTTTGGAACAGTTGGTGAATATGTGGCTCGACTGCGAACTGGAAAAAGAGGGCTTTCAAGAAGCGCCTATAAGCCCCTTGAACACCGCGCAGCCCAGTTAGACGAGCAATTGCCCCAACTGGAGGCAGCCATTGATTTCCGGCGCATTCAGCAGCTCTCCGCCGATACTGTCCTCACCAATGCAAAGGCCCTCTATGACCACTGGCCGAACATGACATTCGAAGAAAAGCGCGCGATTGTGGAAACGATTACGAACCAGATTGTCGTGGGAAATGAGGACATCCATATTGAACTGGCCTACAGCCCCACCCTTTCTGGAAATGCCGGAAAAGGGCAACACAATCAGATACCCGTATGTTTTATTTAACTGTATCTGTGTCGCTGTCTTTATAGGGTGATTAGTCATTAAGCTCAAGTCCTGACAATCGCTCTTTCTTTTTTTCACTGTTCAATATTGCACAGTACAGTGTTCATAAATGAACATCAATTCAGCAGATCTTATGCGTAATCATTTATCAAACAATAGATTTTAATTTGGCATAGGTTTTAAGAAATGGAAAGAAAAACTCATGATACGTCGATCATTGCTTTCATTATTGCTTTCCATTTTGTTGTCTGTAGTATTTGCAGGTACACCTGACAACCCTGCTTTCAAAAATTTCGCAGCCAAACAGGATAGCCTCATGTATAAGTCATATAATGACAGAAACGTGCAGGCCTACCTTACATACTTACAGGAGTATGAGTCGCATTATAAGGCACTTTCCGGGGACGATAAAAAACTTTATAGAAATGGCTATTCTATAGACCTTTATAATCTTTCCTGCCTTTATTCAATTTTAAATAAAAGGGATGAAGCAATTGAATACCTCAAAAAATCTGTTGATGCCGGTTATGCGAATTACAAAGGCATTCAAAAAGACAAGGATATGGATAATATCCGCGACCTCGGGAAATTTAAAACCATTCTTGAGTCTATGCGAGACATTGCAGATTATGTATACATTCTGAAAAAAGCCGGCACCTATAATCTCGAGGAAAAAAGAGATTTGCCCGGGTTTATTTACCAACCGCTCACGAATCAGAATTTAATAATTTTAAGGAAGGAGTTTAACCTCGATTCTATTTCTGGAAAGGGAAACGAGGTTTCAAAAATTCTTAACCTCATGCATTGGGTGCACAACTTAATCCCGCATGACGGGTCGAACGCCAATCCAACTGTTAGGAACGCAATGAATATGATAACTGTTTGCAGGAAAGAAAAACGAGGCCTCAATTGCAGGGGACTTGCGACTGTCCTGAATGAATGTTATCTGGCAATGGGTTTAAAATCCCGCTTTATTACCTGTCTTCCCAAAGACAGCCTTGGTATTGATACGGATTGCCATGTCATTAACATGGTATATTCAAACGAGTTAAAAAAATGGCTTTGGATAGATCCTACTTTCGATGCTTATGTTATGAATGATAAAGGACAACTTCTGAGTATAGAAGAAGTGCGTGATGGGATAATAAATGACAAACCGCTAATATTAAACCCTGAAGCAAACTGGAATCATACAACATCTCAGACAAAAGAAAACTACTTGTATTCTTACATGGCAAAGAACTTGTACATTCTTGAATGTCCCATTATAAGTGAATATGATACCGAAACATATATACCTGGGAAACAGATTGGATATATCCGGTTGGTGCCATTAGATTACTTCAAAAAGTCGCTTGAAACTTCCATTGAGTCAAATAAAAAGGATAATACAACATATTCTTTTTATAAAACAAATAACCCCTCATGGTTCTTGCAAGTACCAAAATAAATTAAAGAAAAAAGCCGTGCTCCTGTTTAAGGAACCCGGCTTTTTTTAATACCGATCAATTGCTTTTTTTAGAAAAAAGCATTTTATGACATGCCTTGAATTATTACTTTGACCCTCTTCACAATAACCAATATCGTTCAGCCCTTATTGTTTATCCATGTTCATAACTATCCTGAGACATCGGCTGTATGGCAGAAAATCTCTTACTTTTACAATGGTCGGGGATTTATTTTTCACCACCTCCCTTCCTGTATTTACTTAGTGTAGTTTTATCGATACATAAATAATCAGCCAGCATGTAGTCTTTAATTCTTGGATCTTTTACCATCCATGGATGTTCCGCCTGGAGCTTTTCAAATCTTTCCCTTGGTGGCATAGCTAAAAGAACTGCATGGTCTTCACACATACCATAGTAATGTTCCGTAATGAATCTTGCGTTGATATTAAACTCAGGGTATTTGCTATATAATGCATTCAGTTGTGGTTTCCTGATCCTTCGCAAATGTGTTTCCTCTAGTGTCTGTATTACTAATTTTGAGGGTAGGCCCGTATAGTAACTCTTCATTGAACCGATTACGTCGTGATCTTTGTGATACCAGATCACTCGTTCACTTCCATCTTCAAGTTCATAATAAATTTTCAGCAGTCCTTTTTCCACGAAAGCGATCCAGTCACACACTTCTCCTTCATGCAGGATAGTTTTATTTGCACGATGCACTTCCCTGGGCAGGTGATGCAGGAGAAATATTTGCAGATCGACAGGGACAGGATGAAAGGACTGAAGCATTTTCAGTAATTCTTCCAACTTATAAATTTAAAAATGACAAAAAATGTAATGGTAATGAAAATATGTATTTTGAACATCGAC
>JAQBNK010000043.1 GCA_028288595.1 Chitinophagaceae bacterium
AATCGGCACAACGAATAACAATATCTGTCTTGTTGATTTACTTAATTTAAACACTGAAATAGAGCCGGCCCATCTTCCGATCATTAAACTTCCCCAATACATGGAAATGAAAGGTGCTACTTCTGAAGATTGATAACCGCCAAAATCCGGTTTGCTTAATAACTCTCCAAAGTTACTCACGATGGTAACCTCGGCTCCTACATAAACGAATATTCCAAGCATACCTAATACTAGCTGCGGGTATTTCATGGCGCCCCATCCATCAGCGTTTTTCCTGGCCCTCATATTTGCAATAAGCAAGGTCAGAACGATAATAGCTAGTGCTCCGAATAACCACTTCATTCTATAAGTTTCCATTGCATGCCTTTCAACATCAGAAGCATTAGTAAGGTCTGTTTTATAGCTGTTGAAAACAGGAACGAACATAATGATCAGTAAGCCAGTAAGGATCAGTAGTGAATAAAGAGCCTTATTAGCTTTTTCTGTTTTTTCTGTAAAAACCCCGGCGGGAACTCTTTTCGAAAAGTAAAAGAGTGCGGCCGCAGCAATAAATAAAATACCCACGCCACTATAAAGAATAATCACTTTGCTTAAACTTAACCCTTGTATTTGCTCATTAGTTATCGCGGCCGTAGTACCGAATAAAGCAAAAGCAACTACAAGCGGACCGATAGCGGTACCGAAAGAATTTACACCTCCTCCTAAATTTACACGGCCGGTACCCGTCGCCGGATCACCCAGCGAAATAGCGAAGGGCTGTGCTGCTGTCTGTTGTAAAGAAAAACCAAGCGCCACTACAAAGAGCCCGCATAACATTCCTGCAAAAGTATTTGCATTAACGGCAATGATCATAGCGGCCGCGCCTATAGCAGAGAATAACAATCCATACACTATACTTTTTTTATAGCCCCATTTCGCTACAAGATCATTGCCGCCGAATGCACCATAGGCAAACAGTCCGAGGGCACCAATATAATAGGCGAGATAAAATGCGAAGTCAATTAACTGGCTCTGGAACTGATCCAGCTGGAAATAATGCTTACAAAAAGGAATGAATACACTATTCCCTGCGGCAATAAAACCCCAGAAAAAAAACACGGTTACAAGTGTACTCAGCGCTCCATAGTTAGTAGGAACCTCACCGGTTTGACCCGGCGTTGCTGAAGCCCTGTTGGTGACCATTGCAGTTGCCATCGTTAGTTTTTTTGATGAAGGTTGTAAAATAGTAAGTTTTTGATGATGTAAAAATTTTATGTACACAATTTGCAATGAAGTATTTTACAGGTGTTTTCAAATTCTTTGCAATAAGTATGGAAATAATTCACATTAGTGCCGAATGTTACCCGGTAGCTAAAGCCGGCGGCCTTGGAGATGTGGTGGGTGCCTTACCTAAATACCAGAATAAATCAGGGCATGTTGCCAAGGTGGTGATGCCCATGTACAGGACAAAATTTTTGTACGAGAACCAATGGCAGGTTGATCATAAAGGCACTACCAGCCTGGGTAGCTGGATGTTCGATTACACAATCATCAAGGAGAAAACAAATAAACTGGGGTTCGATCTCTATCTCGTCGATATAAATGGCTTGCTCGACCGGGATCGCATATATGGTTACCATGATGATACCGAGCGGTTCATGGCTTTCCAGATCGCCGTTCTTCACTGGATCAATCAATGGGATCATAAACCGGATGTATTGCACTGCCACGATCACCATACTTCTATGATACCTTTTATGGTGAAGTATTGTTATGCCTTTAACCGGTTAGGTAATGTACCCACTGTACTAACTATTCATAATGCACAATACCAGGGATGGATGGGATGGGATAAGAGTCATTATATTCCTGCATGGGATACATGGAAAGGCGGTTTGCTGGACTGGAAGAACACAATAAACCCATTAGCCGCAGGAATTAAAACAGCCTGGAAAGTTACCACTGTAAGTTCCAGTTACCTGGAAGAAATGAAATGGAGCGCCAACGGGTTGGAAAGCCTGATATCGCAGGAACAGTTTAAGAGCATGGGAATTTTAAATGGCATTGATACCGAAGTGTGGAATCCGGAGACCGATCGTTACCTGCGTGAGCAATATGATCCTGAAATTGTAAGACGCGGAAAAGACATCAACAAGAAATTTTTGTGCAAGGAATTTCATCTTGATGAGTCTAATCCTTTAGTCGTTTTTATAGGCCGGCTCGTTGGTGAAAAAGCGGCAGATATTTTGCCGGATGCCATACTCTCTTCATTATATAGCATGCAGGGTAACGTCAATTTTTTAGTGCTGGGTAATGGAGAGCCTGAAATAGAAAACCAGTTGGTGCAATTGAAAAACACCTTTGCAGGAAATTATAACGCTTTTATTGGTTATGATGAAACACTGAGCCATTTAATGTATGCAGGGGCAGACTTTTTGCTGATGCCTAGCAGGGTAGAACCCTGTGGCTTAAACCAAATGTATGCGATGAAATATGGAACAGTGCCAATGGTAAGAAGTACAGGCGGGCTGAAGGATACGGTTGTTGATGTGGGCGATAATGGATGGGGTATTCGTTTTGAACAGCCGACTGCAGGCGATGTAACTTACAGTGTAGGAAGAGCTGTTCAGGTTTACCAGGAAAAAGAGAAAATGGAATCAATGCAGCAGCATATGATGAACATAGACCATAGCTGGCAGCATTCAGTAGATCAATATATAAATTTGTACCAGGATTTAAAACACTAAATATGATATCATCCAAATCTGTGATGGCAGTTATTCTCGGCGGTGGTGCGGGAACAAGATTATATCCTTTAACAGCGAGCCGTTCTAAACCGGCAGTGCCCATCGCAGGGAAATACAGGCTGGTTGATATTCCCATCAGTAACTGTATCAACTCTAATATCAACCGGATGTTCGTGTTAACGCAGTATAATTCTGCTTCGTTGAATAAGCATATTAAGAACACTTATCACTTCAGTGCATTCAGTACCGCTTTTGTTGATATACTGGCTGCCGAACAAACCCCTGATAATGCCATGTGGTACCAGGGAACCGCAGATGCGGTGAGACAGTCATTAAGGCATATTTATAATTTCGAATTTGAATACTTGTTTATACTCAGTGGCGATCAGTTATACCAGATGGATTTTAATGAGATGCTGGAGGAACATATAAAAAGTGAGGCCGATATTACCATAGCCACCATTCCAGTGGTTGCTAAAGAAGCTTCTGAATTTGGTATTTTAAAAACAGATGAAAATAACTTCATCACTTCTTTTATCGAAAAACCTAAAAAAGGTTTAGAAGAATGGGCAAGCGATACCGGTGAAGAAATGTCGAGGGCAGGAAAAGTATATCTCGCATCTATGGGTATATATCTTTTTAACCGCAAAATGTTACAGCAGATATTACTCGAGGATTTTCCGCAGGATACTGATTTTGGAAAAGAGATCATGCCTAAATCAATTGGTAAGTTCCAGATCAAAAGCTACCAGTACGACGGTTACTGGGAAGATATTGGTCATATCAGTTCTTTCTTTGAAGCCAATCTTGCATTAACACAGGAATTACCGCCATTTAATTTATTCGACAATACGAACATTATTTATTCAAGGGCAAGAATGCTGCCTCCCGCAAAGATCAGCGGCACCACATTAGAAAAAACGGTACTCGCAGATGGTTCTATTGTTAATGCAAGTCGTATTGAAAACAGCGTTATAGGTATTCGTGCAAGAGTAGGGCACGGAACAACACTCGTGAATACCTACATCATGGGTAACGACTATTATGAAACGCTGGAGCAAATGGAAGCCAATATTCAAAAAGGAATTCCAAAGATCGGTATTGGTGAAAGATGTTATATCAGGCAGGCCATCATTGATAAAAACTCAAGGATAGGTAATGACGTAAGAATTAACGGAGGTATTCATTTACCCGATACAGACCATGCTTTATACACGGTGAAAGATGGAATTGTGGTAGTGAAGAAAGGAGCAGTGCTGCCAGATGGATTTGTGATATAAGATCGTGAATCGTCAAGCGTCAATCGTGAATGTATCCTGAATCTATTCCTGTATCGTGTATCCTGTATCATAATCTGAATACCGAAATTTGAATACCGAAATCTGAATACTGAATCCCCTCGCAAAATCCCGCAGTTTTTATTACTTTTAGTTGTTATGTAATTTTTACACAACTGCACGATAAATAACTGCCATGTCATCTACTGCTGCTCTTGCAAAAAAAGGTTTGATGCTGAAACCGAAGCTGAGTCTTAGCCAGATATTTTTAATGAGTTTTGGTTTTCTTGGGATCCAGTTTGGGTTTGCATTACAGAATGGAAATACGAGCCGTATTCTCCGGTCTTTTGGCGCAGATGTAGATCAGCTTCCGATGTTCTGGATCGTTGCGCCATTGGTGGGAATGATCGTTCAACCGCTGATTGGCCATTACAGCGATAAAACCTGGAACCGGTTCGGCAGAAGAAAGCCTTATTTTCTTGTTGGTGCAATTCTTTCATCCGTCGCTTTAATTTTTTTACCCAACTCGGCATTGCTTTCTTCTGTTATAACAGCGTTATGGGTGGGTGCAGGAATGGTGATGATAATGGACACTTCTTTTAATGTAGCAATGGAACCTTTCAGGGCATTGGTTGCCGACAATTTGCCCGACTCACAAAGAACTTCCGGTTTCGCTATTCAAACTTTTTTGATAGGAGTGGGAGCGGTGGTGGGTTCTGAACTTCCCGAATTTTTAGCAAATCATGGTTTCTCAAAAGTGGCTGGCGCATCCGGGGTGGCAGATAATATCAAGTATTCGTTTTACATCGGCGCCGCGGTTTTTATGGCGGCTATCTTAGTTACTGTTTTTTTCTCGAAAGAATATCCACCGGCAGATTATGAAAAATATCATGGTAAGTCTGAAATAAAAAGCCAGGGAGGATTGAAAGACATAGTAGGCGATTTTAAACGCATGCCTAAAACGATGAAGCAACTGGGCCTCGTTCAATTTTTTTCGTGGTTTGCATTATTTAGTATGTGGGTATTTACTACAGATGCCGTTGCCACGCATGTATACGGGTTAACTGGTGATTATACAAAATCGGTTGCATACAATGATGCAGGAAATAAAGTGAGTTCTGCATTTGGTACTTATAATTTAGTGGCGGCCGTATTTGCATTATTCCTTCCCATCATTGCGAAATTTATTGGAAGGAAGTTAACACACTCGGTTTGTTTACTGGCAGGCGGAATTGGTTTAATATCCATTTATTTTATAAAAGATCCGGCCATGCTGAAAGTCTCTATGATAGGTATCGGTCTTGCATGGGCAAGTATTCTTGCGATGCCATATGTAATCCTTTCCGGTTCTATACCTGCCGGAAAGCTGGGTATTTATATGGGTATATTTAATTTTTTTATTACCCTCCCTCAAATAATTAATGGCTTACTGGGAGGATGGATCGTTAAGCATCTCTATAACAATCAACCGATCTATGCGGTGGTGCTTGCAGGCTTCTTTATGCTATGTGCTGCGGTGAGTATGGTTTTCGTTTATGATGCCGGGGCAGATAAAATAAAAGACGAAAAAATACTTGTACATAATGAAGTATTATAAATATAATTACAGGAAGCGTTAAATACCCGACAGTAAAAACGCTGGTGCGGCAATTGAGAAAAAGATACTGGAATAAAAAAAAGCGTGCTTTAAGAGCACGCCTTTTTTATTCCATGTTGATAGCTTATAAAGCAGACTGCCACATATTTCGCTCACCTTCCTTTCCCCAGTTCTTCATTGCATCTTTTAATTTTACAGATAGATCTTTCTGAGTCATTTTCTTCCCTTTTTTGGGGATGGCCAACTCTTCCGGTTTTAGTTCTATCACTTGTAGTTTAGTTGCATACCATGTTGCATGTAATCTTGGTATCGCTAAACCAAGTATCATTCCAGGCAAACCATTAAACGATTCAGGACCGCCGGTAGTAAGTATCTGGTCAGTATAAAATGCGACAACAAAAACAGAATCCATAATGATAGCCGTTGCCTTCCTGCATTCAAACCCTGCGATGTTGCGTGTTTCAGTTGTTATCTTCCAGTCTAATTTTCTTGTACTGTCTTCTATAATATAGGTCGCATCGAAGATCGTTTTCTGGGCGACATTAAGTTGTTGATTAACATCCGTATAAACTACATTATCATTTGCAGGACCTAAAACCCAGTCAGGAATTTTTACCGGGTCTATTGTTTCTTTGCCGGGTTTATATAATGTTTTTCCCTGGTCAAAATAAAGATCGAAATAAGTTGTCTTAAACTTAGGCACTGTTTTCATTATTGCCTGCGAAAAAATGTCATTTTCAAGATGCGCATGCAGGTTAACTTTTTTCTCAAACTCTATCTTCCCTTTTGTTACAAAGAGGATTTGAGCTGTAAGGCTGCTGCAGAATATATAAGCTGTAATAATTAATAGTAATTTTTTCATTGCTCTTTTTTTAAAAGTTATTTACAGGTCCCATCCCGGCTGGTGTTTTTGCAAAGTTCCAAAGGAATCCTATGGAGAAATAACGGCTTAGTACCTGGTAAGTGCTCTCCTGTATTTTGTTATTATTGATAAAGCGGTTATAACCTTTATTCTGGTTCAGGATATCGTATCCCATAATCTTGATGAGGCCCTTATCGTTCTTCAGTATTTTTCTTCCTATGTAACCATTAATAAGATAAGCGTTGTTATTGTTATCAAACACTGAAACTTTTTGTCTCACATTTAACTCAGCATCCATATTGATTTCCAGTTTGGCAGGCAGTTGAAAATTAAATGATGGATACCCCTGGAAAGTAAAGTAATTCGTTTGCCTGTCAGGGTAGAGAGAAGAACGTGACATGTTATAACCAAGGTTTCCATAGAAGTTGATACTATATTTCTTTTCTTTTCCTTTATTGAAGTTGATATTTAAATTCGGCGTAAATGTGTTGGTTATGTTTTTTTGGTTATTCACATAGCTGATGTTACGTCCGCCATAAAGACCCAGCCCCACATTAAAATAAGCATCAATCGATTTTATTTTCTGGCCATAGTTCAGGTATCCGTTGTAATTATAATTTCCATTTACATTGATATACTGGTACACTGTTTTACCGGTTACGGCAATCGTTTCGCTGCGGCTGATAGCATTACCGACAGTAGACATATTCATACTGATGGAGAAGCCTCTCTGATTAAGCATTTTATAGCTGTTGAACCTAACATTGAATTGTTGCCTGAATTCCTGTTTTAAAAGCGGGTTGCCTATTGCTTCATACAAAGTATTAGTATTATCTCTTACAGGCTGAACCTGTGTGATGGATGGCTGCTTTGTGCTTCCATTATAAGTAAGAGTAAAACGGGAATACTGGTTAAAAATATAAGTGAAATTTCCTTTAGGGAAAAGGTTAGTGTATTGCCTTTTTAAAGAAGAAGAACGTAATACATCTGTTTGTGTGAAGTCAGCCTTTGCGACATCAGTTCCACCCGAAAGATTTATCTTCTTAGTGTTGTATTTAAAATTCACACCGCCGGTATTAATTACGTAATTGTATTTATAGCTGTTGCTGTAAAGTGAATCGAATAAATTGTATTTGCCGGTTGGATCAGCGCTGTAGGATAATCGTTCAGACTGATTATTACTGAACCTTAGGCTATAACTCAGCTCCATAAATACTTTTTTGGAAAGAGGTTCAGTATAAACAAATTTTGATGTAACGCTGTTGTTGTCCGACCTGCTGATCTTATTCTGATCCACCACTCTTGAGCTATCTTTTGCAGCAGCGGAAAAATATTCATTCAGTGTATACTGAACACCTGCACTGTTATTAGTATTGTGTTGCTGATCCACATTTAATGAAATGGTACGGCCCGGCTTGCGGAATCTTTTTCTTAATAAAAGCGAGCTATTGAAACTGTTATTATCTCCGTTCGTTGTCGAGAAACCTTGTCTTGTACTTTTTTTATTAATGCTTTCCTGCAACACCTCGCCATAAAACTTACTGGTGCCATGGCTTTCACCCTGCAGCCCGTTTGCAGTAATTTTTATAGAAGTAAAACTGTCAATCTGCAGATCATAAGTACCATTTGCAGAATGCCTGAATTTCGAACTGATATTGGTTGTGTTATCACGGCTGTAGATCACGTTGTTCGCAATCACCGTTTCAGATAAACTATTATTAAAGCCTTCAGTATTTAATTTGCTGTAGCGATAGCTTCCGTTAAGGCTCTGTTTTTCATTATCGAATTTATTTGAATAATGTACGGCGCCGGTATAACTTTTGGG
>JAQBNK010000044.1 GCA_028288595.1 Chitinophagaceae bacterium
TTAAGTACAAACAGTTCATCTTTTACGACAGGTTCTATCAGCGGCACAGCAACATATTATGCGCAGTCGAGGAATACAACAACAGGCTGTATCTCTTCAACAAGAACACCTGTGGTTGCCACAGTTAGTTCAACGAGTTTGAGTGGAGGACAGATAACCGGTAATCAAAATATTTGCGGGAATAGCGGAATTCCTGTGACAATAAATTCTTCGCAGTTAGCATCGGGTGGATTTGGCAGCATCAATTACTTCTGGCAGTATAGTGCTAATCAGAATTTTAATTTATTTACAAATGTGGCTGGCGCATCCGGGACCAGTTATTCGCCGGGCTCGGTAAGCGTTACAACCTATTTAAGAAGAGGTGCTGTAGATATTAATAAGGATACTGCTTATAGCAATATCATAACTATAACAGTTATACGACCAGCTACGGTTAATGCGGGAAATAATACAGTAACAGAAGCAGATTCTCTTCAGTTAGGTGCTCAGCTTCCGGCAAATACCACTGGCATATGGTCTGTCAATAATTCTCAACCTGCTATTTTCTCAGATAAAACAGTCGCTAACTCATGGGCCAATTTGCCTGCTTTAGGTATTTATAAATTTACCTGGACTACTACCGATATAATAACTGGTTGCCAGAACTCCGGGACAGTTGAGATTAAAAAACTGTCATCCAAACTGCAGATCATTTTATCTGCTGCTGCACCTAAACGGAAACTTGATGGAACTTATGATGTTACTTATATCGTTAAAATAAAAAACAATGGTAATACGGACCTGGCTGATTTAAATCTTTTTGCAGATCTGGATAATGTATACGTAGCACCCACTCAGTATAAATTAATAGCGGCGCCGATTATAGTCGGAAACACAATTAAGCCTAACCCTGCGTTTACGGGACATTCAGTAATAAAGCTGATCAGCAAAAACTCGCCTAAGCAACCATTACCTCGTATAAGCGACAGTTATGACGCCGGATTAAACGAGAGAAGCTTGTCAGACCGTGATGAAGCCATTCCTGAAATACAACCTGAAACAGCCGCTGGAAACGACGAAGAATATGAAAGAATTGTTGACAAGACAAATACTCAATTCATAAACTCATCTCAACTCGCCATAGGAGACAGTGCATTTATTTATATCAGTATAAATGTTACAGCTAACGGAAGTTTTGGGCCATATCCAATGAATGTTACGGGTGTTGCACAAAATGAACTAGGCTCACCGGTAAAAGATACCTCCACCGATGCCAGCACAGTTCGAAATACCAATGTTTCAGGTATTAAGTTTCCTACTGTTGTAAGTTTAATTCCAAACCCGGTTTTAAAGGTTATAAAATATACACTCTCTGTTACTAAAGTGCAGGAGAATCTTTACCGCGGCTTGTTTAAAGTTTTCATAAAGAATGAAGGAAACATTAACCTCATCAATTTGACGCTGAATGATAACCTCGACAGTCTTATTACTTCACCATCAACATACACGGTCGAACAAGTTTACCAGGACAATAATAAACTTATACTTAATCCTGCATTTGATGGCAAAACCAATATCAATTTACTTGACCAGGCAAGTGCCTTAGATGTTGGTGCAGGTGGTGATGTATACCTCTCTGTTTTAATTGTACCTAATACTTTATATCGTGGCTATACAAACCTGGTAGTGGGTTCAGGCTATAATTCCGAATACGATATGAGCATTTCCAACTTTGCGATTTCGATCGATACCGCAAAACAGATTGATAAATATTTCCTCGGTAATCCCTTGCCACCCGTTGTAATTAATCATACAGCAAATGCAGATAATCCTTTGCCTCCAACTATATGGAAGACGCTTGTAACTACTCCGAACAACAGCATTCCTGCGTGGTGCAACCCAACTGGCGCTTCATGTGGTACCAATAGCCCTGCCGTTCCGCTAATACCCGGAATGTATGTACAGACTTTAAGAAGTTACGATACCCTTAGTAAGTTATTCAGTGCAACATATGTGTCTGATACCATTTGGATATTACCTGTAATAAAAGTGAAAGGAGCTACTTATATATCAGGAGAAGCAGGTAACCCCACTACAATCAGGTCACTGGTTACAAATCTTACTATAGGATCTTCTGTGGAATGGTGTGATACAAATGGTAATAATTGCAGCAGTACTGCGCCATCATTACCTTCAAAAGCAGGCATTTATATTTGGTGCCTGCATGCGATGGATTCTGCAAGCGGGTTAAAAAGCGCAGGATGTACTTTAGATACTGTAAATGTTCTGCCTGCATCACCAATCGTCACCAATGGTTTTTATGCAGAAGGGGGAACAAACAATCCAAAAGATATTTCAGTTCATTCTAAACCCTTTACAACAGGTTCCGTTTTAAGATGGTGCGATGTTAATGGTAATAATTGTACAACTACTGCTCCGGCATTGCCAACGCAGGCAGGTACTTATGTATGGTGTGTTAAGGCAGTGGATAATGTTAGCGGACTTACAAGCAAAGCATGTGTCTACGATACGATAACCATTATGTCTGCCAGCCAGGTGTTTAAATTTGAAAAGCTTGCCACTGCTCCGCAATTGAATACAAGAGAGGGATATTTCGATCTCAATTATACATTCTACTTGTCTAATCCACGAAATGAAATGCTGGATAGCATATTTGTTTATGATGATCTTAGTAAAGTATTCCCGTCGCCGGTCAGTTTCCAGGTGATGAGCCTTACTGTAAGCGGGGCCCTTGTTTCAAATAATCTTTTTGATGGCCGTTCCCAGGCTAATCTTCTTTCTGTGCAAAGTAAACTGGGTGGGCTGAAAACGGATTCTATATCCTTAAGGCTAAGAGTTCAGCCAAATGGATTTGAGGGCCGCGTTGAAAACAGGGCTTCTGCAGCTATGATATCACCTTCTTTTGGTAAACTAAATTATGGTTCAAACGATCCGACTAATACAATTAGCAGTGGAACACCTAAGCCAACTCTTACCCTTATTCCGCTTGTTCCTCTAAAAATACCCACTGGTTTTTCACCGAATAATGATGGCATAAATGATCGCTTTGTAATTATTCATCCTTCCCAGCTGTCTTTAAATGTGCAAATATTTAACCGGTGGGGGAGTAAGGTTTATGTAAGTCCCGATTATAAAAATGACTGGGATGGTACAGGTAATCAACCCATACAGGTCCTGGGCCAGCCCTTGCCTGCAGGAACTTATTATTACCTGGTAGAAACCTATGACAGGGCCACAGACAAAAGACAACAGTATACTGGATTTATAACTCTAACCAGGTAACTCAAAATATATGAAAACGAATTATAGCATGCGTTACATTTTCACCAGGAGTTTTATTGTTTTGATATTCTTCATGTTTGCATACACTGCAAGATCACAACAGCAAACAATGTATTCTCAATATATGTTTAACATGATTAACATTAACCCTGCCTATGTTGGGAATACCGCAGGCGTTTCAACCTTAAGTTTATTATACCGGAGACAATGGGTTGGGATTGATGGTTCGCCAACAACAACTTCTTTATCATTTGATACCAGAAAAGACAGCAGCAAAATTGGTTATGGATTACAGGTGTATAACGATAAGATTGGTATTGAAAACACTTCCGGAGTACAGGCATTTTATTCTTTTCGTGTTCCTTTCGATAATTCAGCGTTAACAATCGGCTTAAGCGGAGGCGTGCTAAATTACCAGGCTAATTTTACAAAAGTTAATACCATACAAGCCGGCGATCCTGCATTTATGCAAGACATCAGGGGAATGCTGCCAACAGCAGGCGCTGGTATTTTATATGAAAGAAGAAAATGGTATGCATCGCTTTCTGTTCCCTCACTGCTAAGATCAAAACTGAATGCTGCTAAGAAAGCTGAGGTAACAAGTAATGGCGCTGAGAACCATTATTATTTTTCTACCGGATACCTTTTCCAGGTAGATGAAAATGTTCTTGTGAAGCCTTCCATTCTGCTGAAAGCCGTAAGCGGTGCGCCTTTACAGGCTGATCTTAATATAAATGCGCAGTTTTATAATTTAATTCAGGTGGGATTTAGTTACCGGACCAGCGATTCTTTTATCGGGTTAATTGAACTGAATTTAAATCATAATTTATGGCTTGGTTACGCTTACGATTATACAACAACCTTTATTGCATATGGCAGAGCATCACACGAGCTGATGTTACGCTTAAATCTGAATAAGAAATAATTTTTAAATGGATTGAAAAATTTGTTGCAAAAAAAAGAGAGATCGTAATTATTACGATCTCTCTTTTTTTTGCCAGATAAAAAAATTACTTCACATGTTTGTTTACCACTTTCGCTAGTTCAAACATAGAGATTTGATCTTTTCCAAAAAGTGGTTTCAACTTAGAATCTGCATTGATCATTCTTCTGTTCTTTTTATCCTGCAGATTATTTTTCTTAATGTACTCCCATATCTTTTTTATTATCTCGGTTCTTGGTATTGGTTTACTACCAACCACTTCACCTAACTCATTACTTACATTAAGCGGAGCCATAAAGGCTGCGTTTGGTTTTCTTTTAGCCGCTTTTTTCGGAGCTGCTTTTTTAGCTGCCTTCTTAGCCGCCTTTTTTGGAGCTGCTTTCTTTGCTGCTTTTTTCGGAGCCGCTTTTTTAGCTGCTTTTTTCGGAGCCGCTTTTTTAGGGGCTGCTTTTTTTGCTGTTTTTTTTGCTGCTTTCTTTGTTGTTTTTGCCATATTGTTTAAAATTTAACGGATAGGGAATTTTATATTACTTACTAATTTACACTTATCAATCCAATACTTGTATCTATAATATATTATTTATCCACAGCATGTTTATATAGTGCACAACTTTAGAAGTGTGACAACTGGGCAAATTGCTCCAGGATTTCCCTTCACCCAGAGAAAACTTTGTTTTTTCAACTGCCTTGTAATAATATAATTCTGCTTCTGAAACCTAATTCCAGTGGACGGCATAATTTGTTCAATGGCATTTATTACTTGCACTTCACCATAAAAAGAACCAATTTTGTCTCTCAGCTCTTTAAAAAGGTCATCAAATAGCAAGGCTATTTTCCAACTGCGTATAGTTTTAGGTTCATTCAATTCATCAAACTAAAACAATATTTATGGAAGAGGAAACTTCACCGTACAGTTACACGCTTTTTGCAAGGGGCGTATTGGGCGGTCTCTTTGTAGGTATCGCTACAACTTTGATCAACCTGGCGTTCGATCTGATTTATCGTAATATCAGTGGCTACCAGTTCTCGGAATTCATCAATATTAATTCAATTATTTTTTTTACCATTCCAACCATGCTGGCCGCAGGTATAGTGTATGCCATCATTATGGAGTATGTAAAAAAAGGAGTGTGGGTTTATACAACGCTTGCTGTTATACTAACGGTTATTGTTGCATTTATTCCGTTAGGCGAAAATATGTTACCCAGTGGCCAGCCCATGCCTGCAAGTGCCAGGGGGCTAACACTCGGGATTGAAGTTATTACCGGTGCCATGGGTGCTTTTACACTTCCTTATTTTGCGGAACATTCCAAAATATGGGGATAGCGCTTCGCCATAAGGAAATATAAAAGCCAGGTTTGCAACTATTGCATTTTTTAAAAATTAATCTCATATTAGAAGTGCAAACTTTTTTTACATGCCCATTATTTCCAGGAGAGATATACTTAAACAACTTAAAGCAGACCTGATCGGGAAAGATTCTTACCGTGGAGTTACTTTAACCTATTCATGGCTGGCTAACCAGTTTGGCCATTTTGCACTTGGATTTATACCCGTGTTCCTCCTTTATGAATGGCTCCTGCGTGATCATTCTACCGGGTTTGCAATTAAATGGGCCACCATCAGTATTTGTATTTTATGGCCTGTTTTTGAATCCTATAATTTCCTCGGACCGCTATTGTTAAAGAGATCTACCAGGCATGTTAAGCTTGATAAAAATAAAAATTACACGTTTCAACCAGACTGGAAAAATGTGGGCTTCGATACCCTAACTGATGTAGGATATTTCTGGCTCGGAAGTTTAACCGCAAGTATAATTCTTGGATTTAACTGGCTTATTTTAATTTTTCTTGTGGCGATAATTGTGCTTTTGATATACCCAAGTTATTATTGGTTCACAACTAAAATGTTTTTACAGTCGGCTCAATACCCTTCGCAATATCGTTTGAGCCAATGGAATTTCCCACTGAATGACGAAGGAAAACAAACCGTTACTAATTTCTTAAATAATAAAGATGGGGGTAAGCATGTATTATTATTTGGCGCAAAAGGGTCGGGTAAAACCAGTCTTGGTATAGGCATCGGCACAGAGTTATCCATAAAGCGCAAGCCCTGTTCTTATACAACTTCAATGAAATTATTCAGCCTTTTTTTCGACCAGGCTCAACCTGTAGATAATCAAAGTTTATGGACATGGCGCAATGCCTCCCTCCTTATTATTGATGATGTTAACCCCGGCTATCCTATTCTACGCGACCTCGTTACACCTTCTATGTTCTTAAATTTTATAGATACCCTGGGCAGGAACGACAGGAACAGGGAAACCATCAAACAAAAAAATACCATCTGGGTACTTGGAAATGAAAATGGTGAAGAACACATGCTGAACAGCTGGAAAAAAATGCTGGAAGAAATTGGCGTGGCACAGGAAAATATTTTACCTGTAAACCTGGGTATGAGTTAGGGTAAAATATAATTATCATAAGCGAAACTCACTAAGTGCGTCAGGCTCTTAACATTAAAACGCTTATACATCGGTATGATCCTTTTTTCTATAGCAGAAGAAGAGACATTAAAAGCCTGTGCAATTTCTTTAAACGAATAACCCTTCGACACCAGTGACAAAGCTTCTTTCTCTTTTCTCGAAATAGCAAGATGGGTAAATAAAGCTTTGTTCAACTCTTCTTCAAATTCCGATCGCTCCGGCCCATAGGCTGCATAACGCATTACTTTACCAAAAATAATACTGCGGTTTACCTGGAACCGCCCTATAATTGAAGTCACTTTTCCATTCTCTGCTTCAAACACCCCGACCCTTGCCACAACCGGGATAACACTACCGTCTTTATGAATTTTTTTCACTTCTATAGTGAAACTATATTTCTCCAGGTCTTCTGTTTTGTTATAGATAAACATTAGCGCCTTATCATTCAGCTCATGCGAAAACGGCGCAAATTCCGGGGCGGTCATGTTTACAATCGAAAGCATGTTGATCTCATCATCTTTATACCCCGCTACTTCTTCCCATCCCACTGCATAGATCATCCGCCCCTCTTTAAAAGAATAGATATAAACGGCTTCTTCAGGGAATTTAGGTATGGTTTTTTTAAAGTGCAGCGCCTGTTCACTGGTTAGCAGAGCAGGAATGTCCGTAATGAACGCTCTGTATTCGCCGGGGTGTAGTTTGGGTTCCATTTGGGGGTTATTAAACTGCGAGTTTTCGCAGTTGACTCAATATGCCTGTCCTGTTATTTTTGATCTATTAAAATCTGGTACATCCCGAGGCGTAATGAGTGTTCGGTTACCAATGAGATCGGGGGGTCAATTTGGCCTGAAGCTCATTGCCTCTGAGGATGTAAGATAAAATTAAAAAATAAATTCTATGTCAGCATTGATGAAACTGTTGATTTTTTTAATCCTTGTCACACTCATTATTATCAGTTAACACGGCCTGCCTAAAATCTACCTGCAATGGTCTCTTATACCCACGACGTACTAATAAATGAAAACGTGACTTTAGAAGAATTTAAAAACCTTCCCGATGACGAACGATTATACATAGCATTTGCAGAAGGCGTGAGGGTTGCTGAGGTAGAAGATGGCAAACTAAAATTGACTGTTTTCGAAGTGTACGACTTTTTTTTGCAGGTCGCTATCGATCAGCAAACGGGAAAAGTGATCTACTACGAAGCGATGAAACATTTCGATATCAGGGAATTTAAAAAACGATGAGCCCCTTCAACCATTTTACATCGATAGGTAATATTTTTTATGTACCGGGCTATAGAATCTTTTTTCAGCTTTTGTTGCGTCGCACCCTTCAGCTTCCTGTTCTTTGTTCAGCAGGTCCCCGCCCAGAGATTACACTTCCCGGTTGGATTTACACACTAGTTTTTTTAGTTGCTAATAATTTAGCTGCAACACATCCCGCAAGTAATAAAAATATCCCCGACCCAAAATATACCTGGGGTTCATTCAAAATATAGAGGGACAATGCAAAAAGTATTGCAGTAATTAAGTTGCTGATAAAAGCGATCAGTAATGAAGATTTTATTCCGGTATTATTGATCGCTGCAAGATTAATTAGTCCTGCATAAATAATTGCGAAACCCGAACCAATGAACCAGAGTGTATCGGTATTTAACCTGATTGGAAAAGCAAAGCTGATATGTATAACTCCTAAAAAAATAACCAGGGCAGCTAATATCCGGATGATCATGTTCATTAAACTACACCAGTTTTAAAGCAGTATGTCGGTTAATTTATCCAGGTCATTATTATCATAATGCTGGGCGAGCAGGGATTTATTCGGTGAGATAGCAGTGGCCGAAAGTATTCCCGTCGCTGATAAAAATTGTTTGCGGTTCATAAAGTGAGTTTATAATTATACAATATACAACTGAATTACGTTGTCTTTGATTGCGGGTTACAACTTTAAGTAGCTGGGAACTTTGTTGAAAAAATCTTATTTTTTGGAGTAAATTAAAAAATATGCTTATGAAAATCAATTGCCTGGTTGCTGCATTGTTGTTTGTTTTGTCCGGTGTTTCAAAAGGGCAGCAAAGAATAATAACCTGCACAAGTGAAAGAAATCCTGATGGTTCGATAGGAATATATGCTGATAGCAAGGCGTTTGCTGAATACACTCTAAAACTAAATTTTAAAGAACTTAATGGATATACTTCAAGTGCCCTGAATGGAGTTGGGATAACGATTAACAGGGGCAAAACACAAATTGCAAAACTTACACAGGATAAAAATTCACTCAGCTACTCTTTTAATTATACTTACCAGTATTTCCCGGGCAGAAGTTTAAGCAGACCGCCTGATACCACCTTTACCTATCTTCTTCCATCTACCAGTGGAAATACTTTAAGGGTCGTCGGGGTGTCATCTCTGCAGGAACGCATTTTACAAACGAGCTCCGAAGATTTTCATGGAGTTGGATTCTGGTATAAACAAGGCGACACTATTTGTGCCGCCAGGGCCGGAATAGTGTTTGAATCAATTGCCGATCAAAAAACAGGAGAAAAATTCACACAGGTATATAATGCCAGCCGTAATAAAATAGGTGTCGCTCATAATGATGGCACACTCGCTTATTATACAATTCTTGCCCCGGTAAAATTGCTGGTAGAGCCCGGTGATAAAGTAGTTCCTGGTCAACCCATGGCGGTTTTTTTCACAGAAAGTGATAAATACCATGTTTTATTTTCGGTTTATTATTTAGACGATAAAAAAGTCAGAACTTCTGCGATCAATAATGGCAAACCTTTCTCAGTTTATACTGGCGTTCCTACTTTATTTTATAATGGGGAGAGTGAGAACCCATCTTCTTTGCAGGCGAATAAAAATTACAAAGTTTTATTTACAAATGATATAGTTACCAGGGAGCTGACTAAAAAAGAAAAAAAGAGACTGGGTTTTAATTAGGTTTAATTATAGCTCTGGCCGATGTAATATATTACCATGACCGAAAAAATAATTTCGCTTGCTCGTTCTCTATGGGACTATCACCATATGAATCATGCTTTAAAAAAGTCTGCTGCGATACTTGTCCTCGGCAGCCATGATACACGGGTTGCTGAAAGAGGAGCGGAACTTTTTTTAGAAGGATGGGCGCCCTTACTTATTTTATCCGGCGGCCTCGGAAGACTTACCAGCGGGGAATGGACAGAAACCGAAGCTGATCGTTTCGCAAAGATCGCTTTAGAAAAAGGCGTTCCTTCGAAAAACATTTTAATAGAAAACAAATCGACCAATACAGGCGAGAATATAATTTTTACAAGAGCGCTGTTAAAGGAAAAACAACTTGATCCTGAAAATTTTATTGTAGTTCAGAAACCATACATGGAACGGAGGAGCTATGCAACTTTTAAAAAGCAATGGCCAAGTAAAGAATTTATTGTCACTTCCCCGCAAATAGCGTTTGAACAATATCCAACTGATGAAATACCGATGGAGAAAGTGATACAGATCATGACCGGCGACCTTCAGCGAATTCGTTTATATGGTGAAAAAGGTTTCCAGGTTCCCCAGGAAGTTCCTGGTAATGTATGGTCAGCTTTTGAAAAACTGGTAGCAATGGGATTTGATGAACAACTGATAAAAAACTGATTGTCTCCATGTGTTTGCCAACTACCACCATCACCGCCAACCATCAACCGCCAACTATTAATATCCCCATTTCTTCATTATAGCTAAATCCTCTTTGGCAGAATCAACAGGATCTTTTCCCTGGTAAGATTCCTGCTCAATAATAAATAATGAAGTACCTCCCTTTGATTTTGCAAGATCGATCACTTCTTTTACAGGAATAACTCCTGCTCCTAATATAGTGCTTTCGTATCCTTCTCCTTTTGTTGCTTTGATCTCATCTTTTACATGCAGCGATAAAAAACGCCCGGGATATTTTTGGAGGATATCTTTCGCTTTAGCACCGGCATTATACATATTGCCAATATCCAGTTGCTGAAAAACAAGCTTCGGATCTGTATGCTGAAGAATAATGTCGTATACCTGCTGACCGTTAAGTGAATACTTAAATTCAAAATCGTGATTGTGATAACCGAACTTCATTCCGGAACGTTTGCATAACTCGCCGGTTTTGTTAAACAGGTCAAGAAATTTAAGGAGGTCATCATAATTTTGTCTGAGGCTTTCATCCAGCCACGGACTGATAACATATTGCTGGCCAGCAGTTGCTGCATCCTCTACTGTATATTTCCAATCGTCGGTAAAATCTTTTTTTGCTGCGTCCCAGTGTTTTTGTGTCATTACTGTATGGCCACTAAACATTTTCAATCCCATCCCATCAAGCAGCTTTTTAAATTCTGCTGCAGAATATCCATAAAATTTCCGGCTTATATAATTAGCATGTTCAACATACTGATAGCCCATGTTGGCCAGTTTCATTAAAGTTCCCTGCGGATCTGTTTTCATTTGATCGCGGACACTGTACAATTGAATTCCAAGGATTCCTTTTTTCTTTTCGGAAGCAAATAACTCTTTGGGTGCAAAAGCAGTAGCTCCTACGAGCAACATGGTATTTCGTAAAAAATCTTTTCTTGACTGGTTCATATAGCAGAATCTTTTTGGTTAACTGATCAGCACGGCTGTACAAAATAGTGTTTAATAAACCAGTTTACAACTTAGTAGCCAACTATTTTATACATGATTCATTTGTTGGATAAAAGATGTTTTGATGAGACGAAAATAATTTTTGCAATAAAAATAAAAGAGAATATCATAAATCAAATTCATTTTTTTTTGATCGACTAAAATAAAATTCTAAATTTTTTTTTTCGCTTTAAAGAAAATTTAAGGTCTTGTTTTAAAAAAGGGAACGGTTTTGGCAAACTGGCGGCAATGCTGCGAATTGAAATGGCCGCATAACGATCCTAATGTTAGACCCACATTTTTATATCATGGAAAGTATTTGTGTGATCGCCGATTTTGGAGAAATCGTATCTGTCAGGAAATTTGAAAAAATTGATGTGCCTGACGATTTCGGGCAATACGACATCTATGCCGGTGGCAATTTTTTCTTCGTGAGTAACAACAATAAAATGACAGTGAGGTTTCATCAGCCTAATTTTGAAAGACGCATTCCTCAAGGCGCTATCGAAGGATGGATCAGGAAGATAAAAGTCTTGTATCCAAACTTTTAATTAGTTGGCTGTTGATAATTGGCGGTTGGCAAAGTCATCAAGTTGTAAGTCATGAGTAATTAATAATCACTTATTAATAAGCGCTTGCCTAATGCGAAGCGCCAACTGCCAACCCCCAACTATCAACTATCATCACGCTTCTCCCATCATCAGTCCTTCAATTGTATGTCCCTGGATTATTGGCTCAAGTTCATCAACGATCCGGCAGGTAAGATGCATTTGTAATTCTGTAGGAAGTATATCATAAAACTTGCGGGTGAGCTGGAGGTCATGCCGTTCTGCATTATTTGCACCTGGCGCATCAACACCTAATACAAGTGTTGGCCTTGATATGTCTGAAGTGTTTGCAGTTCCGCGATGAATGGTAAGTGCAGATCTTGCAGATATATCACCTCTCTTGGGCATCTTACGCTGTGCCCGCTGAATGTACCGCGGGTAGTTTGTTTTGGGAGGAAACATTCCATGCTCAAAACCAGTAGGTAAGTCCCATTGTGTACCGGGGGCAATTTCAAACGGACCCATATTTTCAGTTACATCAACCGTCGTTAAATTAAATGCGAGTGAATTAAGCCGCC
>JAQBNK010000046.1 GCA_028288595.1 Chitinophagaceae bacterium
GCTGTTGACAATTCTTCACTTATTCCCTTCTCAGAAATCCCTTTGATTATTTGTTTGGAGTCGAATTGAAAGCGTGTAGGTAATTCCTGATATATCGCGTTTTCAATATATTCAATGGGGTAGACCCGGCTGGTTGATAAAAAAATGAAACCCGCTTGATGCTTTTTAGCAAATGATAAACAATTTATACTCCCATTTAAGTTAGTGTTAATAAGATAATCAGGGTCTCCATCTAAGCCTGCTAGAACAGAAGGTTCTGCAGAAGCATCAATTATCATATCGATAGCTTTCAGCTGTTCAAAATCTTCTTTATTTCGAATATCGCCATGAATGAATTCTACGCCATGTTCCTTTAATCGATTTAAATTTAAATAAGAACCATTTCTTTTAAGATTATCAAAAGAAAATATGGAATAATTCGGATATTTCTGTTTTAAGGATATGGCTAAATATGATCCTACAAAGCCGCATCCCCCTGTAATTAAAATTTTCATGGCTATTAATTAAAATAAGGGCTAACAACTACTTTAAGTAGTGAAAGCATAGTCAACCTGAAAGTATATATAGATGATTAATCTGAACTCATCATTAAATCGGCCAAATCATTAAAGTTAAATTTCGATGACCAGCCCAAACTTTTTATCTTCTACGCGTCACTAACCAAGATTTGATATTCTGTAACAAAATTGCAATAATAGAAGTAAACGAAGAAAATTGTTTTTCTTCATAAATAGAACTAATATCCGTCTTTGAATTCTTTTAAATAAAATCGTTTAAAATTTAAAAGTTCCGGTTTTACAATCTCGGTATAAAAGAGGATGTCCCTTAAAATATGGCATACCCAGGGTGGAAGACATACCTGGTATATAAATAAAAATTACAAATACAAATAAAATAAACTGCAAAAAAGAACAGATTCGGCAAATAGTGATATTCTTTCATTTATGGATTTAAATTCGTTGTGCTTTTAATAAACATTAACAGATGCTCTTATCCTTTGCCAATAATAAGGACGGTAATTCGTTGGCCTCGAAGTCAAGAAAAAAAAGGTTTGAATTCTTTAAAAGCAATTTAAAGACTTTAACCGGGCCCGTGAAAATTTTAGATATAGGGGGAACACAGGAATTTTGGCAAAGCATGGGAAATACAAGCCTAATGAATATAACCATTGATCTCTTAAACTTAGAGCACCAAAAAACAGAATTTGAAAACTTTCGCTCTATAAAAGGCAACGCTACCAACCTGTCCGAGCTTACAGATAAAAGTTATGATATTGTTTTTTCAAATTCAGTCATAGAGCATTTGCATAGTTGGGAAAACCAGGTAAAAATGGCTAAAGAAGTTTTGAGGGTGGGTAAAAATTATTTTATTCAAACTCCGAACTATTGGTTTCCAATAGAACCACATTATGTATTTCCCCTGTTCCAGTATTTACCGTTCGCTCTAAAGATTTCTCTCCTAAGGCGGTGTAACCTGGGACATATCAAAAGGATAAAAAACAGAGAAAAAGCAATTGAGCAAATCAAAGAAACAAGGCTTTTGACAATACAGGAAATGCAACAATTATTTCCAGGCTGCAACATCTACCTGGATAAATTCTTAGGGTTCAATAAATCAATTGTTGCCTATTCCTTTAAAGGAGGCTAAGACTTAACCACGTTCTTAAGAGATTCTAAATAGTATTTCGAGATCCTTTTAAGGTTTCTTTGAAACATTTTTACCGAATGATTAATCCCTTTTACATCATATAACCAATACATTTCTTCTTGGGTAAACAATCCTGAGTTCTCTTTTTCAATTAAATCCAGCATCTCTTTTTTCACAAGATATGCTTCCTCTGATGCAGTAAGTCCATGATGCCGATATGTTTTATGATCGCTTGTAACAGGCTTGTGATGCTTAATCATGACTGCATGAATAATTGCGGTTTTATCCATTTTTAAAATTTTCTGGTAAAATGGAATTACATATTTATCCAGCCCATAGCCAGAAACAGACTTTGAGAAAAAAGAAGCAGCAGCATCGAATATCTCTTTGCGGTAAAAGGGAGACATGATCTCGATCCATAATGCGGGTGAAATAAAAAGCGAAGGTTTGTTTAAAGAAAACCTGTAGCTATAAAAACTATCATGTGAGACCGATGGATGAAAAGCATCCAGGCCATGAACACGTGCTATTCTCAACATGTAATTAATATCAGATATCCTTACCAGGATATCATCATCAATAAAACTGATGTATTGGTAAGGGTAAGCACCATTTGCTTTTAAATATTGATCTACCTGGAAGAGTACCTGGCCTTTACATTCTGTTTTTGCATTTAATAGATTATCATAATGCCAGCGGCCTGCACCAGGCACTGTTTCCATACCGGAATAATTGAAAAGCAATATTTCAAATGCCGGATCTGCATCAAATTCAACTGATCCAAAAGGTTCACCAACGCCATTCCATGTAATTACTACCAATGATTTTTTTATGTTTTCCATTCCCTTTGCCGGCTGGTTATAAACCGTATGTTATTCCAATATTAAAAAAACTATTTTTTCTCACAGAGAGATCCGCATTAAATACCAACCTGTGTATCCATTGATAATATGCTGCCAGGTAAATTTCGTTCTGACTTTCCTGGAAATCAAACAGGAAATCCGGTTGGGTTTCATCATTATATTGTTGCTTGATTGTTCCAGGGCCGCCTTTGCGGACATACTGGTACCTGGCTGATAACTTGAGTTTCGGCAGCGGAGTATACTTCAGGTAAATTAAAAAACGATCGGCATTATTACCCATCCAGTCACCCAAATAATAACCACCGGAACTGTAATCCTGGGCCGGCAAAAAATTACGGTAAACAAAAGGACGAATCCGGGTATATTCCGCTCCCGCAGTAAGGTAAGGAATGATTATGTCTGTTACAGATGCTCCAAGATTATAACCCAGCTGATTGCGTGCTTTTTTGGTGTTGAAGAAAGACTTAACCCTGATCTCATCTATGAATAACGATGCATATAAATGTGTTTTGGGCAGGTTGTTTCTTGAACTGGCCTGAAAATAAAACTGGCTGTTAGAACCGGCACTGATCTCCCCACGGCTCGCATAATGATCATAAGCTTTAAAAAACATCACGGGAAGGAGATAACCAATATTGAGATGATCATTGTAAATGACTGATTCGCCAAGGGATAACGTCAACTTTTTGCTGATAATGAATTCGGCGCTATGTGCAGCCATATATTTATTGATAAATACCTGCCGGATACCACTTACGGTTCCTCCAGGTATGGTATACGAGCTGTTGGA
The DNA here is from genome assembly GCA_028288595.1 of Chitinophagaceae bacterium. Lineage (GTDB taxonomy): Bacteria > Bacteroidota > Bacteroidia > Chitinophagales > Chitinophagaceae > JAQBNK01. Next base: position 3,301 of record JAQBNK010000046.1, read on the forward strand.
ATCCAGTAATCCCGACTGAAGCCAGGCATGCACATAATTAAACCTGAACCAGCGAAGGGGTTTGTAATCAACCCTGATGTAAGGATAAGCGGGGGCCTTATCAGAAAGTACCATCCGGCCATTTTCTCCATATCCCCAAAGCAGGTAATCCTGTCCAATACTAACAGCTCCGTTTTTAAAACTATAACTTATGTGCGCCCTTATCTCGGAAAAGTTTAACGCATTCTTCCTGCCCGGTTGATCAAATATCACCGCACCGGTGCCCGACCCGGCCGAGATCGAATTTTTGAAGCTATCTAACCCGGAACCGTTTTCATTTATGTCCCGGAAAGAAAGCTGGAAGCCCCAGTTCTTTCCAGCTGTTCCCCAGAGGTTGACCCCGGTACTCGTCTGCGTAAAACTTTTGCCGGGACCACCAGTGTAAGCAGCAGTCAGAACCGGGAGCATGTTTAAATTAAAATTGTCTTTGTTCACAGAAAACGTCCGGTGCCTTCCATTTTCATTATATTCATCCCTGTAAAATTCCAGTTCTTTTTTTTCTTTTTGAGATAACCCGCCCGAGTGAACCTGTATCGTATCGAGGTAAATGGCAAGCTGTTTTTTACTGACAGGAACCACTAAATCATCCAATTCTATCACTCCTTTTTGAGATAACCTAGATAGAAATTGATACACTTCATCCGTGTGCCGCTCATAGACTGTTTGAGAAAATAAATGACCTGAAAAAAAGATCGACAGAAACAGTATAAAACAATGTCTTACCCTCATAGTAGCTGCTTATAATTTTTCAAAGATATAAATGCTGGTGTAAACAATCAGGTTGCATTTGAGCGGGTCTTATGCCTGATATTGCGCAGAAGGTAAAGCGGGTTGAAAAATAAATTGGTCATTACCAAAGCCGCAATAGAAGCCATCGCCACACCGGTAATGCCATAAGTCTTTAGTAAAAAATAACCCAGTGTTAAACCAAAAATTCCCTGGACCATTGCCACTATCGTTTCCAGCCTGTTCAGTTTCAGCGCACCGAGGAAAACGACCGAGACATTATCAATGACAATGAGTACAATAAAAACTGCAAATACTTTAAAAAGATGCAGGATCTCCGGGTCTGAATGCCTGCTCCAGTAAATAAAAATGTATTTCCCAATGGTAATAAGCAGCAGCCAGGAGATCACAGATAATATTGCGATCCGCTTTAACACCCGGAAATAGTAATCCCTTATCTGGTTCCAGTTCCCCCTGGCTTCAATGGCTGCCAGGGCCGGAAACAACACCTGGACAAAATTTGTAAGGCCGGTCCTGATGATATCAAAAAAACGAACTACCAAAAAGTACCTGCCTACAACTGCAGGCCCCATTACCGAGCCGATCATGATCACCTGTGCATTTAAAACCAACACCCCCGCGATGGCATTTTGAAAATACCAAAAGCTATATCGCATATGACTCCACAGCATAGAGCGGTTAAAAAAATCTACCGATATACGATAATTTACTTCTTTGCGGGATAACAAAAACAAAGCGTATATGTAGCCGAAATTAACTAAGGAGCTAACCAGTAAAAGAAGGGTTACCGATCCCATCCTGCAAAAAAAATAAAGCCCTGCAAACTCAATACTGATCTTTATTATCCTGGCTATTTTACCAATGAAAATTTTATTGGCTGTCTGTATGATCGCGTCGAAAAGTACGGCCAGAATATTCTGTGTAACGAGCAGCCCTGTAAAAAACGAATAATAAAAAAAATCAGCCTTCACCGTTACAATGCCAGTATGGTACAATAAGTAGAATACCGGCACACTGGTCACGAATAATAAAAGAAAAAAGAAAAACAATGAATTGATCAGTGGCACCGATTCGCTTTTATTATGAATGAGTCTTCTTAGCAGCCCTATATTCAAACCAAAATCAAAAACGGAAGAAAAAATAATTACGCTGAGCAACACACCGTAGCGGCCAAAGTTTTCATCTCCTAAGTTTTGACTTAATACAGGTGTCAGCAAAAAAATGGAGATCGCACTCACTGATTGAGATAAAAAAGTAGTTGCGAGGTTCGAAACATATCGCCAGCTAATGCCAGGAAATTTAAGGTTATCTATCGGCATCAGCTGTTTCCTGTTTTGTTTCATTACCAAATGCCTCGTCTGCATAACCCAGGCCAAGGAAAGTCCAGAAAGGAAATGCCCCCATCGGTCCTTCTAAAAAAACATCGAAGGAAGCATTAAAAATAAAAATGAACGCGATAACCAGTATAATGAGTTTAAATGACCCAGTCTTCTTCGACCAGAGATCCCTGAATGTGAGGCAGAGCCAGTAAATCCAGAGTAAAAATATGGGCACGCCAAACCTTGCAAGGATCGTCATGTGAAAATTGTGCGGGGACCTGAGATCGCCTTCTTCATCTGTAGTGATGTTGTCATCCGTTGCAAGGCTCATACCCAAACCCTTGCCATCCAGAAAATACTCCCCGCCAAAAGTATAGTCGATAATTTTCGACCACCAAACCAATCGCCAAACTTTATTGTCTTCCAGCGTTCCCCCGTTCCCAGAACTAAAAATGCTTGTTGCATTTTCTTTTAATTGTTCAAGACCCAGTTTTCTTCCCTGGCCGTTCTCGCCGACATTCGTGACCAGGTAAACAGGAAGTGCAAGTAGTGCAGCAAGGGGTAAATATTTCAGGTAGCTTCTAAATCTCGCTTTTAATTCTTTGTCCTTTGAAAAATAAAAGAACAGCGCAAAGCTCAAAGCAAATTCAAGCATCCCTGCACGACTAAATGCCGCGACGATAAAATAGAGGTATACAATCAGGATCGCATTTAAAATAAAATGCCTACGCGTTACCTTAATGTAACCGTTCAGTAAAAGGATTGCACTGATAAAAAGGTGAACTGACATATCACCATACTTGTATAAAAGAATATTGATGCCTCCAAAAACCTTTAGTTCCGCGAAAAAAGGTGAATACGACAACAGGAGGAACAAACAGCACTCTACAACCGGATACCATTTGTATACCTGGAAAATTTTTTCCTTAAAATATTCCAGGTCATCCTTAAAGAGAAATATAATAAAGGCGAACAAAATATAGTTTAATACAAAAGAGTCGCGTATAACATCCATTAATGCGTACCCTCCAATGCCACGAACTATATAAATAACAGAGATTACTAAAAACAAAACAAGTACGAGCAGACGTTTATCCCAGGTAAATTCAAAGCTCCTGATATTTGCGAGGATTAATATCATCCCCGTTGCAAAAAGAAACTCGGCCAGGTAAGTATAGGCAATACCTTTATCAAAGTAGACATACAGCGCAAATACCACCAGGTAAAAATTGAGATATAATTGTTTTAAAACTTTCATTTAAAAAAACAGATCATGTTGTTTTTAATATCCAAAAACATTAAAAATAATTTCCTTAAAAACCGGTTCGATCTTTTTTCCTTAATGTAACTAGGCAACTCCAGTGTTGAAATAATTTCGGGTTGCACCCCTCCCAACCTAATGTCAAATTGTTTAAAGAATTTTTTAAACTGGTCCACTGGGTAACTGACTTTGCCTGTCTTCTTTAACAGGAAAGCTGCCGCTGTTTTATTGACTGAATATGCGTAAGTACAATAAACAGCTTTGATAAACGGCACCCCGATAAACCGGTTATTCATTTTTCTTTTCGTGCTTCTGAACAGTTTCATGTGGCCTTCCCATGCACCCCAGAAAAAAAGATCGAATTCGCTAGTTACCTGGTCAAAATTCTGTTTCAAAAAATCCGCATCCTGCAATGAACTATCCGATTCCAAAACCAGAAAGGTATCGTTATCATCCTTCGCATTTTTCACCACTTCCCACCATATTTTACGGTGGCTTAACAGGCATCCCAGTTCCCCCATGGTCAATGCATGTCCTGTTCTTCGTTTTGATTCCTGAATGATATCCCCGACGAAAGGGACTTTTTCATATTTAGGATAAACTGCTTCCAAAACTTTTAATCCCGGCAATTCTTTTAACAGGCTGGCTACCTGCTCCTGCCTGCTATGCTCATGAACCGATGTTAAGATAAACCCTTTCATGCCTGGTGTTTAATAAAAAAATCAGCGATCTTGCCGGCTTCATCAAAACTTGAAAAACTGTTATTGAATAAAGCGAAAGGAGTAAAAAATTGTTGACTGATACCGGCCGGATACAAAATATAATGGGGCGTGTCAAAATATTGACAAAGATGAACAGGCAAACTGTCTGCGCCAATCACAAAATCAGCCTCTCTTATAAGTAAAATGAGTTCCTGGAAATCCTGGTAAACTGCAAACGGTTCCTCAAATCCCCCTGGAGCCGATCTAAAAAAGCCGGCTTTTATGTGCCATTCTGCAGGGCAATATTCATGAAATATCTTATGAACAATGGCTGGCCTAATGTTTCTTTTTGTAAGCCTCGCATCGGGGAGCACCAGTAGTTTGAAACCCTTTTTCTTCTCCAGTGAAAACACGGGCATGGAAATATCAGCCTGCATGATATCGGCATAGCTCGTATAAATATTCTGCTTATCCGCCACATTTTTAAAATGATACCCGGCAAATAATCGTGGCAGCAGTATGCGTTTTTTTTGTTCAAGATATAAATCTGTTACGCCTTCTTTGTTTGCGCCCTTTATAAATCTTCTTAATGCGAGAAGCTCTGTGATTGTTTTAAAACTAAAAAAATACCGGTTGGTAAAACATCTCATCAGGCTTTTTTCTATACCGAAGTCATGGAACTGCAATTGAATGTTAGCCGGCCTGCATTCCGGCGGAATGGCATTATATAAACTGGCTAAATGACGGGATGCCACCAATTGAAAAGGTGAATGGTGTTTACTTTTTTTTGTTGCATATAAAGCAATCGTAAAATCGCCAAACGCACGTAAACAAAAAAGAGTAGCCATTAAAATTTAAATATTTGTTTTAGACGGGTAAGTAAAAAAACAAATAACGAGGCTTATTATAATGCCCGCAAGCAGACCCGATAATAATAACAGGCCAAGCGTTTTTCTTTCATCAATCAAGGGATATTTCGGCGCATCCAATATTTGAATAACGGGTGTTTGCTGTGCTAAGGCCATCCGGCTTGCCTCCAGGTTTTTCATTACTTCCGTATACAATGCGGAAGCTACCATCTTATCCCTTTGCGTGGTTTCCACCGGTACCAGCGTGGTTTTAAAGGCAGTATTGGGATCCAATACCTGCAGAGAGGCCCCCTGGTAAGATTTTGCATTTAATACCCGAAGCAGCGAATCCGCCCTTTTCTCCAGCCTCGCCACATTGGCTGCTGATACACCTGTTTTGAGCCCTATATACAAGGTACTCGCTTCACTTAACAGCCGCTCGGTCATGCATTTGGAAAACACAGGGTTAGCAGACGAAGTGGTCACTTTAATGATCGATCCTTTTTTATTTAACCTGTCAGTGACCAGGCTGTTTTTATACAATCTTTCGTAGATCACATACAGCACACTGTCCTGAAGCAAGCTGTGATTGGGGGATACGGGATTAAGCGAGACATTTGCAAGCAGGGCATTTTTCTCTTTCCATTTTGATCTTAAGCCGCTAAAACCGAGATAGAGGTCAGCCAGCGATTCGCTATTCAACCCCTTACTGCTGTCTACCCTGCTGAGGAGTACTTTCTCCACCATTGATCGCGACTTCAAAATATCCAGGATATTATCCCCGGAAAACAATCCTGAATTCCCCGAAGCGCCTCCAATATCCAAACCAAACTGAGATGCCAGTCCAGCAAGTCCAGCGGTGCTGCCCGATTTTTCCTCCATGATAAAAGTGGCCGTGGCCTGGTAATCCGGTTTTTGAAAAAGATAATAAATGAAAGCTGCGCCCATGCATAAAAGCACCAGCAACACGATAAATAATATCCTTTTTTTCAGGAAAAAAATAAAATGTCGTCCCGAATCAACGACGTCGGCAAGTTTTACAGTTTTAGTTTCCTGGGCCATATATTTTGTCGCTACTATTATTTTGTGGTATTGATCAACGCAATTATCAAAGCAGCCACTGAGGTAAGACTTCCTGCAATTCCAATTATTTCTCCTGTAGATAATTTCTTTTTATCCTTAACAGGAATGTATACTTCTGAACCCGCCGTAATATTCGGGTAGGACCTAATGAACAAGAAATGTTTTGTTGTCCTAACCTCACCATTCGGATAAACCACGTAGGAATTTTTACGGTAGGCGTTGGTTGCAAATCCACCTGATTCTCTTGC
>JAQBNK010000067.1 GCA_028288595.1 Chitinophagaceae bacterium
AAACCATTCCCATCACCCATATCATAAACCGCCGCGTCATCTTTTGACTGGTTGCCAACAACAAGCTGACTAAATTGTTTAAATGATGAATTCGTTTTTAAAATATCACTCAGCACCTGGGGAGAAATTTTACAACCGCAACCTGCGCCCCTGGAATATTCAGTTAGTTTTATTTCAGTTGATTGTTGTTCGCTCATTAGAATTAATTTTTGAAGCTGCGTTTAAAATTAATGCTGCATTTTTATCCCCGCCGGTAGTATTGCTTTCAATCTTAAACATTAGCGCCTCCCAGTTTTCTCTTTGCTTCATGCTCTTCAGGTATAGTTTATCGTAATATTTTAATAAGATTTGAAAGCAGGTGGCAAGATCATTTTCTTCCAGGGCAAGCAAAGCATTTTTTGTTTCAAGTCCCCCCAATCTTTTTTGTATACGCTCAATAGCTGAAGCCAGTTCTTCTTTTTTAAATGTTCCGTAAGAGCTGATTATTTCTTCCAGTCTTTTTTCAAATGGAATATCAAGAAACAAAACAGGTTTTTCCCTCATAGTCTTAAATAAACTAGCCGGAGTATTTATGTTTCCTATCCTCTGGCTCTCATCTTCGAGCCAGATCATTTTATTTTTTTTGTTTGAAATTTCTAATGCTGTTGCCAGCTTTTCTGCAAGCAGGTTCTCATACATTTCCTGCGAAGGTTGTTCCGGTTGTCCCAAACTTCCAAAAGCAGAACCGCGGTGACAGGCTAATGCTTCGAGGTCAATTATAACTTCATCTTTATTTTCAAGCGATTTCAAAACTTTTGTTTTACCGCTTCCTGTGTATCCTCCTACCAAACAAAAATTAAAATCTTTTTCCCAGTGGCTCACACACCAGTTGCGGTAAGTTTTATATCCGCCAATCAGCGAATAAACTTTAAACCCATACAGGTCCAGCAGCCACGCAACACCGGCGCTTCGCATCCCTCCGCGCCAGCAATGAACGAGAACTGTTTTATTATAATTAGTGATTTGGTCATTAATCATTAAGTCATTGACTAATTCACTATTGACTATTGACTTATTGACTTTATGACTAATAACTAACGCCTCAGCTTCTTCAACCATCTGCACCATCTTCACTCCAAAATATTGCAGCCCGATCTTAATCGCTTTTTCGCGGCTCTCCTGTTTATAGGCGGTACCTACAACTTTTCTTTCTTCATCAGTAAATAATGGCAGACTATAGGCGCCGGGTATGTGTGCTTTCTTATACTCGCCGGGTGACCGTACATCTAAAACTGGAAACTGGGTAGCGAGTTTCCTGAATTCGTCAATATTTATTTTTTGAACGGGCATCGTTTTACAAACCTAAGGAAACCATTAAATGAATATTTTCTAAAAACAAAAAGACCCGAAATAATCGGGTCTTTAATTATGGTTCAGTAATAATTAGCTGTTCATACTGGCTAAGAATTCCTCGTTGCTCTTTGTTCCTCTCATCCGCTTCAATAATTCATTCATCGATTCTTCAGTATTCATATCATTAATATATAAACGAAGAATGTTCATACGCTGAAGAACTTCCCTGTCGAGTAAAAGATCATCACGGCGTGTTGAAGAAGCCACAAGATCGATTGCAGGATAAATGCGGCGGTTAGCTAATCTGCGGTCAAGTAAAAGTTCCATGTTACCGGTTCCTTTAAATTCTTCGAAGATCACCTCATCCATTTTACTTCCTGTTTCAATCAATGCGGTAGCGAGAATAGTTAATGATCCGCCATTCTCAATTTTCCTGGCAGCACCAAAAAACTGTTTTGGTTTTTGCATGGCGTTTGCTTCAACACCACCAGATAAAACTTTACCAGATGCCGGCGCCACTGTATTGTGTGCACGTGCAAGACGGGTGATGGAATCTAGCAGGATCACAACATCATGTCCGCACTCAACCAAACGTTTTGCTTTTTGCAAAGCGATCGTTGAAACTTTTACGTGTTTTTCTGCAGGCTCATCGAAAGTAGAAGCAAGTACTTCTGCTTTTACGCTGCGCTCCATATCGGTAACCTCTTCCGGCCTTTCATCGATCAGCACTACCATCAGGTAACACTCGGGATGATTGGCAGCTATCGCATTTGCTACTTCTTTCAGCAACATCGTTTTACCCACTTTTGGCTGAGCAACGATCAATCCACGCTGACCTTTACCAATAGGCGTAAACAAATCCATGATGCGTGTACTGTACGAAGATGGTGTAGTAAATAAATTCAGTTTTTCGAAAGGAAATAACGGTGTGAGATAATCGAACGGAACACGGTCACGCACTTCATCTGGGCCCTTACCATTTATCGTTTCAACCTTTAATAAAGCAAAATATTTTTCTCCTTCTTTCGGCGGTCTTACAGAACCATAAACCGTATCGCCAGTTTTCAAACCAAATAATTTGATTTGAGATGGCGAAACATATACATCATCCGGTGAGGATAAATAATTGTAATCAGATGAGCGAAGGAAACCATAGCCATCAGGCATCATTTCCAAAACGCCTTCTCCTAAAATAATACCGTCGAACTCAATGTTGAATGCAGGCTCTTTTCGAAATGGAGGGGGATTAGTATTCGTATTGGTATTCCGTTGCTGCTGAGTTTGGCTTCCCTCATTTTCAATTTCTTCCTCAGGCTCAGAAACCATATTAGAATTATTGACGTTACCAGCCGCTTCGTTAAATATCTGCCGGATATCCGGCGGTAAAGACGCTTGTGGAGGCGCTTGTTGTTCTGCAGGTTCCGTTTCAGTGCCGGTACTTTCCTTCACTTTGGGTTTACGGGTGATTTTCTTTTTATCCGCGGCTTGCTTTTCTGGTTTTGGCGCCTCTTCCATTACTTCTGCTTCTTCGCTGGTATTGGAGGTACTGGCTTTTACAACCCTTTTTCGTTTTCCCTTATCGGTTCCTGTGTCCTTTTTCTCGCTTGCCATAAGAGCCTGTTTATCGAGTATTTTGTAAATAAGTTCCTGCTTTTCCACTTTTTTCGGGCTGGAAATTTCTAATTGCTCGGCAATGTCAAGCAATTCAGGAACGAGCATGTCATTTAGTTGGAGAATATCGTACATAAAAAAATAAAGAGATAATTGTCAGTCTTAAGAATCCGTTTTCTGCTGCAATAAAGTTTGATGTGAAATCTATGATTGTCCGGAAAATCAGTGAGCTGAGAGAAATGAAAAACGTATCAGCCTGTTTTCAATGCAATGTTAAAGCAAAATGTTTTAAAATCACAAAAAAAGACCTCCTACCAATTTCTTCCAACCTGTTTTAACCTTTCAAAAACTATACCTTTCATACGGCCTTATTGATTATGTATATTTGCGGCCCTTGAAATGCTGACCTCAAATTTCGCATATGTTTAATAGTCGTATCAAGATAAAAGCTTTGCTGGAAACAGCTCCTTTGGGTACCGAAGTAACGATAATGGGCTGGGTGCGTACATTCAGGAATAACCAGTTTATCGCTTTGAATGATGGAAGCACTAACCAAAATATACAGGTAGTGGCATCCCTTGGAATGCTTAATGAAGACACACTGAAACGCATTACTACCGGCGCTTCACTAAAAATCAGGGGCGAAGTTGTTGAAAGCCCGGGGAAGGGACAGCAAATAGAGCTGAAGGCAAATAGTATAGAAATACTCGGCGATTCTGATGCTGAAAAATATCCGCTTCAACCCAAAAAACACAGCCTTGAATTTTTGCGGGAGATTGCACATCTCCGATTCCGCACAAATACCTTTGGTGCCGTATTCCGTGTACGTCATGCACTCGCTTTTGCGGTCCACAAATTTTTTAATGACAAGGGTTTCGTTTATCTCCATACTCCCATTGTTACCTCCAGCGACGCTGAGGGAGCTGGTGAAATGTTCCGTGTTACAACTTTACCAATGGAGGGCGCACCAAAAAAAGAAGACGGCTCCATAGATTTTGAGCAGGACTTTTTTGGGCGCAGTACAAACCTTACGGTAAGCGGTCAGTTAGAGGGTGAATTAGGGGCGATGGGTTTCGGTGATATTTATACTTTCGGACCAACTTTCAGGGCAGAAAATTCTAATACCACACGCCACCTGGCTGAATTCTGGATGATTGAACCGGAAATGGCGTTTCACGACCTGGAGGATAATATGAACCTGGCCGAAGAGTTTATTAAGTACATCATTGATTATGCAATAGAAAATAACAGGGAGGATCTCGAATTCTTAGATCAGCGTTTAGCCGATGAGGAAAAACAAAAACCACAGGCAGAAAGAAGTGAATTGGGATTGCTGGAAAAACTGCAGTTTGTTTTAAATAACCAGTTTGAAAGAATTACCTATACAGAAGCTATCGATATTTTAATTAATAGTCCCGCCTATAAGAAAAAGAAATTTAAGTACGACGTAAGCTGGGGAATTGATATGCAGAGTGAACATGAGCGCTACCTGGTGGAAAAACATTTTAAAAAACCCGTGATCGTAACGAATTATCCAAAAGACATCAAGGCATTTTATATGCGTCAGAATGATGATGGAAAAACGGTTGCGGCGATGGATATTTTAGCTCCCGGTATCGGAGAAATTGTTGGTGGTTCGCAAAGAGAAGAGCGTTACGACCTGTTAACGAAACGAATGGAAGAAATGCATATTCCAACCAAAGAAATGTGGTGGTATTTAGACACCCGCCGTTTTGGAAGTGTGCCCCATGCCGGCTTCGGGTTAGGGTTTGAAAGGATGGTGCTTTTTGTTACAGGAATGACGAATATCCGCGACGTTATACCGTTTGCAAGAACACCCAAAAACTGCGAATTTTAATTAGTAAAAATTCTAAGCTCCAATATCCAAATTCTAAAGACGGAAACTCTAATTAGAATTTAGATATTAGAATTTCGGATTTTACATGTGTCCTCTTATATTTGCACCCCGTTCAGCGTTCGGAGTTTTTTGTGCACTGTTCGGTATTCAATCGGTGCGGTAGCTCAGTTGGTAGAGCAAAGGACTGAAAATCCTTGTGTCGCCGGTTCAATCCCGGCCCACACCACAAGAACAAGCGATAATTAATTGTCACCGCAATTTTTTATCGCTTTCTTGTTTTACTCAAACACCCTCCATGGAATTAGGCATTTACACTTTCGCCGATACTACACCCGACACATCAACCGGCAAAACCATTAGCGCTTATCAACGGCTGAGAAACATAATGGAAGAAATTGAACTGGCAGAACAGGTGGGGCTCGACATTTATGCGATTGGCGAGCATCACCGCCCCGATTTTGCATCTTCAGCTCCCGCAGTTATTCTTGGTGCGGCTGCTGAAAGAACCAAAAAGATCAGGCTGTCCAGCGCCGTTACCGTTCTTAGTTCAGACGACCCGGTTCGTGTTTTCCAGCAATTCGCAACTGTTGATCTTTTATCCGGTGGCCGTGCGGAAATCATGGCGGGCCGTGGGTCTTTTATTGAATCTTTTCCTCTTTTCGGATATAGCCTTGAAGATTATGATGAACTGTTTGCAGAAAAACTTGACCTGCTCTTACAATTAACCGGGAAAGAAAAGGTTTCATGGACCGGGAAATTCAGAACCCCTTTAAATAACCTGGGCATTTACCCCAGGCCTTTCCAGGAAAAGTTACCTATATGGATAGCGGTTGGCGGAACACCGGTCTCTGCTGTGCGTGCCGCAACGCTTGGTTTGCCAATGGCACTTGCTATTATTGGCGGAACACCGGATCGGTTTGTTCCTTTTGTCGACCTATATAGAAATACCTGGGTAAAGCAGGGACGGCCAATGGATGAATTCCAGGTTGGCATTAATTCACATGCATTTATTGCAGACACTTCACAACTGGCTGCTGATCAATTTTATCCCTCCTACGCGGAAGCAATGACAAGAATTGGCCGTGAGCGGGGATGGTCTGGCATGACGCGGGAGCAATATGAATTTATGCGCTCGGAACAGGGATCATTATTGGTAGGCAGCCCTCAGCAGGTAATAGATAAAATACTGTATGAGTATGAATTATTTAAACATACCAGGTTCCTCGCACAAATGAGCGTAGGCACAATGCCCCATGCCCGGATGATGCGCTCTATAGAGCTTTTTGGAACAGAAGTAGCGCCTGTTATTAAAAAGGCAATACAATGAGATCCTCCGCAATAGCTCTTAAATTAACAGCGTTGTTATCTTTAACCATCTTTCTTTTTCTCTTATTCCAGGTCCGGTTATTATTTTATTCATAATGAAAAAACACATACTGCTTTCTTTACTGGTTGTGTTTTTTTACCAGCATGTATCCGCACAGTTGTGCACCGGAAGCTTAGGTGATCCTGTTGTGAAAATTACGTTTGGAAACGGCACAGGAGCCGCTGCTCCTTTAAAAACGGGGGTGACTAATTTAAATTACACAACCGGCACCTGCCCAAACGATGGAGACTATACAATAACTAATTCCTCATCAGGTTGTTTTGGAAATACCTGGCACAGCGTGCTAACTGATCACACCGGTGATTCCCAGGGAAGATTCATGCTTGTGAATGCTTCTTTTACACCAAATGATTTTTATGTGGATACTGTTTATGGGCTTTGCGCTAATACTACTTATGAATTTTCTACCTGGGTACTAAATGTATTATTCCCTTTCGCTTGCGGCGGTGCCGGCATAAAGCCCAATCTCACCTTCAGAATAGAAACGACTAACGGAACAGTTCTGCAAAAGTTTGATTCAGGAAATATTGATCCTGACGCGGTTAACACATGGAAGCAGTATGGTACATTCTTCAGAACACCGGCAAATATTTCTGCAGTAGTAATACGGCTTACTAATAATGCCCCGGGGGGTTGTGGTAATGACCTCGCACTTGATGATATCACCTTCCGGCCCTGCGGACCTAAAATTGAATCATTGCTTAACAACAGCATTACACAAACACTTGAGATGTGTGAAACTGAAAAGTTATCCCTAAACTTTTCGGGAACGTATTCTTCAGGATTTACAGACCCCGTATTACAATGGCAGCAGAGCACAGATGGCGGAATTAATTATACAGATATCACCAATGCCCAGTCTGCCGCATTTATTGCGAACCCAACGAAAGCCGGCACCTATAAGTATCGTGTAGTGATTGCAGAACGCGGAACACTAAATTCAGTTTCGTGTCGCATTGCATCGAATGTAACTACCATCATTGTACACCCGGCTCCATTAAAACAGTCACGAAGTTTTATTATTGGTTGTATTAGCTCAGACGTACAGTTTAATCCTGCTACGGGAAACAACTACCAATATCAATGGTCGGGACCCAATAATTTTACAAGTACAATTGCTAATCCTGTTATACAAAATGTCTCTTATAAAGACTCTGGATTATACACCGTTTTAATTACGACTGAATTTGGCTGCAGCAATATTGATAGTTTCCCGGTTAAAGTTTTTCCAGGGATTAAAGCCGGTATAACTTCCAGCATCAATAATATTTGCGAAGGCAGCAGCGTAATACTTGAAGCAACTGGCAATGGTGCTGTAAAATATACCTGGTCTCCTTCCACAGGATTATCAAACATAAATATCTTCAACCCTGTTGCGAGCCCGCAAGATTCCATCACCTATAAAGTAATTGTAACAAACCAATATGGTTGCACAGATTCAGCGTTCGCCTCTGTGAATACCTGGAAAAAACCAATTGTTGATGCAGGCCCCGGCAAACAAATCTTGGAAGGCGATTCTACGATCTTAGATGGAAAATTAACCGGCACCGCAGTAAATTTTTATTGGTCGCCTTCAACTTCAATGATGAATAGCAATACACTTACTCCGGTTGTAAGTCCTGCAAATAATACCACGTATACCTTATTTGCAACATCCCCTTTTGGATGCGGGGCTGTTTCTGATGACGTCTTTGTCAAAGTCTATAAAAAAATAATTGCACCGAATAGTTTTTCTCCAAACGGTGACGGGATTAATGATACATGGCAGATAAAGGGATTAGACAGTTATACAAATCCAACCTTAAAAATTTTCTCCCGTTATGGACGATTAGTTTATGAATCAAGAAATTATAATTCAGGTTGGGACGGAACTTATAAAGGAAACCCATTGCCCTCCGGTACTTATTATTATGTTATAGACCTGCGGCTGAATATTACTGAAATTTCAGGATGGCTTCTTATTGTCCGTTAGTGCTTATCATCAAGAAAATAAATCCACACACGTAATATTCTTAACAGCAAAGCAGAAGAAGAATAGTTTAGTTGAATCTTCATTAAAGACCTGATGATGCAAACTGTTTTTCTTTTTTGCTTTACACTTTTATACCTCCAAAGCATCGGACAGGTAAAATCACGAAATAATAAACTTCCGGTTATCAATTATACTTTATCTGTTGATTCGGTTATGTTTTCTTTTTTTTCGGTTGAAATGAAAATGAAAAATATGCCGGATCATTTCAGTGTAGCTCTGTTTGCACATCCCGAATATGATGATCAATACTGGCGCTTCATTGAAGATCTTACTATAGAATGAATTAAAAGTTTCTGCATCGCATCAACAGATCATCAAACAGCGTTGGTTAAATTAAAACAAGCCCCAACTCATTTTTCGATTTATCCTCTTCCTCCACGTTTTTCTGTCACTTGCAGTCAACCAATGAGCTTGTTAATTTCTCGCGTAAATCCACTCTTCAAAAAATTTCTTAAATCGTTTTAAATGCTTGTTTTAATCAAACATTTGTTTAACTTTGCACCCGAATTATTTAATATGAGTTACAGCGAAAAACAGCTTCAGATCATAGAAACAGCCGAGAAGCTGTTCGCTATCAAGGGATTCGACGGCACTTCTGTCCGCGACATAGCTGATGAGGCCGGCGTTAACCTGGCCATGATCAATTATTATTTCGGATCGAAAGAAAAACTGATGCAGGCGCTCTTCGAACAAAGGACCGGGCACGTAAAAATGCAGGTTGATAATTTAATGAGTGATGATTCTTTAGCGCCCATGCAAAAAGTAGAGAAGCTAATCGACAATTTTGTAGACAGGGTAATAGAAAGAGAAAAGTTTTATAAGATCATGACATGCGAACAAATGATGCATAAAAACGATTCGCCAATTACCGAACTGATGATCCAGATGAAAAAAAGGAATGCTGAAGCAGTGAGCCAGCTTCTGAAAGATGGTCAGAAAAAAGGCGTCTTTAAAAAGAATGTCGATGTATTATTTCTGATGATGACGATGGTCGGCACCCTCACACAAATGATCATCAGCAAGCCTTTTTATAAAGAGTATAATAATCTTCAGTCACTACCGGAAGAAAAATTCAATCAACAATTCAGAAAAAAAATAAGCGACCATATCAAATTATTATTCAAAGCAATATTGATCCATGAAGCATAAAGTAACATCGCTGGTTGCCGTTTTATTGCTCGTATTATTCAGCACTAGATCAGCAATGGCACAGGAAACAAGAACCATTAGCCTGGGAGAAGCAATTAACCTGAGCATTGAGAACAGCAAACAGCTAAAGTTAAACCAGGCAAAAATTGATGAAGCAGTGGCAGCAACAAAAGAAGCCGAAGAACGTCGTTTGCCGGATGCAAATGTGAGTGCTTCTGTTTTACAATTATCACATCCGAACATCAATCTAAAAACAAAACCTTCTGGTTCCGGAACAAGTAGCAGCACTCCGACTGTTTCATCGGCAGCTTATGGGATTTTGAATTTATCATTACCTGTTTATGCTGGCGGGCGCATACGATACGGAATTGAATCTGCCAATTATTTGCAGCAGGCTGTAAAGCTGGATGCAGAAAATGATAAAGATGCTATTGCACTGAATGCAGTGAATGCTTATATCAATCTTTATAAAGCTGCTGCGGCTGTTCAAATGGTTCAGGAGAATTTAGAGCAGTCGAGACAAAGAGTGAAAGAATTATCGAATCTGGAGAAAAACGGGTTACTGGCACGAAACGATCTTTTAAAAGCAGAGCTGCAGTCCTCAAACATTGAACTGTCTTTGCTCGATGCGGAAAATAATCAGAAACTCGCGAATCTTAATATGAACCTGATGCTGGGTCTTCCCGGTAAAACCGTTCTGCTGACAGATTCGGCATCAATCAAAAATAATTTATCGCTTTTACCGGTAGAACAATATGAACAATTGGCTTTGCAGAACAGGAAAGATATACAGGCGCTGAATGAAAGAACAAAGGCTGCGGCAACAGGGGTTAAAGCTGTAAAAGCAGAAACATTGCCAAGCGTTGCGGTAACAGGCGGATACATCGCTGCGGATATTCCCAATTTTATTACCGTAACGAACGCTGTAAATATTGGTGTAGGAGTTCAATATAATATTGGTTCCCTCTGGAAAAATAAATCAAAAGTTCTGCAGGCTGAAGCACGGCAAAAACAATTACAGGCAAGCAGGGAAATCCTGGACGATGCGATCACTTTACAGATCAGCCAGGCTTATGAAAATGTACTATCCAGCGAAAAAAGAATTGAGGTTTATGCAAAAGCAGTAGAACAGGCGAATGAAAATTATCGCATCGTAAAAAATAAATACAACAATAGCCTTGCTACCACAACAGAATTATTAGAGGCAGATGTAGCGCAGTTGCAGGCGAAAATGAATTATTCATTTGCACAGGCCGACGCTTATGCCACGTATAATAAATTATTACAGGCATCGGGCTTAATTAATAATACAACCATTTCTAAATAACTCTGAATAATAAGATATATGGCAACGACAACAGTAACACAAACTGAAACACCCAAGAAGAAAAGCAAAGTATTCATTATAGTATTGGTCCTGCTGGTAGCATTCGGCGCATGGTTCGGTCTTACAAAATACAACCATGCACAGCATCACGAAGAAACAGAAGATGCCCAGGTAGAGGCGAATATCAGCCCTGTTATTCCAAGGATCTCCGGCTATGTTACACAACTGCGTGTGAAAGACAACCAGTTTGTAAAAAAAGGCGATACAATAATGGTTCTTGATGACCGCGATCTTCGTTTAAAACTGGAAGAAGCTGAAGCTGCATTAGCGACTGCACAATCTAATCTTGGTGCAGCAAGAGCTACAACAACTGCCGCTCAATCTAATATAGCTACTTCAAGAGCTGGTGTTTCAACGATTGATGCGCAGATTGAAGCCGCTAAGGTAAACGTGTGGAGAACCGCACAGGATTATAACCGGTTTGCTAATCTTATCAAGGATCATTCGGTTACGCAACAGCAATATGAGCAGGCCCAGGCAGCAAAAGAATCTGCTGAAAAACAATTGAACATTTTACAACAGCAAAGAAATCAGGCATCAACACAAACAAGCGGAGTGGCTACACAAAGCAATGCCACATCCCAGCAAATAAATATCGCGGCATCAACTATCAAACAAAAACAAGTTGATGTTGAAAATGCAAAATTGAATTTATCATACACCGTTGTTACCGCTCCGGAAGATGGCATGGTATCGAAAGTGAATGTACAGGAAGGACAATTTGTTCAGGCGGGTCAATCATTTTTTAGCATTGTAAGAAATAATGATCCTGTATGGGTCGTTGCGAATTTTAAAGAAACACAATTCAATAAAATGAAAGTGGGACAAAAAGTAACAATACATGCTGATGCATTTCCGGGTCATGATTTTGAAGCTAAGGTTTCATCTTTCTCACCTGCTACAGGGGCTCGTTTCGCATTGCTTCCGCCAGATAATGCGAGTGGAAACTTTGTAAAAGTGGTTCAGCGCCTGCCGGTGAAAATTGAATTCGCAAATCCAAATGATCCCTTACTGAAACAGTTAAGAGCAGGTATGAACGTGAATGTTGATGTGCATCTTGATTAATTTTTATAACTGTTTTATTGGTTAGCTATGATGATGCAACAAAACTCTTTGGTTGAATACGGCGCAAGACGTGTGATCATTACCATCACTGCAATCTTTTGTGCCTTACTTGAAATTGTAGATACCACAATCGTGAATGTCGCATTGAATGATATGCGTGGTAACCTTGGCGCTACGATGACAGAAGTTGGCTGGGTAATTACTGCATATGCAATTGGTAACGTTATCATCGTACCTATGACAAGCTGGTTGTCTCAGCAGTTCGGCCGCAGAAATTATTTTGCCGCTTCCATTATCATGTTTACCGTATGCTCTTATCTCTGTGGTAATGCTACGGGCATCTGGGAATTAGTTGCTTTTCGTTTCTTACAGGGTGTTGGCGGTGGGGCATTACTGGTTACTTCTCAAACGATCATTACAGAAAGTTATCCTCCGGAAAAAAGAGGAATGGCGCAGGCGATATATGGATTGGGTGTTATTGTTGGTCCTACGTTAGGACC
>JAQBNK010000069.1 GCA_028288595.1 Chitinophagaceae bacterium
CAATCAATGGTACAAGAAAGGAATACCCAACGCAATACCGTATCAATTGGAAAACGATCTTTCCATCAATATCCTGACGCTGCCCTATTTTATTGGATGTAAACTCGAAGCGTTGTTTGACCGCGGAATGGCTGACCTGCGTTTAAGCAAAGATCTGGAAGACATTATTTTCTTGGTGCATTACATTCCCAAATTCGTGGAAGAAATTGCTGAAAGCGAGGATGACTTAAAAGCATATATCAAATCACGCTTTGCAGAATTGAAAGCAAGTCCGCAATTAAATGAAGCCATTTTCTGTGTGCTGCCCACCGGTGAAAATGATCCCGACAATGTCAAACAGGCTTTAGCGGTGCTTAACGATTTTATTCATCTGCAGTGAGGTCTTTATTCATCAAATAATCCAGGTTCCCGATCTTACCGGTGATAAAGTTCAAATGGGCAGATTTGTTACCCAGGTCTTTTTCATCTGTAATGACCATACCGACACCCAGCCTTAACTGTTCGGCTTCCAGCCCGGTCATGATCTGGCCGCACTGTTTCATGATGATAAAATAATCCCGCATGATGTTGTCCACTTCCACCAGCGTGATCTCTGAAATAATGAAACGGTGAACAACACGGTTACGATGGTCATACAGTTCAAAGAGGTCATCATATACCTCTCTCGCGAGAATGGAAACCTCCAGTGCCTTTTTGTAAATATCTTTCTCCGATCTTTTTTTATCAGTCATGCCCTGGTAGATCCACTCACGCTCAATTATATCATTGCCGTTTATGATCTGCAGTTTTAATACAATGGATAAACGTAGAAAGCAATCGATCATATTCGATAAAAGGCAGGTGGCTTCGATGAATGCGTGATTCTCTACCGCGCGTCTTAATATGGCACCTGTAGCGCCAATACCCTGCAAAAGCATTTCAAAACGGTAAGACGTTAACCGGCGGTCTCTTTCTTCAGGTGCCCACAACCAAAACGATGCAAAGATCCTTTTCACAAGATCTACTTTGCCCGCGACATATTCGGCATGAGGCTGGCTGACAGAGTCTCCGGAAAAAGTAAAGGAAAAATAAATCACATCATTAGCTATAGCCGTTACCCATGATTTGGTAACGAAGCCGTCCTTTGATATTTTGTCTTTCGGAAAATACCGGCAGTCATACTCGCCCATTATCACAGGCTTTAGATGCCCAAGGTTTTTCACCAGCTTTTTCTTACTCGTCTCATTCTCGAATGGGGTGATCCATAGTTGAAATTCCTCGCCCACTTCAATGGACTGATCCTCAAAAACATGAATACCAACTTCTGTTACGTGGTGTTGCCAATGTGCCGGGACGACGATTTCGAACAACCCGGTTTCCTCCATAAATTTTTTCATCGGATAACCTATTGAAATTCATCGCTAAAATCATCATTGAAACTTCTTCCTGTGATACCATTCAATTGCTTGATAACTGCCTTGAGCTGCTTAAACGCTTCTGCCGTTTTATCTGATCTCAATAATAGATCAATATCCGCCAGTTGCCTGCCTATATCAGCTTTGTCTTTTTCGTAATTGGCCTTCAGTAGTTTCACTGCCGCAAGTATCTGCGCATACTTTTTTAGCAGCGCATCCTTTTCCCGTTGTAGCCTGTCCCTTTCTTGCCTGATCAGGACACTTTCCTTTTTGATCGAATCATTTATTTTCGAAGCGTTATTGATTTCGATCTGCAGTAATGTCTTCTGATTTTCCAGCGACATTTTTTGAAGACTGAAAAGACCACTGGAAAAATAAAAGATGATGGTAAATAAAGCAACGATGAGGGCTGCTATCGGCGGGATCAGATGCCCCCATTTCTGGGCGAAACGCTTGAGGGTTTTCGTTTCTTCAGCGATCTTCTGATTTTCAAGCTTGAGCTTTTCTTTTTCCAGGATAAGTTTCTCATGCTGCAGGTCGTCCATCTGGTCACCCATATGATCCCCGGTTTAAAGGGGATTTTAAATATAATACTTTATTGTGCCCTTCTGAAACTACTCAGGCAATTGGGAGTGATTCCGAGCCAGCCCGCCAGCATCCTGTCCGACAATAGCCTTCCGTTCACCATCCAGGGATGATCCGCAGCAACTTTTTCAAAGCGCGCCTGGCGGGACAGCATCAGTAAGGCGGTATGGTATTCATGCGCCGCCGCCTGTTGACGGGCGATCAAACTGAGATGCATATTCAGTTCAGGGTGCTTTTCCAAAGCACCCTGCATATCGCTTCTTAAAATATAGACTAACACAGTTTGCTCAACGCTCCTGATTGTATAATGAGATGGCACCTGCCCAAAATAACTCTGCGCCGAAACCATAAACTCTCCCTCCCTCGCAAAACTTAGGATCACTTCCTTACTCCCTGTTTCAAAATACAACTTCAGCAATCCCTTAACCACAAAAGTCATCTTATCACACACCGCCCCCTCCTGCAGCCACACCTGCCCACGTCTTAATTCTTTTGCCTTGATAATTTTTAATAATGCAGCAACCGCTTCTGAAGAAAGCGGCTGTAAAGAATTAAGATGATTGAAAAATTCGATCATCGCCTATTGAAAATTTCCAAAACTTAAGTGTAGTGTAAATCCAAATGCATTCTGTAAAGGTGACACACCAGTGGCTATACCGAACGGAACCAGGTAATGAAAATCCAGCCCGCAACTCTGATCCGCTATCAATCCTTTATAACCAACACCCAGCCCGATAAATTTTCGGTTACCGGCAACGACTCTCTCGTAACTCACGCCACCACGAAAAAATATTTCGTTATTGAACCCATACTCTCCACCTGCAGAAATTCGTATCCCGCTCCCTTCATCTTTGATCAAACGGTTTGCGTCTAAGCCAAGAGTATAGCTGTTCCCATTTTCATTATTTATGTTAGCATAACCAATGCCGATACCAATATTTGACGGCAATGGTGCATCATTAAATTTCGGCCCAAGATTGGAAAACACAAGTCACCATTCCAGTTTGTTGTTTACGGATCCGAGTTCTGCAAATCCATAGTACCCAAGATCACCACTCACACCCAATGCATTTTTGTTGGTCACAGAATATAAGTTCTGACCAACAACCCGGAATGTTGCTCCGATTGAACCTTTCCCGAAGACCTGCAAAGCATAAGATCCCGCCACGTTATAAATACTTCCACGATAGTTGCTGAGTGTAGCGCCGTTATCATCCCGTATCGCAATATTGCCGAGGCCTGTATAATTTACTGCAACACCCATGGCGGAACTGTTGGAAATATTCGCGAGATAATTTGCAGACATAAATCGTGTGTCATCGCTAATGCTCGTAAGCCACGGCATATAAGAAACGGAAGCCTGGTGAAAGTTTTGCGTGAATGCAGTCTTGGCTGCATTGTAATACAACTGTTGGTTTCCTGTCGCCGACGCAATGCCCATATCACCCATGCCCAGGCCACGGCTTGAAACCGGTATCCGCAGGAAAGAATTTTGTGCGAAGGCACAGGCTGGAAACAACAATAGAAACAATATTTTTTTCATGGAATGATGAGTTGGTGGTGAATAGTATCAGAGTTCAGTCCTAAATCGTCTGTTACAAACAGTCCTATATCATGTGTGCCTCTTGCATGAAATGTATAATTCATCACCGGTGTATTGGTTACAATAGGTTGCCCATTAATCGAATAATGATACGCGATGATGATGCCATTATCTTTATGGC
The DNA here is from genome assembly GCA_028288595.1 of Chitinophagaceae bacterium. Lineage (GTDB taxonomy): Bacteria > Bacteroidota > Bacteroidia > Chitinophagales > Chitinophagaceae > JAQBNK01. Next base: position 3,704 of record JAQBNK010000069.1, read on the forward strand.
TGAGAGAACCATCGAACACATACGGCCAGTTCTGCAACTGGTTATTGTCAAGCGGTATAAAAAAGAAACTGGGTTTGGCTGGCTGGTTGGCAAAACATTTCACAATAAGTTGCTTAGCACTGACTTTGCCGAGCCTGTCTGTCAGCAAACAGTCAACAGCATAAAAACCTGTTGTGTCGCCGGTACAAAACACAACCACACTATCAAACACCCGCAGCGGACCCTTATTCATCACATCGTCACCGCGATACATCACATGCA
>JAQBNK010000031.1 GCA_028288595.1 Chitinophagaceae bacterium
TTCCTGTGCTGGTTTCTTGCTGCTGCGGGTTTGGGGAGCCGGGTTCCTGTGCTGGTTTCTTGCTGCTGCGGGTACCATTGATCTTTCTTTGAACCCTTTAGCGTCTTCTATGGTGGAACTGCCAAAGAGAATGATCATCTCGGGTTTTACTATTGAGTGCAGGGTTTCTGCAATAGCAAATATCTCCTGCTGCTTTTGTTCGGGTAAATGAGAGAGGGATGAATTCATGAGTACCTGAAAGTAAATCGAAAACGGGAGATGGAAAATGAGAAAAAAGTAGAACAAAATTTAGAGCGTAATATGGAAGCAGGGCCGAAGCCCTTTAAGAAGCGGAACGTTAACCCCAGCCTTAAGGCTGGAGTTAAAGACTTGAAAAATTTGAAAATGAGGGAAGCTAACACTCACTTAAACTCAATGGTATATGAGAAGCTAATCCGCCCTCTGAGGTTTCTTTGTATTTCGTATTCATATCCAATGCAGTATCCCACATTGTTTTGATCACTTTATCAAGGGTCACTTTTGCGTAATCGGGTGTGCTTTGTAAAGCAAGTTGTGAAGCAGTGATCGCTTTTATCGCACCCATTGTGTTTCTTTCTATGCAGGGAACTTGTACCAGTCCACCGATCGGATCGCATGTCATTCCTAAATGATGTTCCATGGCAATCTCTGCAGCCATTAATGCCTGGCGCTGTGTACCCCCAAGACATTCAGTCAATGCGGCTGCGGCCATTGCAGAAGAAACACCGATCTCGGCCTGGCAACCACCCATGGCTGCAGAAATGGTAGCGCCTTTTTTAAAGATGCTGCCGATCTCTGATGCGGTGAGTAAAAAACGAATGATCTTCTCTTTATCATTGCCGCCACAGAATGCAATATAGTAATGAAGCACGGCAGGAATTACTCCTGCAGCGCCATTTGTTGGCGCAGTCACCACTCTTCCAAAAGAGGCATTCTCTTCATTCACTGCCAATGCAAAACAACTAACCCAGTCGAGAATGTATTGAAAATTATTTCCTTTATCCTGTATTGCTTTCAGCCATTCGTCGTAATTATTATAAGGTGTGTTTGCAATTAATTTTTTATTGAGATCGAAAGCTCTTCGGCGAACATTTAATCCGCCTGGTAATTCTCCTTTACTGTGGCAACCACGATACATGCAGTCCCGCATGGTCTCCCAAATTTTCCAGGTGCCTTCTTTGGTTTGCTTTTCATTACGCCATGCAGATTCATTTTCTAATACCACTTCATGAATGGCAAGACCTGTTTTACGGCACCAGTGAAGCAGTTCATCTGCGGTATTTATTGGAAAAGGCAGATCAATATCCTGGCCGGGCTTTCTGCCCTCTCCTTCCTTTGTAACAAACCCGCCACCAATAGAATAAAAAGTTTCAGAAATTGTCTTGCCATTATTTAATGTGACGAGAAAACTTAAAGCATTAGGGTGGTAAGGAAGATTCTCGCTGTAGAGAAACTGGACATCAATGGCAGGATCGAAATTAATGGAATGAGAACCGCTTAGTAATAACTGATGATTTGTTTGAATGGTCTGTATTTTCGAGGTGAGGGAATTCACATCAATTGTTACAGGGTCTTCTCCGCAAAGACCAAGCATCACGGCGATATCAGTTCCATGTCCGCGGCCGGTTTTTGCGAGTGAGCCGTATAACAAAACCTGTATGGCAGTAACTTTTCCGAAATCATTGCGCTCCTTTAATTCGTCTATACAGCGAAGGGCTGCACGCCAGGGACCGAGAGTATGAGAACTGGAAGGGCCCACACCAATCTTGAACATATCAAAGGCAGAAATCGCTTCGTGAGACATAAAGCAAATCTACCTGTTCTTAAAGTAAGATAAAGGCGCTGCCAGCAGATTTATCGTTTACTTATATTTGATCAATTGTTTGATAACCCCTTCTTAATGTTTACTTATTATCTTGTTTTTTTAAAGGGTGTCCTATCTGCTAAAAGTTTTATACAATGAAATTAACCTGCACCATATTGCTGCTTGTTTTTATAACCGGCTGCGCTTCCCAGGGAAAGATAACCTCGGTTCCCAGGGATATGAATAATGACTTCCTCGAAAATTTAATGAAGCAATCGCCTGCATTGTTTGATTCTTATTTAAAGGATGCGGATAGTCTTCGCATTCAAATTGTTTACACCCGCATAGACAGGGATGCACAAAACAAACCTCACTTTACTCAATTCAGCTATCATTTGGATAAACAATATTTCTACCCGGCAAGTACGGTGAAGATGCCGCTCTCCTTTTTGTCTTTAGAGAAATTGAATGAACTGAATAAAGCCGGTGTAAATAAGTCTACCCCGATGATCACAGACAGCAGCGGACCCAGGCAGGAATATTTTTTAACTGCTCCACTTTCTGCGAATGGTGTTCCTTCAATTTCCCATTACATCAAACAAATATTTTTGATCAGCGATAATGATGCGTGTAACCGGTTGTATGAATTTTTAGGTCAGCAGTACTTAAAAGATAAATTAACAAGCAAAGGTTTCCCCAGGATTGAAATGAAAAAGAGATTGTCTGTTTCTTTAACCGATGAAGAGAACCGTTATACCAACGCTGTTCATTTTTTGGATACGGGTGCTCATATTATTTATACTCAGCCAGCGCAATATAGTAAGGTGCAGTTTTCAAATATTCCTGAGGTTGTTGGGAACGGTTATATGGATGCGAATGATAAACTGGTAATGCAACCTTACGAGATGACTTATAAAAATCGTTTTCCGCTCGGCGACCTTCACCATATGCTGCAGGGTGTAATATTTCCGGATGCGAAAAAACCTTTGTTCAATTTAACGGCTGAGGATTATCGTTTTTTATATCGTTATATGAGCGCCTTTCCGCGGGAAAGTAGGTTTCCAAATTATGATACGACAGAATTCTTCGACACCTATGGCAAGTTTATTTATTTTGGGTCTGATAAGAAAAAACAATCTGGTGAAGTGCGTTCGTTTAATAAACCCGGCTGGTCTTATGGTTTCTTAACAGACATCGCTTACATAGCAGACTTTAAAAATAATGTTGAGTTTTTGTTGAGCGCCACCATTTACTGTAATAAAGACGGGATATTGAATGATGATAAATATGATTATGATTCCGTAGGTCAGCCTTTTTTAAAAAACCTGGGCCAGGCGATCTATCAATATGAGCTTCAGCGCAAAAGAAGCCACGTTCCTGATCTTTCAGCTTATAAAATTGATTATTCAAAAGAATACTAACCGCACGTAATCTTTACATTTGCGGTTCCTGTAAAAAAGATATTATGAAGTTTTCTTCTCTGCTAGACAAATTTAATGAGCCCGAAACTTTAAAAATGGCCAAAGTGTGCCGTGAATTACGTGCACTGGGGAAAGACATTATTGACCTTAGTTTGGGCGAGCCCGATTTTGATACTCCAAAACATATTAAGGACGCGGCAATAAAAGCAATTGAAGATAACTGGAGCCATTACACGCCGGTTCCGGGTTTCTTAGATTTAAGAGAAGCGATCTGTTACAAATTTGAAAGAGACAACCAGCTTTCATACAAACCAGAAAATATTATTGTTTCAACCGGTGCTAAACAAAGTATTGCGAATCTTGTACTGGCTACTGTTGATGCCAGTGATGAGGTTGTAATTCCGACTCCTTACTGGGTAACTTATTCTGAAATTGTAAGACTTGTCGGTGGGTCGGTTAAACTGGTGAGAACAACTCTCGAAAATAATTATAAGATCACGCCGGAAGAACTGGAATCTGCCATTACGCCAAAGACAAGACTGTTCATGTTCTCATCCCCGTGCAATCCAAGTGGTGCGGTATATTCGAAAGAAGAGCTGGCGGCATTGAAAGATGTTTTCATGAAACATCCCGACGTAATAATTATGTCAGATGAAATTTATGAGTATATCAATTTCGGCGGCAAACATGAAAGCATTGCACAATTCGCTGATCTGAAAGAAAGAGTAGTTATTGTGAATGGACTTAGTAAAGGTTTTGCAATGACGGGCTGGAGACTGGGATATATTGCCGCAACAACTGAAATTGTAAAAGCATGTGAGAAATTACAGGGGCAATTTACGAGCGGAACAAATTCTATTGCTCAGAAATCTGCTGTTACCGCATTACGCTCTGATCTTTCGACAACCACTAAAATGGTTTCTGAATTCAAGAGAAGACGGGAAAGAATCTTACAACTGATCAAAGAAACACCAGGCTTTGAAGCCAATAACCCAGATGGGGCTTTTTATGTTTTCCCGAATATCACTGCTTTATTTGGTAAACAGCATAATGGCGAAACGATCAATAATGCAGACGATGTCTGCATGTACCTGTTATATAATGCGAATGTATCGTGCGTAACAGGAAGAGCTTTTGGCGAACCTGATTGTGTGAGGTTCTCTTTCGCTAACAGCTATGAGAATATTGAAAAAGCCTTTGAACGTATAAAAGAAGCTTTGCAAAAACTGCAATAAATAATTCTAATATTTAAATTCTAATATCTAAATTCTAATGAGTACGTTAAACTCATAGAACAAACCAGTCGATTTAGAATTTAATATAAGAATTTATACCCTAGAATTTAGATATTAGACATTAGAATTTCCCCTCTCCATGTTACAGCAGGAAAAACTCGTAATGTTTGAAAACAGGTTGACTAAAGTTTTCAAACATCGCAGCAAATTAGCAAAGCGACAAAATATTTCCTGCTACAGGATATATGATCATGATATTCCTGAATTTCCTTTTGCCATTGAATTATATGATGAGAAAATTTACCTCGCCGAATACCTGAGGCGGCATGGCATGGAAGATGATGAACACGAGGAATGGCTGCAGGCGAGCATAGATATTATTTGCAAAATTCTTGACACTGATGAAGACAAAATTTATAGTCGTCAGCGAAACAGGAAAGCCGGAAGACAGGGACAATACCAGCGAATAGACCAGGCCAAAGAATTTTTTACTGTTGAAGAAAATGGCTTGAAGTTTTTAATCAACCTTACCGATTATTTAGACACAGGTTTATTTTTAGATCATCGTACAACGAGGAAAATACTGAGAGAACAGGTAACAAATAAAAGAGTGCTTAATTTATTTTGTTATACAGGTTCTTTTTCTGTCTATGCTGCTGCCGGCAATGCTTCTACAGTTACTTCTGTTGATCTTTCAAAAACTTATTTACAATGGGCGGAAGATAATTTCGAACTGAACAATTTCAAAGATCAATCAAAATATTTCTTTGTACATGCCGATGTTAAACAATACCTGAAAACATTAAAGCCGGATTCTTTTGATTTGGTGATCATGGATCCTCCAACTTTCAGCAACAGTAAAAGAATGAAAGACTTTTTAGATATTCAGATAGACCATGCAGAAATGATCAATGATGTTTTAAAGGCCCTTACACCCGGAGGCATCATTTACTTTAGTACCAACTACACAAAATTTGTTTTAGATAAAGAAGAGATAAAAGCGACTTCCATAAAAGACATTACAAAACAAACAATTCCTTTTGATTTTGAAGGGAAGCTGAAGAGATGGTGTTATTTAATTCAAAAGTGAAGGCGGGTGCGGCAAATTCAAAAGTCAAAATTCACAAGTAAAAAGTAAAACTTCAAAGGGCGCTATTTTTTTTACTTTTTATTTTTTACTTTTGACTTCTCCAGAAATCTCTCATGTAGCTTCAGCACCTGCGGTAAAACCATCTGCGTTTCATCATTCATAATTACATGGTCGCATAAACGCATTTTTATTTGATCATCGATTTGGCCATCCATGCGCTGCAGGATTTCTTCTTTGGATAACTTATCACGATCAAGCACTCTTTTTAATCTTACATATTTAGGTGCAAACACGCCAATTATTTCATCGAGTTCGTCGCCTGATCCTGCTTCAAATATCAGCGCAGCTTCCTTCACTACATAGGGTGCATTCTGCTGCTGCCACCATTTCTGTGCAGCACGAATTGTAGCTGGGTGAACAAGTGCATTAAGTTTTTCTAATTTATAAGGATCAGCAAAAACAATTTTTGCTAAATAAGAACGGTTCAGCGTTTTCTCAGTATAGCTCTCTTCTCCAAATTCTTTTTTTACCTGGCTGATCAATTCCTCATCACCAGACATTATTTTTTTGGCTTCGAAATCGGCGTCGAATACGGGTATGTTGAGTGCACGGAAAATATCAGCAACAACTGATTTTCCGCTGCCAATACCGCCTGTAAGACCAATCTTTAGCATATATAAAATTACAAATAGGAAATTCTAAATTCTAAGTGTTCACCACAAAGAACACAAGGTAAAGAAACACAAAGAACACTATTTGTGCTCCTTGTGCAAAACCTTTGTGTCTTTGTTGTAAAAAAAATTCCAAACCCTCTTCGAATTTGGAATTTAGAATTTAGAATTTAGAATTTAGAATTTTACTTTTTGTCTGCAACTGGTTTATTCAACTGCACTGTCCACTCCATACTGATCGCTGATTTTTCCAGTTTAATATAACTGCCGGGGTTGATCTCCAGGTTAATTGTATTGTCCTCATTCACTTTATTTACAACACCGTGTATACCGGCTATTGATACCACCTTATCGCCTTTTTGCAGGTTATTGATAAATGCTTTCTGATCTTTTGCTTTTTTTGCCTGGGGACGAATCATAAATAACCAAAAAACCAGGATAATCGCGGCCATCATTATTAATTGAAAACCGCCGCCACCACCTTGTCCCTGGCCAGCCATTAATAAAACTGTGTTCATTGAAGTCATCATTTGTATTTGTTTTAAAAAGTATTTAAATCACCGTAATCCGGGTTAGTTAACAGTGCCGGTAAACATCAGTCGGTGCTGCATATTAAATTTTGTGTTCGTTACAACGGTTATGGTTTTGTTTACTTCCCCGCTTTTACCTTTACTATCAAATTCTCCTGTAATCTCCCCGCTACTGCCCGGCTGAATTGCGCCCTTAGTATAATTAACTACTGTGCACCCGCAACTCGCATTCACACTCACTACATATAAAGGATGATCACCGGTATTCTTAAACCTAAAATGGATCAATGGCTTTTCTCCTTCCTTAATTGTTCCAAAGTTGATGGATGAATCCTGCCACTGTATGGTTGTAAACTTTTTTTGATCCTGCAGCACTTCATCGTTCACACCTTGCCCTTCCTTTTGATTTATTTTTCCTTCACAGGAAACCGCTAACAAAACCAGTATAAAATAAACAACGCCTGTTCTGATCTTCATCTCCGAAAACTAATTATTATTTGAAATTACAATATTAGTTTGTTTTATGCCTGAAATCCACTTTCTGAATCTTTCCGGCAGCCAGCAATTCTTTATGAATGCTATCCAGTATACCATTTACAAACTGCCCGCTTTGATCTGTACTGTACTCCTTAGCTATATCAATGTATTCATTGATCGTAACTTTCGGAGGTATTGTTTCAAAATAAAGCAGTTCTGCTACGCCCATATTCATTAATATCATATCCAGCTGGGCGATCCTATCCGCATCCCAGTTTTTAAGTTTTGGAGTAATTAAACTTAGCAGGTATTCTTTCTTTTCGAGGGTAGTTTGTAAAAGATCCTTAGCGAATTTCCATTTATCCGCCCCAACCATATCAGACAGGTCATATGCTGAAGGCCTCTGAAGATAATTTTGCATAAGCTGTTCCATCATTTCAACATCATCATCCCAATTGGTAAAATGCTCTTCCGCCTGGCTTGTAAAAACGTCGGAAGGAAGAAGGATGCTGAAAAATATGAATTGAACTATTTCCTTTTCAGATTTCTTTTCTCTTTCAGCACTAACTATGTATTGCTGGTACTCCGGCCGGGCAAGCATTTCGTTATACATCCGGCGAATGGTTTCTGAATTACTGATGAGTTCAGGCTTGTCTTTTTCGAGTGCCTTTATATAATGGGGGTCTTCGAGGATCTTCCAGATCAAATGATTGCCTGCGATCTTAACGTCAACGTTTCTATCGGCTTCGGAAGGTAAATTTTTTGCTGCCCTCTTATGTGCGTCCCTTTCTGCAAATCTTGCAACTTCGGTAAGGTTATATAATAAAAAAGTAAATAGCTGTCTTGATGCATCCAAACGCTTTTGAAGCTGCAAAACAACATCCGGCTTCCTGCCTGTTTCTTCTAATGTTTCCAGTGAATAGATCAATTGCATCACTTTCACTCTGATATTTCTTCTGCTGATCATATGTTTTAAAGAACTTTTCGGGCTGCGAAGATAAGGGGAAGCGAATATTGAACAAGGGAAGAATATCGAACAACGAATTAAGAAAAGGAACGGCAATCCTGAAATTGGGTTTCATTCAAAATTCATCATTCCTTGTTCCTTGTTCAATATTCCTTTCGGCTCTTACTCCTAAACCCTTGAGTTTTAGGCAGCCCCGGAACAGGAAATGAATTTTTGTCACCGACGGCTTAAACACCTTTCTTTGCACTGCAATTTTTTCGCTTTACGTCAGTCCCGGCTGACCTGTCATATGGTTAAACTGCTATTTTGACTTCTTTAACACTGGTGGCATAGAAAGTGTTCGGTGAGCGGAAGATTCCTTAAAAAAATCAAAAACATAAAAGATTATGGCAAACAAACTGAAAGTTACCCCTCTTCACGACAGGGTGATCGTAAAAGCAGACGCTGCAGAGGAAAAAACTGCAGGTGGTATCATTATCCCCGACACTGCTAAAGAAAAACCACAACGTGGTACCGTTATGGCAGCAGGAACCGGAAAAAAAGACGAGCCAATGACTGTGAAAGTTGGTGATACAGTTTTATACGGAAAATATTCTGGTACTGAAATATCGATCGAAGGCGATGACCTGCTGATCATGAGAGAAAGCGATATACTCGCTATTATATAAGTCATTAGTCATTAAGTAAATAGTCAATAATGACAAATGACCCATTGACCATCCTTAAACTTTAAACCACAAACTTTAAACTTACAAATATGGCAAAGCAAATCTTCTTCGACATTGAAGCAAGAAATAAAATGAAAAAGGGTGTTGATACCCTTGCCAACGCAGTGAAAGTAACACTGGGACCTAAGGGCCGTAACGTTGTAATAGAAAAAAAATTCGGTGCTCCTTCAGTTACTAAAGACGGTGTTACCGTTGCTAAAGAAATTGAACTGGAAGATGCGATCGAAAACATGGGCGCTCAAATGGTTAAAGAAGTAGCATCTAAAACTGCAGATATTGCAGGTGATGGTACAACTACAGCAACCGTTCTTGCACAGGCTATCATCAGCGAAGGATTGAAAAACGTTGCTGCTGGTGCTAATCCAATGGATCTTAAACGCGGTATTGATAAAGCAGTTCAGGCTGTTGTAGCAAACTTGAAATCTCAGTCTCAGTCTGTTGGTGACAACAGCGAAAAAATTGAGCAGGTTGCCACTATCTCTGCTAACAGCGATAACGAAATTGGTAAACTGATCGCACAGGCAATGCAAAAAGTAGGTAAAGAAGGTGTGATAACTGTTGAAGAAGCAAAAGGTACTGACACAACTGTTGATGTTGTTGAAGGTATGCAGTTCGACAGAGGTTACATCTCTCCATACTTTGTAACCAACAGCGAAAAAATGGAAGCTGAATTACAGAATCCATACATCCTGATCTACGACAAAAAGATTTCTGCAATGAAAGACATTCTTCATATCCTGGAGAAAGTTGCTCAAAGTGGTCGTCCGTTATTGATCATTGCTGAAGACCTCGAAGGTGAAGCACTCGCTACACTCGTTGTAAATAAATTACGCGGCACTTTAAAAGTGGCTGCTGTTAAAGCTCCGGGCTTTGGCGACAGAAGAAAAGAAATGTTACAAGACATTGCTGTTCTTACTAAAGGAACTGTTGTAAGCGAAGAGCAGGGTTTCAAATTAGAAAATGCCGATCTTGGTTATTTAGGTAGTGCAGCTTCTGTAACTATCGACAAAGACAACACAACTGTGGTTGGTGGTAAAGGTGAAAAATCTGATATCACTGCCCGTGTTAACCAGATCAAAGCGCAGATCGAATCAACAACTTCAGACTACGACCGCGAAAAATTACAGGAGCGTCTCGCTAAATTAAGCGGTGGTGTTGCTGTGTTGTACGTAGGTGCTGCAACTGAAGTTGAAATGAAAGAAAAGAAAGACCGTGTAGACGATGCATTACACGCAACACGTGCTGCTGTTGAAGAAGGTATTGTCCCTGGCGGCGGCGTTGCATATGTTCGTGCAATCGAGTCTATCGAAAATTTAAAAGGTATTAACGAAGACGAAACTACCGGTATCCAGATCATTAAAAGAGCTATCGAAGAACCACTTCGCCAGATCGTGATCAACAGCGGCATCGAAGGTTCTATCGTTGTTCAGAAAATTAAAGAAGGCAAAGGCGATTTTGGTTTCAATGCCCGCACAGAAGTTTATGAAAACCTTTTTTCAGCAGGTGTTATCGATCCAACTAAGGTTAGCCGTGTAGCCCTGGAAAATGCAGCTTCAATTGCCGGTATGTTATTAACTACTGAGTGTGTTGTTGCAGACAAACCAGAACCTAAATCTTCTGCTCCTTCAATGCCTCATGGCGGCGGAATGGGCATGGATTATTAATCAAACAAAACGTCAACAATCCGCTTTAAGTGGGGAGTTGAAAAAGATAGATCCCCACGAAATTTCGTGGGGATTTTTTTATTAAATCACTTTAGAAAAAAGGAGGTGTGAATGAAAAACTGGAATCAATTCAAATCCCTTATTAAAACATTATTCAACAAAAATGATGATGATATTTTTGATAATCCTTTCATGATTTTTTGATATTTAAAAAGCAACCGCCATAAAATAGGTTGTTTTTTTTATGAATATTTTTATTGTCCCGGCTAAGAATTTCTATTCAGCTTCATAGGCAGCCCTGTCCCAACCGAAGGTCGGGATCGCACTCTTGTACTGCATAACAATATTGAGCTTTGGCCGCGGGGGCCGGTGGCTGATATTTTTTTAAAATGCTTTTGTGAAACAGTTGTACAGACATTGCGACCCTATTGGGCACGCGCATTAGAATTTCAAAAGAGCATTTATCTTGCGTCGCCCAAAGAATTGAAAATTGAAAATATTTACGGCTTCCCCACATATTCCAAACTAATTTCCCTTCCAAAAAAATGGCGCCAGTTTGTTTTCGACTCTGCAGTATCAGCAACCTTAATTTTTCGAAGCAGGTATATCCTGTATAAAGAAGCATTCTCAGGAGTTTTAACGCTATCGAATCCTGCGTTGTAATGAAGTGAATCAACCAGGTATCTTGAGCGTGACCGGGCTCGTGTAATTTTAAATGTTCTTTCCATCACTACTTTAAACATAGCCGAATCTTCGGGCGACAGGCTTGATAAAGCAACATTATTTTGTTGCGGTGCAACTGAATCAGGTTTCTTAATTACAGCAAGCGTGTCTGTAGCCGGCGAAGCATTTTCAACCAGGTTCTGTTTCTCTTTTTTAGAGGTACTGAAATAATTCACGATACCATACACACCTGCAGCGATTAATGCCAGTACAAGTATGGCCGCAAGCCACATAAGGCCTTTTTGTTTCCTTGCCCGGTCTGCAGTTTCACCAGTATTATATTGATAGCTATTTTCTTCTTCAACAATTCGCGTCTGTGCATTTTGAACATCCAGGTCATAGACACCACCCTTCGCTAAATAAATATTACCAATTCCTGGAATCACGTAGGGCTTTCCTATGTGTATGAACTGCCGGGCCTGCTCAAGATGCGATTCAATATCAAACCGGGTGATTGAAGGATTTTTCCCAAGTTTTTCTGCTATGTAAGTAATCAGGCCGTCGCTGTTCATAGCCCGCTTATCATAATGAAAAACAACAGAGGGCTCCCGGTCCCGGTGTACCTCCAGAACGCCAACTTGATGCAGGCTTACTTCACCTTCCCGGCTGAGGTATTCGTATATTAAATGTTCGTAGTGCTGCACATTATTGTTTTCTGCAAATTATATACAAAAAAAGGTAATGAATAAAATTTTATCCCCCTGATACACCAGCTTAATTTTGGCCCATGCTGACAGATGATGAAAAAAGATTTCTTAATTACTGGAAACTCAACCGGCTAAAAGAAAAAACTAATCCCCGTTATCTTTATATCGGTGGAATTGCGGGGCTTTTGATCGGGGCGGGAGTGTTTGTTTCGCTGGCAACCGGCTGGTATACAAGGGCAGTGATGGAAGCTAATGTTCAGTTAAATGGGTTCGTTTTTATGATAGCTATATTTTCTATTGCTATTTTCATGGCGGTATTTTACCGTAAATATCAGTGGGAACAGCAAGAGCAGCACTACCTGGAACTTCTGCAAAAGCAGGATTCTGAAAAAAGCAGTGCAGCAATTTAATATAAATCCAAGTCTTACAGATAACCAAACAATCAACATGAGGAAGATTTTGACTATTGTGTGCATGGCAGTAATGATAAGTTCATGCATAAAAGATGATAAGGGCTGCCAGGGTGTAATGCCCAGCCAGGAAGAAGCGCAGATAAAAGCTTATGCCAGCACAAATGGGATGACGGTGAGTAAACACAGCAGTGGTTTGTTTTACCAGATATTGAACCAGGGCAGTGGCCCTACGCCAAGTTTATATTCAAAGGTTTTTATTACTTATACAGGCTCGCTGATTAAAAATAATGTGGTCTTCGATTCTCAAACAAATCCTGGTCTAACAGGTTGGACACTTTCGAGTTTAATAGAAGGCTGGCAAATAGGCTTGTCCCTCATTCAAAAAGGTGGGCACATCCGTTTAATCATTCCTTCGTCACTCGCATATGGTTGTGCCGGCCAGGGAAACATAGGATCTAATGAAGTTCTCTATTTCGATATCAACCTGATAGATGTTCAATAACATCTTACAATTCAACCACTTTATTGCGAATTTTAAATTCAGCATTCCTTAAGGAAATGCCCTGCCTTTTTCATTGCCAAACCCCTATCTTTGCCTCCCGAAAAAATCGGGACAAAAAATTTGTAAACCCTTACCAGTATGCAACTTAAAGGTTTAGTGCGGTTTTTTACCGTTGCGCTAATTCTTATCTGTGTCTACCAGCTTTCTTTTACCTGGATAGTTCGCAGCCATGAAAATGATATGTCTGCAAGAGCAGATCATTGGTTAAACCAGTTCCCTAAACCCGAGGTTAAGTATCCCGGTAACAAGGACCTCCAGGCCGTATATGCCGATTCACTCAAAGAGCTGAAAAAGCAGCGTGTACAGCGTTTACTGGATAGTACAAAAGATTCAAAAGTAGGCCCGTTTGGCCTCACTACTTACCAGAATGCAAAGGACAAAGAACTTTTAATGGGCCTCGATCTGCAAGGTGGTATGAGTGTAACAATGGAAGTTGGATTAGACGGGTTGATTAAATCGCTTGCCAACTATACAAAAGACCCCAATTTTAATAAAGCGCTGAATGCTGCTGTTGCCCGCAAAGCCAACAGTAAAGCTGATCTTATAAGTCTGTTCTCTGAAGAGTATGCGAAGGTGGCCCCTAATGCTTCCCTGGCACCTTTCTTCAGTACAAGAAGCAATGGCAAGATCAAGTTTAATGATACCAATAATAAAGTCCTCGGTTATCTACGTACCCAGGCTTCCACTGCCTTCAATAATACTTATAAAATTCTCCGTACAAGGATCGACCGTTTCGGCGTGTCGTCTCCTACTATTAACCCGGATGAAGCAAAAGGAATTATTACGATTGAGCTTGCCGGTGTAAACGACCAGGAAAGAGTTCGTAAATATTTGCAATCAACCGCCAATCTTCAGTTTTTTGAATTGTATGATATTAGCGAGTTAGGCGAGGGAATTATGGCGGCTGATAAATCGCTGGCTGATTATCTCAAAGGAGTAAAACCTTCTGCAGACAGTGTGAAAATAAAAGCGGCTGCCGACACCTCTTCAAAAACAGCATCTGCAAAACCAGATACTTCAAAAACAGCAAAGCTTTCCGCTATAAAAGATACAGGCAAAACCGCTAACGCGAAAACCGCGGCTGATAGCTCTTCAAAACTAGCCGCTGATCATCCTTTAGGCAGCATCATATCTTTTTCGCAAGGCCAGCAGGGGGCTAATGGTGCAATGCAGTTTCCATCGAATGTGGGTTATGTGCTAACGAAGGATACCGGTCTCGTAAACCAGTATCTCGCCCTTGATGTTGTGAAAAGCAAACTTCCTTCAAATCTTGTTTTCATGTATGGTAAACAGGAGAATGAAGATGCAAGATTTAAAAACGTCCTTCCTTTATATGCAGTAAAAACATTGGATAACGGAGCTGCAGAACTAGAAGGCGAACATGTCAGCGAAGCATCGCAGGATTATGATGAACGCGGACGCATTGCTATTAAAATGAGTATGGATCCGGTTGGTAGCAGAATATGGGGTAAAATGACAACCAAAGCTTCGCAGGCTGGTCATAAACCAATCGCGATCGTACTGGATTATTTTGTTTACTCTGCTCCTTTTGTAAATGATCCCATCACCACAGGTAATTCACAGATCTCCGGCAGCTTTTCTATTAAAGAAGCCCAGGATCTTGCTGAAATATTACAGTCCGGTAAACTACCTGCTCCTGCCAAAATTGTACAGGAACAAGTTGTTGGTCCAACCCTAGGATTAGCCGCAGTTAAAGGTGGTTCTCTTTCCTTCCTGATCGCTTTCATTGTGATATTCATTCTCATGCTGGTTTATTATAACACAGCAGGATGGGTGGCCAATATTGCGTTGATATTAAACTTACTTTTTACCATCGGGGTGTTAAGTGCTATGGGCTTTACACTTACGGCACCTGGTATTGCCGGTCTCGTATTAACGATCGGTATGGCCGTGGATACGAACGTTATCATCTTTGAGCGAATAAAGGAAGAACTTACCAAAGGGAAAACTTATCAGAATGCCGTGGCTGATGGATACAAACGTTCTTATGCACCTGTATTAGATGCTCACGTAACAACATTATTAACGGCTATCATTCTTGCTTATTTTGGTTTAGGACCCGTGCTTGGTTTTGCAACCACGCAGATCATCGGTATCCTGTTATCCTTATTCTGCGGAATATTAGTATCGAGAATGATCTCGGATGTCTACACTAACAAGAACAGGCATTTTCAATATTTTACGGGTGTTTCTAAGCGTGTATTTAAACATGCCGCCTACAAATTTATCGAGTACAGAAAAATAGCTTACGGAATTTCTGCTATCGTTCTTTTATTGGGCGTTGGTTCTTTCTTTAATGGATTTGATGAAGGCGTTGAATTTACCGGAGGCCGTAGTTATACCGTTCAGTTCGACAGAAGTCCTAACACCGACCAGGTTAAAGACGAACTGAAGAAAGTATTCGGTGAATACCCCGTTGTAAAAACAGTAGACAGGGCATCACAATTAAATATTACAACATCCTACCTTATTCAAAAAACAGGTAACAATGTTGATTCAACTGTTGAGCGTCTTCTTCATAAGGGTTTGGCAAAATTCTTACCTGCCGGAACTACTTATGGTGAGTTTGATACCCGCTACAAACAAAGCTCTCAAACAGTATTACCAACAATCTCAGATGAGCTGCGAAGTGGTGCTACCAAAGCAACTATCATTGCCATCATTGTAATTTGCTTATACATCTTTATCCGGTTCCGCGACTGGCGCTATTCCCTGGGAACAATCGTTGCGTTATTGCATGACGTATTCGTAACACTTGCTGTATTCAGTTTCTTAAGAAAACTCGTACCGTTCCCGCTTGAAATAGACCAGCACTTTATTGCGGCCATATTAACCGTGATTGGTTTCTCGATGAATGATACTGTTATCGTGTATGACCGTATCAGGGAAGATTCAAGATTGATGAAAGGACAGGATAAAGCAACTATCATAAATACCGCCATCAACCAAACTTTAAGCAGAACCATCATGACATCTCTGACGGTGTTTCTGACGATCCTGATACTCTTTATTTTTGGTGGTGAGGTAACAAGAGGTTTTGCTTTTGCAATGCTGATAGGTATTATAACAGGTACTTACTCTTCTATCTTTGTTGCGGCACCAATACTGGTTGATTTTGGAAGAAATAAACCCCTGGGGAGACCAGATACAACAAACAAATAAATTATTGGGTTAATAAAAAAAAGTCCTGCTTTAGTAGCGGGACTTTTTTATTCTAATAAATAATTTTAGATTTGTCTAAATTTTATTTTAGCTGAATGAAAAAAATCCCACTTTCCATATTGATCTTATTTCTTTGTATTTGTTCCTATTGCCAGAAGATTGTACCCATTCAACCAGACCGTCCCGATCAAACCGAATCACCCTTAACGGTTCCGGTGAGACATTTCCAGGCAGAGATTGGATTGCTGTTTGAAAGAGCTAACCAATTAAGTAAACGATACCTGCTTCCCGGTACCTTATTAAAACTGGGTATTACACCAACTATGGATCTCAGGTTGATTACAGAATTTGAGAAAACTCAGTTTATAGGATATAAAACAAATGGATTAACACCTGTAAAAATCGGTTTTAAAAAAAGATTTGTGGAGGAGCATGGAGCTTTGCCGGCTATTGCGTTTTTAGCTCATATTGCCCTACCTGGCTTAGCCGCAAAAGAATTGAAAGCGAAATATTATGCACCCTCCTTTTTGTTTGCAATGCAACATACCATCTCTGAGAAAATATCTATAGGATATAATCTTGGTGCAGAATGGGACGGTGAAAACACACAGCCTGTCTTCATCTATACCTTGACTTCTGGTTTTTCTTTAACGGAAAAGTTAGGGTGTTATACAGAGGTTTTTGGATCTGCTTCAAGAATCGAACAAATGGAGCATAATATAAATGGGGGATTCAGCTACTTAGTACGCAATAACATTATGGTTGATATTTCTGCCGGTGCAGGTCTCACACAAAATGCTCCTGATTATTTTATCGGGTTGGGTTTTTCTATACGCCTAAGGGACTAAAAGCAAAGAAGGGAACAGTGCTGCACCGCTCCCTTCTTTTGTTGTAGAATGAAAATCGTTTTTATACTGCAAATGAAGTGCCGCAACCGCAAGTACTGGAAGCATTTGGGTTATTAAACGTAAACCCACGGCTGTTTAATCCATCCTGCCAGTCGATGAGCATTCCAAATAAATACATTTCGTGAGATTTATTCATGATGAAACTCAGGTCTTTATATTCGAAAGTGGCGTCTTCATCAGTTTGTTCATCAAAACCCAATACATAACTAAGCCCGCTGCAACCACCGCCCTTCACTCCTATTCTCAACATTTTTTTCTGATCAAAACTTTCCTCATTCATGAGGCGTTTAATCTCCTCAATGGCAGAATCCGAGAATTTAACCGGTGCAGCAAGTGTTTCCATAACTTGAATACTTTATGCAAATTTACGAATCAACTGATTTGACAGCATAAAGAGCTTTTACGTTTAACGAAAAAATGTGCCTATATGGCTCAATACTTACTTTTGTATCAAAACCAACAGATTGGAAACCACCACGATCATTATCATTATTGCTATTATCGTAATTGCCGGTGCCCTGGCTATTATGCTGCGGAAAAAAAATACTGAGGTTGACCCGGTGCGGGGAACCGATAATTATTCACGGCAATTACAATTACAGGCTTATGAAAGATTAGCCCTTTTAGTAGATCGCATTGCCTTACCCAATCTTATTCAGCGTACGAATCAGCCAGGTTTATCGGCAAAAGATATGCAGTTATTATTAACCCGTATTATCAGGGAAGAGTTTGATTATAATATCTCCCAGCAGATATATGTTTCTGCCGATGCATGGAAAGCGGTTAAAAATTTAAAGGAGCAAAATCAGTTAGCCATCAATCAATTGGCTAATGCTTTACCTCCAAATGCAACTGCAATGGATCTGAATAAGATCATTATTGATTTTCTTATGCATGATAAGAAAGGCAGCCTGCATGAAATAGTAGGTGAAGTATTGAGCTTTGAAGCCAAAAGAATTATGTAACCAGACTTTAAAATCTTCTTATAACAAGATTGTTTATGCCTGAAGACAAAGCAAGATTTACCGACAGCGGGATTGAAATAAAAGAGCTCTATACAGAAAAGGATGTTTCATCTAATATTAGTGAGCAGCCCGGATCCTTTCCTTTTACCCGCGGTGTGCAGGCCGATATGTACCGGGGGAAACCATGGACAATGCGGCAGTATGCAGGGTTTTCAACCGCTGAAGAAAGTAACAGGCGTTACCATTATTTATTATCTCAGGGTGTTACCGGTTTAAGTGTAGCATTTGATCTTCCTACCCAGATTGGCTATGATAGTGATCATGCTTTAGCTGAAGGTGAAGTTGGAAAAGTTGGAGTGGCCATTGATAATTTAGAAGATATGGAAAGGCTCTTCGATGGAATTGGACTGGAAAAAATTTCCACATCAATGACCATCAATGCCACCGGTTTTATTTTGCTTGCATTGTATGTAGCCCTTGCAAAAAAGCAGGGTGCCGATCTTAAAAAATTAACCGGCACTATTCAAAATGATATTTTAAAAGAATACGCTGCAAGAGGCACCTATATATATCCGCCCAAACCTTCTATGCGCATCATTACCGATATTTTTGAATGGTGCAGTAAAGAAGTTCCAAAATGGAATACGATATCTATTTCCGGCTATCACATTCGCGAAGCAGGAAGTACAGCCGTACAGGAAATTGCTTTTACATTAAGTAATGGAAAGGCATATGTAAAGTCGGCTCTGGAAAAAGGACTGGACATTAACGTTTTTGGTAAACGACTCTCCTTCTTTTTTAATTCGCATAATAATTTGTTTGAAGAGGTTGCAAAGTTTAGAGCCGCTAGAAGAATGTGGGCCAGGATGATGAAAGAACTGGGCGCCACTGATCCCAAAGCCATGATGCTTCGCTTTCATACACAAACCGGCGGTTCAACGCTAACGGCGCAGCAACCGCTAAATAATATCGCACGGGTTACAGTACAAACATTAGCAGCGGTATTGGGAGGTACCCAAAGTTTACACACCAATGGTTATGACGAAGCGCTGAATCTTCCTACTGAAGAAGCCGCGGGAATTGCATTACGTACACAACAGATTATTGCCTTTGAAAGTGGTGTGGCAGATACCGTAGATCCGCTTGCCGGTTCTTATTTTATCGAGGCATTAACTAATGAGGTTGAAGAAAAGGCGCAGGAGTTAATCAGCGCAATTGATGCGATGGGTGGAAGTGTTGCTGCTATTGAGCAGGGTTTTATTCAAAATGAGATCGCACATAGTGCCTACGAATACCAGCGGCAAATTGAAAATGGTAAAAAAATTATTGTAGGGGTCAATAAATTTCAAACAGATAAATCGGGACAAATGCCTGCTTTCAGAATTGATGATAGCATAAGAACTTTTCAATCAGAAAGAATAGAAAAATTAAAGAAGAACCGTTCCTCTGAAAATATTCAACGTTGTTTACAGCAACTTCAGGAAGCCGCGGCAACTAATAAAAATATAATGCCTTTTGTAATAGATGCAGTTGAACAATATTGTACACTGGGTGAAATAGCAGATACACTTAGGAAAGTCTTTGGCGAATACAAATAACCCAAAAAAACCATGACCAAATTTTAACCAGGTTATATTTTTGGGCGGCGGCGTTGTATCAACTTATTTCCCTGCAGCTCTTTTCTTACGTTTTCTACAAATTCGGGATGAAGTTCTCTTATAGTATTTGTCATACCCTGGTTATAATAACCTTCTTTAAGAGAATTTTGCCTGCGTTGTTTACTGCAGTCCTTACAAACTTTCATTCTTTCATCAGCCGCTTTTTTATCGCGGTAAAAATCATCAAGGGATTTCCATTGCTTGCAATCATTGCATAACTTTCCTTCAATCATAATTTGTAATTTGATTCGGCTAGCATGAAATCATTAATTAGCCTGTAGGCAATAGTTATATTGTTCAGTTAATTAACTAATAGAATCCGGTAAAGACATGAAAGAGATTTAGGGTCCAATACAGGAAACAGCTAACAATAATTTTTAAAAAATGGGATTTTCAAAAGGCAGAGTGCCTTTGTATAATTCTCGGATATTCCGGTAAAACAAAGGAACAAAAAAAAGAGAAGGTTTACTAATAAAATATAGCTTTCGTGAAAAAAAATTTCAACAAAAAGAAAAACTGCTGAGGGATTTACACATAAATATTAAAGATAAAAAATATGCAAATTTGGATTTCACAGCATAAGGATGAAGTTTCTGAAAAAGCCGCAAAAAAAATTGTTGAATTATTACAGCCTGCTTCTTCTCCCTTAATATGTATTGCATCAGGTGATAGCCCGAAAGGTATCTATAAAGAATTTGCCAGCTTAAAAAAATCAGTTCCAGCAATAATGAATTGGAATTATGTTGGACTGGATGAATGGGTTGGTATGAATGAAACAACTGAAGGCAGCTGTTCCTTCCACTTAATGAATGATTTAATAAATCCTCTTGAAATTAAAAAAGAAAAACTTTGTTTATTTAATGGCAGCGCAGAAAACCTGGAGAAAGAATGTGACAGGATCGAAAATTTTATTTCCGAACATAACGGGATAGACGTGGCTATTGTGGGTCTTGGATTGAACGGGCATATTGCAATGAATGACCCAGGTACGTCGCGGTTGCTGAGATCGCATGTATCTGTTATTGCGAAACAAACTCAGGAGACTGGACAAAAATATTTTACAACTCCCCGGCCACTCACGCATGGTATTACAATAGGATTAGCAACCTTAATGGAAGCACGTTTTATTATTTTAATTGCACTGGGAAGTAAAAAAGCAGGTGCAGTTAAACAGATGCTTACAGCAGAAAAATCTGAACAGGTTCCCAGTACACTTATACGCGGCCACCCAGGATTAACTATTTATCTTGATGAAGAGGCCGCGGCATTCATTCCAAACGAGCTTAGGTAAGGAATGAAAGTTTATCAGTTTAAACGGGTAATAAAAAGCGTAGCTGCTTCATTCACTTCTGTATGCCTCTCTACGAGCGCCTGGTGGCCACCCGGCTTAACGGTCACCAGCTCTGCCTGCGGTAAAGACTTTTCCATATAACGACTGGCATTGGGCCTGGTTAAGCGGTCTTTATCAGCTGCAATAATCAGCGCAGGCACCTGTATATTTTTCAGCTCCCTGCTTACATCATAATTAAACATACCCAACACTCCACGGGCAGTAACTGCAGGAGGGGCAAGCGTAGAAAGTAAAGTAATATGATCTAATTGTTTACCTGTCTGCGTTCCGGCAAATGTGAGATAGCGGGTCATGATATGTGAGTTACCGTTCAGATAACTCATCCACCTCGAGAGCCAGATTATCGGAGACAGACCGATCAAAATATAACAAAGCGGAGTTAATACCGGCTTTTGTATCGCTGTTAAGAATTTGCTGAATAGAATAGTTCTAACAGGATTGATATAAGTTGTATGCTCAAGGATAATTCCTTTAATATTTGTTGTTAACTGGTGATGATGTTTGGCAAGAAGTGTAAGAATGATCATTCCACCAATGCTATGTCCCCACAACACAGGATTTTTTGCACCTGTATATTCGATCACCGTATTCAGATCTTTCGCCATTTTTGAAAGCGAGAAGTCGTTGTTACCCGGTCTTGTTGATTTACCAAGCCCCGGCAAATCGATCATGATTAACCGATAGTTGTGTTCGAAATATCTTTTTTGATAGAACCATGATTTAATGTTCGAGTTCCAGCCATGAATAAAAATAATTGTTTGTCCATCCTGTTTACCATAATATTCTACATTGATTATATTTCCATCACGACTCTTGATCTTTTCGGTTGTGCCTGCTTTAAACATGTAGGGTTCCTCTTCCCCGTTTCTTTTTTTACTGATAAGAAAGCGGACGAGAAATTTCCCAAAAAAGATATATAGCCCGATTGCTACGAGGATATACAGGCACTTGTGAGCATAATTATCATATGCTGTATCATGATAACGATCCCACTCGCGCCAGAAATAATAGCCGGCAAAAAAGAAGGCCACTGATAACAGATCAGCCAATAAACGAAACAGCAATAACAAAGGCATACGAAGTTTTATATAGCATGAAAGCACAGCTTATGCCAATAAAAATGCTGCAGGCGGCTATTAAACTCTTTCTAAACTTTCCAGGATGATAAAGTTCTCTTTTGCTTATTCATGCACAACTAATATAGGCAGTTCGTTTTGGTACGATAATCCTTTCGTCGTGCTTTTTTTAAACATTCTTTCAAATAATGAATGTTCTTTTTGAACAGCAATAATGAGGTCAATGTTCTTATCAGCAGCAAAAAGATTAAGTGCTTCATCCACATCGAATAACCGCATGAAATAAAATTCAGGGTTGAATTCTGAGAACATATTTTCAAGTGTGACTCTTTCTTTTTCGTATGATTCTGTCAGGGATACATAGTGCTGGGGATCCACGTTCACAATATGGAACATGGGATTGAAGGCTTTAAGAAAATCTTTGATCGGCATTGAAGGTGTAACATTAAATGCATTGCGAAAATCAGTCGCAAGCATTACATTCTTGATTTCACGATAGTGGGCTTTTTCCGGCACGATCAATACCGGTGCAGCTTTTGTTCCGGAGAATTTAAGTGTATTACTTCCAATGAATATTTTAGATAACCCGCTCTTGCCTGTAATACCCATAATTACAAGATCTGCCCGGCGGTGACGAACTGCTTTTTCAAAGTCATCAATAAAACTGCTTCCATGATGTGCAAGTGTTTCTACGCTACCTTTAAATCCAAGCTCTGTTTTTAGATCATTCAGTTTTTTCTCTTCCGCCGGTCCGTCAGATGCTTTAGTATAATGATGATAAAGAAGGACGTTTGGACTGTCTTGGGCAGACAATAATTGAACTGCATATTTTGCGGCATGCAAAGAAGTTTCTGAATAATCAACAGGAATAATAACGGTATTCATTGACGATTGTTTAAGTGGTTAAGCCAGCAATGTAAGATTTTTGCCTTGAAAGAAGAATAAATACAAGGATAATTATACTGATTATAAAGACGCTGGGTAATATGATAATAAGAAAAACGAGCTTTATCTTAGAGCGTTACTATAGTTTATCAAGGCCAGTATTAATCCCCATAACTAACCGCAATGAAACGATTATTCTTTACGTGTTTTGTAAGTTGCTTTTCTCTTACTCCTTTTTGCCAGTCTTATCAGCCATCGCAGGCAAATCTTGAACAAAGGCAGCAATTCAGGGACATGAAATTTGGTATGTTCATTCACTGGGGAGCTTTTAGCGTACCTGGTTCGGGTGAGTGGGTTATGAATGAGCGGAGAATACCGGTTACCTCTTATCACCGGCTGATTAATTTTTTCAATCCCATCCATTACGATCCCAAAAAATGGGTGGAGTCAGCCAAAAATGCGGGTATGAAATATATCACTTTTATTACCCGGCATCACGACGGATTTAGTAACTGGGATACAAAACAATCAGACTGGAAAATCACTAATACGCCTTATGAAAAGGATGCTTTTAGGATGCTTGCAGATGAATGTCATCACCAGGGAATAAGATTATTTGTTTATTATTCGTTGCTTGACTGGAGCCGTGACGATTACCCTTATGAAACTGGTCGTACCGGAAAATATTCCGGCCGGAAAAATAAAAGTAATTATGAGAGCTACCTCCGTTTTATGAAAGCACAGTTAACGGAACTGCTTACAAACTATGGTGAAATAGCAGGGGTTTGGTTTGATGGACACTGGGACCAGACTGCACCGGAAGGAGCAACCGACAGAAGTTCAAAACTAAACTGGCATTATGATGAAATCTATAGTTTGATCCACCGGTTGCAACCTCAATGTCTTATAGGCAACAACCATCATCTTACACCTTTTCCCGGCGAAGACTTCCAGATGTTCGAAAGAGATCTTCCGGGCGAAAATAAATCGGGCCTTAGCTTCCAGGAAGCTTCTCAACAACTGCCATTGGAAACCTGTGAAACAATGAACGACTCCTGGGGTTTTAATCTGGCAGATAAAAATTATAAATCTGTAAAACAACTTGTGCAATACCTCGTAAATGCGGCCGGCCGCGATGCTAATTTTTTATTGAACATCGGCCCCATGCCGGATGGAAACGTGCAGCCTGAATTTATTGATACTCTTGCATCAATAGGTAATTGGCTGAAGAACTATGGCGAATCAGTTTATGGCACAAGAGGAAATATTATTCCTCCGCAGGAATGGGGAGTAATAACAGAAAAAAATAAAAATTACTACGCTCATATTTTAAAGCAGCCTAAACAATCTTTCATTTTCCTTCCTGGTATTACGAAAAAAATTACAGGTTGTAGCAGCATTGATAATAACAGTCCTGTAAAATTCAGGCAGGAGCCTGAAGGAGTTTTTATTGATATTACAGGATTAGTTCTTCAGGATATCGATACAATTTTACGGCTGAATATTAATTAAGCAGAAGATTTTTTTTAGTCATAATCTAAAACAGATAAGCCGGTCAGTGACCGGCTTATCTGTTTTTATTTCAAATATAATTAATGATGAAAATCGACTTCCTGCACTTTAGCCAGGTTGGCTAAAAACTTAGCATATAAAGCTGCATTTGTTGACGGTGAGATTACGATCTTCCCGCTTGTGCGATCTGCAATTTTTAAATCATTTTCTGTTACGCCCTGTGTTAACAATTCGAATTTAAAACTCGTAACTGCGGTATAATTTGTAGAACCACTGATAGTAACACTATCTTTTTCTGATTTGATTTCAAGCGCAGAACCCACTTCAAAAACAATAGGTGTAGACACTCCTGCTGCTGTATAAGTTCCTTCAAGTCTCAAAGCAGACTTTGTGCTTGTTGGTGCAAGCTGGATCTTAAACTCCACTTTTTTATACACTCCTGCAACAAGATTTACAACAGCCATATTAACGGGAGCAAAAAGATCAACCTGAACATTAGCATCAGATTTAATTTCAATCTTCGTACTATCAGATTTTTTTGCTTCAAATTTTACATATGACACTGAAGCCGTCCCTGCTGTCCAGGTGATATTAGCACCTTGTACAGGGGAAACAATGGCTTTTAACTGGAATGCTACGCCCGAATTAAGACCACTGTCATTTTTAGCGCAACTAGCAAACAGTCCAAGAGCAATTACAAAAGAGGCAAGTTTTAAAAATTTCATAGAAATCAATTTTATTTTATGCTGTCTAGATACGAAAAGGTAGAAAAAGTGTTGCCCAGCCAAATATTATTTTTTATATATAAAATTTTAATAATTATAAGACCTTGCTTTTAATGGTCAACATTATCTTTCATTGCATGTATTTGGTTCATTGTCCCCAGCACCATCACCTTCATTCCCCTTGAAATTATTACATCGTCGGGGGGATTAATCACATAACGACCCTGTTCATCTTTAATTCCAATACAATTAACGCCTGTTTTTTTCCAATCCATGATTTCTCTCAAAGTCCTGTCTTTAATGGAATCAGGTAATGTTTCATAATCCACCGATTCTATATTAATGGAACCTCCCTCCTCACCGGAAAGAAAATCTATAAATTCAATTACATCCGGCTTTGATACAAGATTGGCCATATGGGTTCCACCGATTTTATAGGGCATGATCACGTTATCAGCCCCTGCTTTTTTTAGCTTGGCAGCTGAACTTTGAGTAGAGGCCCTGCTTATTACTTTTAAATGCGGGTTGAGTGATTTTGCAGAGAGTACGATATAGACATTGTCGGCATCATCAGGCAGGGTTGATAGTATAGCCCGGGCTCTTGTAATTCCTGCTTCCATTAGCACATCATCATTCGTTGCATCACCTTTCACAAACAAAAGTTTGGAATGGTGCTGCATCCAGCTATCGAGCATTTCTTTTTGATTTTCAATTACAACAAAAGGTACATTTTGATTTTGCAGGATAGTGGCAGCCTGCTGGGCATTTCTGCCAAATCCGCAAAGCACAACATGGTCATCCAACTGATCTATAGATTTCATAATTTTTTTCATTTTAAAATAAATACCCATTTCACCACTTACGATATATCGTGTGATGGTTGCAAGTGCAAATGCAAAAGTTGAAAAACTGGAAATAAGAAGTAAAATAGTAAAAACACGGCCGGCGTCACTCAAAGGCCTTATCTCGCTATATCCTGCCGTTGTAATGGATATCACCGTCATGTATAATGCATCCAGGAAACGATAATGCTCTATTATCATGTAGCCGAGTACGCCAATTATCACGATGCATATGATAATGATAAGAGGCAGAAATATTCTGACGGTTTCTTTTTTTGAATAAGGCATTCCGTTAAAAATATAACATTTTAACCGGCACTGCAATCATCGTATTATACCGAACTATTTTAAGAGGGAATACTTTACCCGGCCTGTCTTAATATTTCGGCTTGCACAATGTGTGCTTTTGGACGTAACCATCTGCAGCATATGGCAACAACCAAACATGTTACTCCAATAACAAACCATAATGTTGTAAATCCCCAGTGTTCAATAATCTGGCTACCTCCGGCAGGCGCGGCGATCTGTGCGATTGCCCACGCAATGGTATATAACGCGGCATACTGCCCACGATTACTCTCCTGTGCCCGCGTGATCATAAAACTATTCATGAAAGGCATTGACAGCATTTCTCCTGCGGTAACAAAAAATACAACAAGTATGGCGGTCCATTTCCCCGCAGGCAATAAATTAACCAATGTAAATCCAATCCCCATAACAAATACTCCCCATTGAATATGCCTTACTGGTTTATTCTTTTTCTCCAGGTAAAAAACAAGACTCATTTCTATGAACACTATCAACAAACCATTTAGCGCCATTAGAAAACCAATGAACTGTTCATTGATATGCCATGCTGTTTTATAAAATAAAGGTTGCAGAGAAAAAAGCTGGAAGAAACAAAAAGCAAAAAAAATAGTGAGTATTATAAAATAAACATAACCGCCATCTTTGTAAGGTGAAAGTCCTTTTATAACTTCTGTTTTTATATGCCGGCTGTGCATTTTTGCTTTTGGCAAAAGCTTTAGTAACATTATACCCGCTATAATATTAGTGATACCGTCTACCCAGAATAATAAATGATAATTAAACGATGCAAAAAAGCCGCCCAGTGCTCCACCAAATGCCCAGCCAAGATTGATGGCGAGCCTGTTTAATGAATAAGACCTCGTTCTGTTTTCGGGCACGCTGTAATACGCAATGGCTGTTGAATTTGCCGGGCGAAACGATTCATTGCAAATACTTAAAATAAAAGTTCCGATACATAAACTTTGAAATGTCTGAAGATAACCG
Source organism: Chitinophagaceae bacterium (assembly GCA_028288595.1). Lineage (GTDB taxonomy): Bacteria > Bacteroidota > Bacteroidia > Chitinophagales > Chitinophagaceae > JAQBNK01. The sequence goes on from JAQBNK010000031.1 coordinate 27,349, forward strand.
CAGATGATAAACATAATGCCACCACTAAACAAGGCATTTAATTGCACCGCATAAAAGCCAAACTTGTCTGTAATTCTTCCTCCAATGAATGCGCCTGCTACTGCACCCAATCCAAACAAACCCATCACTATCCCCGCCTGCACAACACTAAAGTGCAATTGCTGGGTACAATAAATTGCCATGAAAGGAACCACCATAGTACCGCTCCTGTTCACGAGCATTACGAGAGACAGGTACCAGCTACTGGGTGATAAACCGCGATAAGCCTGTGTATATAAATTGAGAATTGTTTTCAACCGTACAATGAATGTCAAGCAAGCTATTGAACATTTTGCTATCTTTCAAGCCAATAAAATGTATGAGAAAAATTGCCGTTATCCTTGCAGGTTTTTTATTTTCGTTCTCTTCTTTTAGCCAGGCCCCTTCGTTTATTACCAGCCAGATAGATGACTATATTAACCAGGGATTGAAAGACTGGAACATACCAGGTCTTGCTATTGCCATTGTAAAAGATGGAAGAGTGGTGATGATGAAAGGTTATGGTGTACGGGATGTAAAAAGCCAGGCCCCGGTAGATGAGAATACATTATTCATGATTGCGAGTAACAGCAAATTATTCACCGGCACGGCACTATCACAATTAGATTATTATAAAAAACTTTCCCTGGATGATAAGGTTAGTAAATACATGCCTGGCTACAGAGTATATGATTCAGCAGTGTCTAAATTAATTACGATCCGGGACCTGTTATCGCATCGTCTCGGAACAAAAACTTTCCAGGGTGATTTTACTTTTTGGAATGCCAGTCTTAGCAGAGGTGAAATAATTGAAAAGATGCGGTTACTAAAACCCGTTAATCAATTCAGGCAAAACTTCGGCTATTGCAATAGTTGCTTTTTAACCGCTGGTGAAATAATACCTATCGTTACTGGAAAACCCTGGGAGGTGTATATATACGACAGCATAGTTATGCCTTTGGGTATGACGAATACTCATACACTTGGCTATGGTATGAGCCAGATGCCTAATGCTTCAAAACCATATACAACACAGTTTACTGGCGAACTAAATGAATTGCCTTATGACCTGGTCGATAACCTCGCTCCTGCAGGAAGTATCCTTAGTTGCGTGAAGGATCTTTCTAAATGGCTGATGATGCAGCTTGATAGCGGTCGATATGAAGGAAAAAGAATTTTTCCCTGGTCAGTAATACAAAGAACAAGGGACATGAATACCGTGATCAGCAGCCGGAAATCAGGAAGCCAGCCTGTTCATTTTACGGGTTATGGTTTAGGCGTATTTGAGTCTGATTATAACGGCCGGCAAATATTTTATCATACAGGTGGAGCTGATGGGTTTGTTACGAATACCTGTTTTGTTCCTGAAGAAAAATTAGGCATTACTATTCTTACTAATAATGATAACCAGAACTTTTTTGAAATTCTGCGATATCAAATTTTGAATGCTTACCTGGGTATGCCTTATATAAATTTAAGTCAGCAGCAACTGCCTGGATTTAAAAATGAACTGCAGCAAACAGCAACCAATACAAAGAATATGCAGGCCAGGGTGAAAGGTAACAACCCTCCGCTATCTGCAACAGCGTATACAGGAGAATATTGGAACGATCTGTATGGCCGGCTGATCATCACCAAACAACAGGGAAATGATCTGAAAATAGATTTTAAGGGTCACAATAACCTTACGGCGACATTACAATATATGGATAACAGTGAATGGCTGATAACCTTTAGTAACATAGCGTTTGGTATCTTTCCATTGAAGTTTAAAACAGATGGAAATAAAGTAAGCTCTGTTGATATTAAAGTGAATGATTTTCTTGAATATGATCCCTACACATTTATAAAAAGAAATAAATAAAGATTATAGAAACACAATGCTCATTTAGAGCTTATATAATTTCTTTCTCCGAATAATAAACTTCCTATTCTAACCATTGTGCTTCCGCATTCAATTGCGATATGGTAATCGCCGCTCATACCCATACTTAAAATGTTGAATGAAGCATGAGAAACGCTTAATGAAGTTTTATTAAACAGAGATTTTAAACGCTGGAATTCTTTCCGGAGCTGGTCCTTATTTTCAGTAAAAGATGCCATTCCCATTAAGCCCCTTACTTTAATATGTAACATCTGTTCAATTGCTAATTTATTGATCAGCTCCTGCAACTCTTCCTCGTTCAATCCAAACTTTGTTTCTTCCTCTGCAATATGAATCTGTAATAACACATCGATAACGCGGTTATTCTTTTGTGCTTGTTTATTTACTTCTAACAGTAATTTATAACTATCGATGCCATGAATTAAGTGTACAAACGGCGCAATGTGTTTTACTTTATTCGATTGCAAATGCCCTATAAAGTGCCAGGAAATATCTTTTGGCAACGTATCATATTTATCGACCAGTTCCTGCACATAATTTTCGCCAAAATCTCTTTGTCCCAATTCATACAAGGTCATAATATCTTCTGCAGGTTTTGTTTTAGAAACTGCGACAAGCCTGATATTATTTTCAGATAATTCCCTTTTAATAGATTCGTATGCTTCTTTATTAACTGCCATATTATACACAAAAAGAAATGTGCAAACGAAGTTATCGTTTGCACATAATTATAAGTTGGAAATATTTCTTTACGATTATTTCAAGATGCTTCTGCTAATCACGATCCGCTGTACTTCAGAAGTTCCTTCATATATCTGCGTAATTTTTGCATCACGCATTAAACGTTCTACGTGGTATTCTTTTACAAATCCGTAGCCACCATGTATCTGCACGGCTTCAACAGCAGTCCACATCGCTGTTTCAGAAGCAAAAACTTTTGCCATAGATGAACTTACAGTGTAATCTTGTCCCTGGTCTTTATCCCACGCTGCTTTTAAACAAAGCAACCTGGCTGCTTCGATACGGGTAGCCATATCAGCCAGTTTAAATTGTATTGCCTGGTGATGCATGATCTCTTTTCCGAAAGCTTTTCTTTCTTTAGAATATTTCAATGAAAGTTCATAAGCGCCGCTTGCGATCCCGAGCGCCTGGGAAGCAATACCAATTCTTCCCCCTGATAGGGTTCTCATAGCGAAAGTAAATCCAAAGCCATCCTCACCGATACGGTTCTCTTTCGGAACCTTTACATCACTGAAAGAAATGCTGTGTGTATCACTTCCACGGATACCTAATTTATTTTCTTTTGCACCGACAGTTACACCGGCCCAGCTTTTCTCAACGATAAATGCGTTTATACCTTTGCTGCCTTTAGCGACATCGGTCTGTGCCATTACAAGATAGATAGAAGCGGTGCCACCATTAGTGATCCAATTCTTGGTTCCATTTAAAACATAATGTTCTCCTTTGTCTTCGGCGATGGTCCGTTGCGAAGTGGCATCGCTTCCCGCTTCAGGTTCACTTAATAAAAATGCTCCTGTATATAGTTCTCCGTCTTTTTTTCCCTGTGCAAGTGGGGTAAGATATTTTTGTTTTTGTTCTTCAGTGCCATATGCCTCAAGACCCCAGCAAACTAGACTATTATTTACGCTCATGCACACACTAACACTGGCATCAATCTTAGAAATTTCCTCCATGGCCAATACATAACTGATGGTATCCATGCCAGCACCGCCATACTGTGGATTTACCATCATTCCCATAAAGCCAAGCTCAGCCAGCTTCATTATTTGTTCTTTAGGAAACTTTTGATGTTCGTCTCTTTCAATTACGCCGGGCAGACACTCCGCATGCGCAAAATCCCTGGCTGCTTTCTGAATCATTAAATGTTCTTCGCTGAATTGAAATTGCATATAGCGATGGTCTTTTTGGACTGCAAAAATAGGCTAACGATTGTTAGTAGTGAAATCCCTTTGAAATAAATTTAAAATTGGATGTAACCCTGCCGGTGGCTCTTAAAACAAACTGAACATGACTTAAAATACTTTAATGCATGATGACGTTATAAAGAAAGTGCGTTACTTGCACCATCAACTCTTACACAGCCCATCGTTTTATACATACCCCTTTTTGAATCCATAAACCCAAAACATTAACCATTGCTTTCTGCAATGGTTTTTTATTTATTTAGGCCGCAGCTCCTACTTTTCTCAGGTATGCAATATGAGATTTAACGGCTTGCCCCATTTTTCGGTATTCAACATATTGAACATTGCGCTCCTGGCAAATTTCTTTAATGATCTTACTGATAGCAGGATAATGCACATGTGATATTTTAGGAAACAGGTGATGTTCGATCTGAAAATTTAATCCACCTACTAACCAGGAGATTACTTTGTTACCGGTAGCGAAATTCGCAGTTGTCTTCAATTGATGAACAACCCACTCATCATTCAACTTATTATTATCAGCATCCGGCATCGGAAAATGGGTGTGTTCCACAGTATGCGCTAACTGAAAAACAATACTAAGCACAAGGCCTGCTACCATAGTGAATGAAAGGAAGCCAATGACCCAAGATGAAACTCCTACATTATAAATTGGAACGGCAATGAACATAAAAAAGAACAGCAGTTTGAAGAACCATAAAGCCGTATGATCTTTCCAGTCCATCTTTTTCAAAGGCATTTCTCCAACCTTATTGCGGAAGTATTTTTTAAAATCAGAAAAGAATATCCAGTATAGGTAAAGCAAGGAATACACGGCCCAGAAATAAACATACTGGTATTTATGCATTTTATATGCTTTTTGAGAGCTCGCCATGCGTAAGAACGGGCGGGCATCCAGGTCATCATCTATACCGTCGATATTAGTATAAGCATGATGAATAACATTATGTTTCATGTTCCACATAAAAGCATTTCCCCCAAGGAAATTCAATGAAAAAGCAGCGATTTTATTAATCACGGGGGAGTTACTAAAACTTCCGTGGGCGCCATCATGCATAACATTAAAACCAATGCAAGCCGTTAAGAAACCAAAAATTGAACACTCAGTTATTGCCAGCCAAACTGCTGGTGTAAAAAACACTAAATGAATGTAAACGGCTGTCCATAAGCCAAACAGGATCAGGGCCTTGGTGAAAAGCTTGGCGTCGCCGGTAGTTGATTTGCCCGTTTTAGCGAAATATTCATTCACCTTGTTTTTAAGAACAACATGAAGCGGGTTTGAAACTGTAGAAAATTTAGGAGTAACCATGATACAATAACTATTAAAAGTGTAATTAATTAAATGATGTTTTTAAGTAACCTGTTGGATAAATGCATCGAAACTGGAAAAGCCGATCGTTTTTTTGGTGATATATCCTTCAGCATATTTAACACCTACCCTTTTTCCCAGGCTCAAAGCCCGTGCCTTTACAGTCTCTAAAAATTCGGGGGATGAAATGTACGTTTCAGGTTCACCCAAGGTAGGATTATAAAACTGTGTTTTATAACACAAAACTGCCTCCATCTTCTTCTCGAAATAAGAAGAGATATCAAAAACAAAATCTGGTTTTAAAAACCGGTCCTGTATATAATGGAAAACATAAGCGGGCTGCCATGGTTTCTGAGCCTCATTATTTACCACTGTTTCTATTTTTACCAGACCAGACAGGAAAGCGGCATCGGCGACCAATTTAGCACTTCTGCCATGGTCAGGATGACGGTCCTCCGGTGCATTACATAAAATAATTTCAGGCTGATATTTTCTTATGGCAGTTATTACCTTCCTAAGATGTATTTCATCATTCTGAAAGAATCCGTCTGCCATTTCGAGGTTTTCTCTTATATCGACATTTAAAGAAGCAGCAGCGGCGGCGGCCTCCTGCTTACGGGTTTCTGCATTTCCGCGGGTTCCCAGCTCCCCCCTCGTCAGATCTACTATACCTACTTTCTTGCCCTGTTCTTTTAGCGCCAGGATGGTGCCGGCACATCCTAACTCAACGTCATCAGGGTGTACTCCAAAGGCAAGGATGTATAATTTCATAAAGGGCAAAAATACAGAATTATGAGCTAAGGCGTGTTAGTGCGGATGTTAGGTTTATGGTAATTAATCAAATGGCGTTTGCTCATCTTCGGCCATACATTTTTTCTACATCTTTTACTATATACTCCATTGCTTCATCGGCCCCCGAAGGATTATAATTTTGACGAAGATTACTTCCAAATACAAGTGCTACTGTTTGCCATACTGCTACTGTAAAACCACCCTTGTATTCATCAATTATTTCGTAGCAGTTATCACCAGTTTCCCTGTAAATAAGTTTCATTAATACTTTGCCCTGGTAAACCGAAAGATTCGTGAGCTTATCAGCAAAATCCCGTTTTAATTCTTTCTCTCTGGAGTGAATAATTGCTTTGCGCTGTTTCTTGTCTTTAACATTCACTAACTGGGCATTTATCTCCTTCATTACCCTGGAAGCCGTGATAGCATAAGGATACGTTACATAGACTGCATTGCGTAAACGCGTCCATTCTTTCCAGTACTTTTTCCATGCCTCGGTCATTTTTGCATGAACCGTCACAGGCTCAAGCCAGCCACCTGGAACCTTTTCCCCGTTCTCTTCAGTAAAAGAATAAACACGTATAGTATCATAAATACCATGCTCTTCCTGTTGTGAATTGGCATGCAGGTATATGAAGCTTGAAAGAAAAATTAAAATAAAAGTCTGGCAGAGGGTTTTCATGAGCGTTATAAAAGTAATTAATCCTGCAGATTGATTACAAATGAATGATAAAGTAACCCTTATAAAATTGTTATATTACCTATCAGAGCGGCTCTTACAAGAAAAACGCTTGAAAAAATATAAAATTTTTGGAACCTTTTATGGTGCGGCCTATTTTTGCACTCCCAAAAAGTAATTTTTGGTAAAGGATTGAGCTATGGTGTAACGGTAGCACTACTGATTTTGGTTCAGTTAGTTAAGGTTCGAATCCTTATAGCTCAACAAAGGGAAAGATGTGAATCTTTCCCTTTTTTTGTGTTGCCTCACTAACAACTCACACATTAAGCCGAATAAAAACAATTTCCTTTAGTTGTTTCATATCATCTTAGTTATTCATTAATTTTTTAAAACCATATAAGTAAACGGCTCCAGGTTTACCGAACTGCTTAACGTGATTTTAGATCCATTGAATGCATCCTTCCATGAACTATTTACTAACTCACCCGGAACAGTATAGGTGACTTGCTTGTTTCTTAAATTAGATAGGACCAACACCTTTTTGGAGCCTTGAATTTTTGTAAATACACATACATCATCACTGCTGTATGATGTTAATGTCCCTCTTCTTATGGGCTCACTGCCATTTCTGAATGCAATGATCTTTTTGTATTCAGCCGTAACATCCGGATTGTTCAGCGTCCAGTCAATTTTGGTTGATGTAAATGGAAATACTAACCTGAATGGTGTTCCTATTTCCTGGCCATTATATACCATGGGAATTCCTTTCATGTAAGCAACCACTACAAAAGCGGCCATCGATCCTTTTTTACCTCCAAATAAATCTAAAGGTGTACCATCGGAGCTGTTAACATCATGATTGGTAAGGTATCTTATCATCCCCTGCCCCTCTTCAGTAACACCTCTGTAATCTCTTATGTTTACGGTATCGATTGAACGCACTGATTTATTCCTGCTATAAATATTTTTTAAGTTGCCAAAAAAGTTAAAACCGAAATTATAATCAAACCCGGCACCGAAATGCTCCGGGCGGCTTCCTTCCGCCAGCATTAATAATTTATGAGTAGAAATAGTTTTTAGTGTATCAATCGCCTGCTTCCAGAAATCAACCGGTGGTCCATCAGCATAATCACAACGGAATCCATCAACGTTTGCTTTATATACCCATGATTTCATCGATCTGATCAATGCAAGACGCATATCAGCATTCTTAAAATTTAACTGAGCCACATCCCTCCAATTCCGTGGATATTTAATTTTCCCTGCTGTATCCTGTTCATACCATGATTTATTTGTGATCCATTGGTGATCCCATGAAGTGTGATTAGCAACGATGTCGATGAGCACAGCTATCTTCCGCTTATGTGCACCATCAACAAGCGTACGTAAATCTTCCAGTGTTCCAAATTCACCGCCAACAGCATCATAATCTTTTGTTGCATAGGGCGAGTTGACTGAATTGAGTACACCGACAGGATAAATAGGCATCAGGTAAATAACATTTATCCCTAACGCTTTTATAGAATCCAAACGGGCAGTAACCCCTTTTAAATCTCCGTTCTTGCTGAAAGAACGCAGGTTAACCTGGTACATAGTTACATCCCTGCGGTCAGGAACATCTTTGAATGGTTTACCATATTGCGGAGGATACGGTTGGTTTTGCAGTGCCTGTGCGAACAAAGTGAATGAACTGCTTAACACGAGTACTGCACTGAATAAAAAGCTTATAATTTTTTTCATGCTATTTAAAATTGAATTAATTAATTCTTACCTGCTAACTGCGTATCGTTTTTATAAAAACCATTTAGTGCAAGCCATTTTACAAAAACCGGCAGCCAATAATCATCCTCTGTTTTATTGTACAATGCAAACCCATGTCCGCCTTTTTGATAAACCAATAATTGGCAGGCGATCTTTTGGACTACCAATGCTTTGTAATACGCAAGCGAATTACCTACAAGTGCTGTACTGTCATCTTCCGCATGCACCAGAAAAGCAGGCGGTGTATTTGCCGACACATGCAATTCCGGCGAGTTGGCGATCTTCTCTGCTAATGATGCATTTGAACCTATCAACGTACGTCTTGTTTTAGAGGTGGGTGAAGTAAGGGTATCCATTAAACTGATTACCGGGTATATGAGCCCTGTAAATGCGGGGCGCTTCATAGTACTTGTATTCGCAGCCAGTGCTGTCAGGTGTCCACCTGCAGACAATCCGAGTAAACCGATATGTGTTGTATCCAATTTCCATTTTGCAGCACTATCATACACGATCTTCATCGCTTGTTTCAGATCCATCATTGGAATATTTCTGAACGAAGTGAATGTCGAATCCTGCCATGTTCTGTATTTTAAAACAAATGCAGTGATGCCATAATTGTTTAATTGTTTTGCGATATCATATCCTCCGTCTTCAATACTCAAATTAAGATAGCCGCCGCCGGGACAAATAATAACTGCTGATTGTGCAGGATTTTGTTTTTGCGGGATGTACACAGTAAGTGTTGGATTAGTAACATTCTTCACCGTTGGTCTTCCACTTGCGGGTGTGCTGAATATTTCTTTGTCCTCAATTCTGAGATTGCCTGGTGGTATACCGCGGTATAATTTGATGACTTCTTGCGCATCCACAACAAGGATTAACATGCATGCAGCGATCAACAATTTTATTTTTTTCATCCTGGTAATTTGTTTAGTGATTCAATGGTGGTGGATGAATGTAATTGCCAAACCATATAAAAAACCCACCTGATCGGCGGGCTTTTTAATAAGTTTTAAGTTAACTGTTTGCAGACTTCACTTTTGCCAATTTGCAGCACATTTTATTTTTGCAAAAGCACAGAACTGTATGCAGGTATGCTTACAACCCTGCTTTTCAGATTGGCATTTTTGTCTTTGTATAATATTTTACTGTATTGCGCAAGGTCATTAGATAAGGTCGCTGTAACCTCTGCCCCGGATACATTGTGTATAACCAATACAGGATCATCTCCCGTTCGTATAAAAGCACTCAATGCGCTGTTATTAAAATTCACTGGTTCCAGTTCTCCATAGGTCAATGCCTTATTGGAATTTCTTATTTGAATAAGTTTTTTATAGTGATTATATACAGAGTTTTGATCCCTCATCTGCTGGCTCAATGGTACCATCGTTGAATCGTTACTGTTGAATGGTTTTTCCCAGGTGGTACGTGATTTATCTTTCTCTTTTGTATCCCAAAGAAAGGGTTCGCGAATACCCTGGTCTGGCTTTTTACCAAGCATTCCTATTTCTTCTCCATAGTACAGGTAAGGCGACCCCGGTAGCGTAAGTAAAATTGAAGCAGCCACTTTTGCTTTATCAGTATTACCATTAAGCGAACTCATAATACGCACCTGGTCGTGATTGGTAAGAAAGGTAGCGTCAACATAATCAGGGTTAACCGTTCTGTAAAAATCACGGATCTTTTTATGCATGATCGCAAGTGAATCTGCACGTTCAGTATTTAATGCTTTGATGATTGCTACGCCCATGTCGAAATCGAACAATGCCGGAATTCCTTTCAGGTAGGGCCCTACTACTTCTGCAGGCGCCCACACTTCACCCACCAGGTAAAAATCTTTATTTACTTTTCTCATTTCCTGGAGAAAGTATTCCCACCAGCGATGATTATCCTGGGCACGTTCATCAGGAAAAATATGACGGGCAGCATCCAAACGGAAGCCGTCTACTTTAACTTCAGATGCCCAGAAGCGCCCAACCTTGAAAATTTCTTCGCGAAGTTTGGGGTTATCATAATTCAGGTCCGGCATATTACCGCCGAACTGCGCATAATAATAGTAATTGCTATCAGCACCCGGTAGTCTTACCCAATGATTCCTTTCCCTGTTTTCTCCTGCAGTAACATTGCCACGAGAACGGGTCTGCGGATCAGATTTTTCGGTCCATACATAATAATCGCGGTAAGGACTGTTAACACCTTTTCTCGCATCTACAAACCAGGGGTTCCTGCTGCTCGAATGATTAAGCACCATATCAATAACCACCTTTATATTTCTTTTGTGTGCTTCTTCAACAAATTTCTTAAAATCAGCAACGGTACCATAAGTTGAATCGATACCATAATAATCCATCACATCATATTTGTGATAAGATGGCGATGGACTCATCGGCATGAGCCAGAGCGAACCGACACCAAGGTCTTTCAGATAGTCAAGCTTAGACATCATTCCCTTAATATCACCTTTACCATCTCCGTCAGAATCTGCAAATGATTGTACATAAATTTCATAACTGATGGTTCTCGGCCAGGAACTAATGTTAGCTCCCTGTTGCCCTGAAACTGTGTGGGCGCCAAGACCTATAAAACAAACGAGAAACAAAATAAAATAGGAATACAAACTCTTCATGTTGCGACTGTTAATTTGTGGTCATTGATATAATTCCTGTCCCTATAAAAATTAATTCAAAATAATACCCGGGTTTCCGCTTTGTTCGTCATCTGGTATCTGGAACATAACTTTTCGTGAATCCCATGCATCTCCTCTTACGTCCAGCTTCAGGCGTTTAAGTTCGTGCAGGCGTTCTCCACGGAAGGACAGTTCTAAACGGCGTTCTTTACGGACAGCGTCAATAATACCGGCTTGTCCTGCAGCCACAGTTGTAACCGGTGCACCATAAGCACGCTTTTCTATTTTGTTCAGCCACAACACAGCCTCAGCAAGATCAGCCGGAGCACCTGATGAAGCAAGCGCCTCAGCATAGATCAACAACAATTCATCAAAGCCGGTTACAATAGCATCCATAGCAGCGTAGTCGAATTTTTTGGTATAAACAACACCATTCTTTGTAACAAAGAATTTGTTGTACCGTAAGTCTTTTGCCGGTGTGTATGCTGCAAGAAGACTTGCAGATGGAGAAAATTGCGGTATGGCTCCATTGGTATTATTAGTTCTATATGCCCCGGTAAGACCTCCCCATAAATTGTTAGTGGCGCTTACACTTGGTATAGCAAAAATAACTTCCTTGGTAGTTCCGCCGGTGGTGGTTGCTCTTGAGTATTTGGTGATCACATCTGCATCGAGATCGTACGTACCTGACTGCATAACAGGTTTGGCTTCTGTAACCGCGTTAGGCATATCACCCTTAAAAAAATAAACTTTAGCTAAAAGAGCTTTTGCCGCATCACGTGTAGCAAAACCATTATTCCAGGTTGTTCTTGTTGCAGGCAAATTTGCAGAAGCAAATTTAAGATCTGTGATAATTTGCGTGTATACTTCTTCTACGGTAGAACGCTGCAATTTGTCAAAAGACTCGGTGATAGTAGTAGTACCTCTCAAACGGATCACAATTCCTCTCCCTGCTATATTTTTCGTTGCATCGCTATACGGTAATCCGAAAAAACGAACGAGGTGAAAAAATCCCAGTCCTCTTATATAAGCAGCATCTGCTTTTAGCTGGCTTACCACAGCCGGGTCAGCAGTTGCTAAAATAGGATCTGCTATGGTGCTTGAACTGGCAACATTTGCCCTGTTAATTGCCAGGTAGGTATTGTTCCAGGTATCGCGGCCCCGTGGATTAAAAAGATCCATCGAGTGACCCACAATTTGCGACCAGTCGAAAATACTGGATGTGGTTACTGCATCGTCTGCCATTACATCGGCACTAACCAACGGGTTTCCGTTCATAAACCCGGCGCTGTTAATCTGGGCATACGCACTGATCATTAATTTTTTCAGGTCATCAGACGTTTTAATAGCATCAACTGTAAGGACGGTAGTTCCACCAGGCCTGATCTCCAGGAAGTCTGTTTTATTGCAGGAAACCAAAAAAAGCCCGCATCCTATAATTATTGTTTTGATGAATGAGTATTTGAATTTCATGATGCTGATTTTAAAAGTTCAGGTTTAAGCTAAGCGTATAATTTTTCGATTGCGGCGGTGTTAAATAAGTAACGTTAGGGCTCACATTACGTTGCTGTGAGCTGGTTGCATCTCTGAATACTTCAGGATCGCCTTTGTATTCACTGATCGTGAAAATATTACTCGCCGACAAAGCGATACGGGCATTAGAAATATGAAGTTTTTTAATGAGCTGTTGTGGCAGGCGGTATCCGAAGCTTACCACCTTCATTCTGAAATAGCTCGCACTATGCAGGTATTCGGTCGTATTCCGGGTACGTGCAAGACTGGTTAATCCCAATGTAAGTCGCGGTATTGTGGTGATATCACCGGGCTTCTGCCATCTTTGCAGCACTTCTTTTTTCGGGTTCCATTCGCCAATATTATTCAACTGAAATTTTTCTGCATCGTCATAAATATTACCACCAATCTGGTAGGTTCCGGTAAAACCGAATTCAAAATTTTTCCATGTAAAGCGGTTATCAATTCCACCGAAGAAATCGGGGTAGGGCGAACCTACAATTTGACGATCACGTTGCGCATTATATTCTTTGGTTGTTCCGGCTACATTTTTGGCAGCATCCAGCATTTCATAAACAGGCATTCCATCTACTGGATCAATATACAAGGTCTTCACCAAGTAATTGGAGCCAATAGGATACCCTGTAAGAACCCTTGTATCACCATTTCCACCGAGTGCATCGGGGCTTGTTGTTCCAATATCCAACACCCTGTTGGTATTGCGTGCAATATTGAAATCTGTGGTCCATGTGAAATTTTTTCGAACGATATTCTTTGAGCTGATGCTGAATTCTATTCCTTTATTTCTCACTTTTCCGTAGTTCCCTAAAACACTTCCGTATCCTGCAGAAGTTGTCGTTCTTACATTAAGGAAAAGATCACTTGCATCTTTGATATAATAACTTATTTCACCTGAAATTCTGTTATTAAGAAATCCATATTCAAGGCCTATATCATAATTTTTAGTTGTCTCCCATTTCAGATCAGGATTTGCCAGACCAGAGATTGAATAATATGCATTTCCTACATATTGCTGCGAAGTAGCCGTGTTGGTGGTACCCCATTGCGCATAGTTGCCTATTTCGGCGTTACCTGTGATTCCATAACCGGCTTTCAACTTGAGGTAACTAAGGCCCTTAATATTTTTCATGAATTGCTCGCTTGTAACGATCCAACCTACAGACACAGCCGGGAAAGTACCAAATTTGTTATTTGTTCCGAATCGTGAAGAACCATCACGACGAAATATTCCGGTAAACAGGTAGCGGTCTTTAAAAGTATAGTTGACGCGGCCGTAGTAGGACAAAAAGGAATATTGGGTCTGGGTGCCTGTTGATCTTGTATGACTTGGATTGCCAATGTTGATAGCTGGATTTGTTGGACTAGGAATACTGTCGGGAGGCAGAACCGGGTTGTTGAAAAGCCAGTCTTCGGCACCAGGCAGAAAAGTCACGCTTTCACTTTTAGAATTCGTTGTATATTTTAATATTTCACCGCCTAATAAAAATTTAAACCTGTGAACCTGTTTAAGCTGGAGATTATAATTCAAAAATGCTTTACTGCTCACATTGGCAAGAAAGCTGTTGTTCACGTTAGAAGGCGGCGTGTTGGATAGGACCTTGGTAGTAAGCTGGTAAAGCTTATTATCGCTGTAATCGAATGTACCTTCTAAATGCAGGGCCAGGCCTTTAATGATAGTCAGATCTGCATTCAAACCCGCAAACGTTCTCCCGTTTTTTGACCGGCGTGTTCTATTATACACTTCTGCCAATGAATTTGAGCCAATGGGAGTTCTGTAAAATGTATCTGCCTGGTAAATTGGAAAATAAGGTAATGCAGTGGAAATCGCTCTTCCGTATCCGCCATCAAATCCTACTGGTACGTGATTCTGGTCGGTGGCGGTATAGGAAAAATTACCTGATACTTTGAGGAATGAAAATGGCATATAATCGATATTCACTCTTCCACTATATCTTCTGAAAATATCATTAACCAGGAATGAACTTTCCCTCGCCTGGGATAATCCGACATAAGCTCTTAGTTTTTGTGATCCCAAACTAACAGACAGATCATTAAATGTAGAAAAGCCGGTATGCGTGGTGGCATCCTGCCAGTCAGTATTATTTTTGAGGGCATCTGCTTCAGTATACCCTCCTGGTAAGACCTTTGTGGCCGGGGCTCCCGTTGGATTAAATTTATAATCATTCGCTACCGCTTCTTTATATAATGCAATGAATTCCTCAGTATTTAAAAGTTCTGGTTTCCTGGTAATATTCGATGCGGAATATCGTGAAGAGAAGCTGAATTGTGGTTTTCCTTTTTTACCTCGTTTCGTTGTGATCAATACAACTCCGTTAGCACCTCTCGAACCATAGATAGCTGCCGATGATGCATCTTTTAAAATCTCAATACTTTCTATATCAGCGGGGTTAATGGAGGAAAGAGGATTAGTGTTGGCGGCTGCAATCGTTTGACCGGAATTCGCTGGAATAGGAATACCATCAACTACATATAGAGGTTCTCCACCGGCTGTGATCGAACCCGTTCCACGAATCCGGATTATTGTGCCCGATCCAGCCATTCCCGTTGATTGTGTTACCTGTACACCCGCGGCCCGCCCTTGCAAGGCAGCATCAAACGAGGAAACAGGAAGTGAGGCAAACACTTTACCGTCAATCTTGGATATCGTACCAGTTACATCACGGCGGTTCTGAACACCATAACCAACAACCACCACCTCATCCAACGATTCGGTTTTGCTTGTTAAGCTAATATTGAATTCAGATTGCTGACCAATAAGTACCTTTTTAACTTCATACCCGATAGAAGAAATAGTAAACATATCTGTTGGGGATCCCTGCAGGCTAAATTCGCCGCGTGAACCGGTAGTGGTATACCTCGTTCTGCCAGCGGAGGCAACGCTAACTGAAGCTCCAACGACAGGGTCTCCTTTTTCATTGACGACTCTACCTGTAACTGCCCGGTTCTGAGCACTTACAGATTGAAACAACAAAAGAGACAGGGAACATAAAAATAAAATTAGTAATGGGAGCAGTTTACTTTTCATATGCAAGTTTTGGGTGATTCAGGAAATAATGTGCAGGCAGTCGGGATGACTGAAAGTTTTGTTTTAAGCCGCACGATATACAAAAATTGATAAAGCAGCTTATTTAATACCTTATTTAAAGGTATAGTATCCATAAAGGGTCTGGTCATATGGCAGTTTACATTTTGGCGAAAATGTGTTACAATCGTTTTTGTTTTGACTTATCCTATCGTAACCTGATTCGGTTACCGAATAGACATTTTTTTTGATGGAAACCGTAATCCATGGGTCTCAAAATATTTTCAACGCGTCTCATTTACGATTCATTACGGCCGCAGATCAGAAAACACTTCCAACTGTAAACTATCAACTCCTTAAATTATTTTTATTGGCTATTCTCTTTAAACAACACATAAGCAACGGTTGATGGGATTATAATAGCCCCGGAAAGTTTTCGGATACCCTTGTTGTTGATTGATTCCCCATCAACTGCGAGTATCCAGGTTCCCAGTGGCAATTGCATCTGCTTTTCATTTTTGCTCCCGTTGAGTAAAACGAGAATATTTTTCCATTTGTCGTCTTTTACATCAGTGATCTGGTATGCAACAAATAAGGAATCTCCAGCTGTATCAATAAATTTCAGGTGATGTTGAATCATCCCAGTATTAGGCAACCTGAATGCAGGATGATTCTTTCTTAAAGAGATCAGGCGTTTGTAATAATCAAAAACCCCGGCATATTGTACTTTCCTGTTCCAATCGATCTCATTAATAGAATCAGCGGACCTGTACGAATTGTGCACCCCGTATTTGGTTCGTAACATTTCAGCGCCTGAATGCAAAAAAGGTACTCCCTGCGAAGTAAATACGACCGTTTGCGCCAGCTTATCCATCTTTATTATTTCATCAACCGATGAGCCGGGATTTGTTTCTGTAAGCCTGTCAAATAAGGTAGCATCATCATGACATGAGGCATAATTGATGCTTTGGTAGGGCTCTTTTGCCCAGGGCATTTTACTCCGGCTTTTATCGTATTGGATTTGCGGGTGTTGCGTGGCACCTACAACAGCAAATTTTATGGTTTCCGCAAAACCAGTTGCACCGCTTACAAATCCTTTTGCCTTTGGATTACTGACTAATCCACGCAAACCATCTCTTATATCATCACTAAAAACGGCAATTTTGTTGAGTTTGTAGGCTGCGCTTTTAACTGATTGTTCATTTGTCGGCAAAGGTGTTTTGCCCGCTGTCCAGCCTTCGCCATAAATAAATGCAGTCGGGTAAATTGCATGCACCGCTTCACTTAGCTGATTCATTGTTTCGATGTCGTGATTGCCCATCAGGTCAAAACGAAAACCATCCAAATGATATTCTTTCATCCAATAAAGAACTGACTCGATCATAAACTTTCGCATCATCGGCCGCTCAGATGCAGTTTCGTTTCCCGTACCAGTTCCATTGGAATAAGTGCCGTTCGCATTATGCCTGTAAAAATAGCCTGGGGCAAAGCGGTTAAAAGGGGCTTCAAGGCCTCCGGTATGGTTGTACACCACATCAAGTATTACCCGCATTCCATTTGAATGCAGCGACTGTACCATTTCTTTGAACTCCCTGATCCTTATTCTTCCGTCATAAGGATCAGTAGCATAACTACCCTCCGGTACATTGTAATTGACTGGATCGTATCCCCAGTTATATCTTTTTAATTCGGGTGTTGATTCATCGACGGACCTGAAATCGAATGCGGGCAATATATGAATATGCGTTATACCCAACTCTTTTAAATGATCTAATCCCGTCGATACACCTGCAGGCCCTTTTGTGCCCCTTTCGGTAATACCAAGGTATTTACCCTTATGATTGATACCCGAATTTTTGGAGATAGAAATATCTCGAATATGCGTTTCGTAGAGTACAATGTCTGTATAGTTTTTTAGAAAAGGATGTTTATCCATATCCCATCCTGGCGGATTGGTTTCACGCATATTCACAACCATTCCCCTTTTCCCGTTTACCCCCACTGCCTTTGCATATATATCGGGGCCTTCCGTTAGCCATTTATCGTCTTGTTTAACCTGGAAAGTATAATAACTGTTTTTGATATCTCTATCCACAGACAAAGACCAGGTGCCAGCAATAGATTTTATCATTGAAAAAACATTCAATGCAATACTATCCTTGCTGTCGCCGGTTTTATATAAACGTAAAATTACTTCTGAAGCCTGTGGCGCCCATATTTTAAAATGCGTGGAGGAAGGTTTGTATTGCACGCCAAGATCCAGACCCGTATAAACAGGGTAAGTATCATACGATGTAACTGTTACCTGGCAATCGGCATAAGTTATATAAACAACTGAAAAAAATACAAAAACAATAGATTTCAGATATTTATTAACGGGATGTAACAAATTATTCATACATGCAATAAACTGATTCTTTTCATATAAATTAAAGTTTGCCTAAAAGCTACCTTTGTCAATGCCCGAAACTGGAAAAGCGATAGGGAGATCACTGCCCGCTTGCAGAACAATGATCTTTACCCATCGCTTACGTGACAGGATAAGTTGGTTTAACAACAAATATCCATGCAAGTTTTTTATTATGTTGTTCGTTGTTTCGAAATTTCTATACGAATAACACTGCCGCATTAAATCGTATGTTATTCATTATCCGTTGCTAAGGAAAACATAGTTTTTATGAAGAGCCAATCAATGCGTTTCAATTTGTTTTCATCCTGTCTCAATTTATTCGATGCAATATTTAAATACCATTTAAATCCTGTGTTGAAAGGAATATTGTTTTAAACGGCATTATCTTTAAGCCCATCGATGTTGCTGAGATCTGCCATATTACTAGCTGTTATGCTGAGCGCTGCAAATTTGCTGCCTGCTCAATCCTATTATTTTAAAAACTTCCAGGGCAACAAAGGAATAGCTAGTAATAACATTACGTGTATCATCCAGGACAAGAAAGGTTTTATGTGGTTTGGCGGTAAAAAAGGGTTATACCGTTTTGATGGATACTCATCCCGTGTATTCAGGAACAGTTATCCAGATTCATCAGGTATCGGGAGTAATTCCATTCTAAGTTTGTATGAAGACCCCAATGAAACGATTTGGGTGGGTACGAGCAAAGGCATTTATCTATACGACCCGATCAAAGAGCTTTTCAAACCATTCAATAAAATTCCTCCCGGACAGATACTTGCTATCCGGGCAGATACTGAACATAATATCTGGATTGTCTGTAACGGCATATTGTATAAATATGATTTTTTAAGAGGCACTGTTAAAAATTACGATGGCGATATTGCAAGCATTTGCATTTCTTCCTCAGGTGTCGTTTGGGCAGCTACCAACAGCGGCATCTTAAAAAAATACAACCGCACAGGTAACAATTTTGAAAATTATAATCTGTCAAGTTTCAGCAAAGATGGAGAAGTGAATGGCGTCCGGGATATCTATCCGCTGGAAGATAGTTTAATACTTGTAGGAACATTTGCGCATGCTTATGCCTTCAATACAAAACATCCGGGGCTAACAAATATTTTTGAGAAAGATGCGGAACTGAACCATGTGCAGGTCCATTCATTTATTCGTTACTCTGCGTCTGAATTATGGATAGGTACGGAAACAGGCTTATACATTTATAATATATATACAGGCACTGGCAGGAAAATACAAAAGCAGTATAATAATCCCTATTCGATTACTGACAATGTTATTTTTTGTTTTTATAAGGATAGAGAAGGGGGAACGTGGCTTGGCACTTATTTCGGCGGTGTTAACTATTATTCAAAGGAGTACAACTTTTTTAAAAAGTATCTTCCTCAACCCGCAATCGCAAATAGCTTACAAGGAAATATAATTCATACGATCACTCCCGATCAATACGGGAATCTCTGGATTGGAACGGAAGATGCGGGACTAAATAAACTAAATTTAAAAACAGGACAATACCAGCACTTCGGGCCCGGCAACGAAAAGGGAACCATTGCTTATTCAAACATACACGGCCTGCTAGCTGCGGGCAATGAATTGTGGATAGGTACGCTGGAATACGGGTTAGATGTAATGGATATTCCTTCAGGTAAAGTGATACGGCATTATCAGTCAGGCAAGGATAGCAATTCCCTTAAGAGTGATTTCATTATTACCATTCAAAAAACCAGGAACGGAGATATTCTTGTAGGCACAAGATCTGGTATGTTCCGCTATAACAAAGACAGGAATAACTTTAGCCCGGTGCCTTTTTTTAATATGCAGATCCATGCTATTCATGAGGATAATGAAGGAACACTTTGGGTGGGCTCTGCGGGTACCGGAGTCTATTACTATAACCCCCTGACCAAAAAACAGGGGCGCCTGCAACAGCATCCAACAAACAATACAGGCTTACTCAATAACCAGATCAATAGCCTGTATGAAGACAGCCATAATAAACTATGGATATGTACGCAGGATGGTCTGTCGCAATATGATCGCGTTAGTCAAAAAATCAGCAATTTTACGATGCAGAATGGATTGCCTGATAACCAGGTATTTTGTGTGAACGAAGATGACGATAAAAAGATATGGGTATCAACAGCGAAAGGCCTGGCAGTAATCAATGGCAGGGGTAATGTGATACGCACTTATAAAGGAGCCAATGGATTGCCTTCAGAGCAATTTAATTATCGCTCCTCTTATAAAGACGAGAATGGCGACCTCTTTTTTGGCACCATCAATGGGATGATTTCCTTTAACCCTAAAAACATTGAAGACCGCGATTTTACACCACCTGTATTTATTACAGGTATCCAGGTCAACAACAAGGATCTTCCCATCAATACAGAATCATTACAAACTTCCAGTGTCTATACAAATAAAATAACGTTACCCTATAATCAATCCAGTATTAACCTGGATGTTGCTGCTTTAAGTTATAAGTCGCCGGAGTTAAATGAGTATATGTATACGATGGACAATTTTGACAATGGATGGACATTGTTGAAAAGTAACAGGCGTATTTATTATACACAATTACCTCCCGGCCATTATCTTTTTAGGGTAAAGGGTTCCATTGGTAATGGAAAATGGAATCCCAGGGAAACGACCTTACACATTACCATCCTTCCGCCATTCTGGGCCACCAAATGGGCATACCTGTTTTATTTGTTAGTCGCAGGCACCATTATATTTATCATTCTGCGATCGTATAACCTGGTATTGAATGCCAGGAATAACCGAAAGATCGATCTTTTTGAAAGGGAAAAAGAGAGAGAAATTTACAATGCAAAAATTGAATTTTTCACCAATGTAGCACATGAAATAAGAACCCCGCTGACATTGATAAAAATGCCTCTTGATAAATTGCTCAGCCGGCAAACCTTAGATTCCGAAACAGAAGAAAGCCTGAACATTATGAAGAAAAGCACTAACCGCCTGATTGCCCTAACCAATCAATTGCTTGATTTTAGAAAGGCTGAAGAGAATAAATTTAGCCTCACTTTTACCAAGGCAGACATCAACGAGATGCTGGAAGAAATGCATGCTATTTTTAAAACTGCAGCAGACCAGAAAAATCTGCAATTCACAGTCGATGTCCCCCGCATAACCCTTCATGCTTTTGTTGATGAAGAGGCGGTTAAAAAAATCATTGTCAATCTTATTAATAATGCCATTAAATACGCAGATAAAAAAGTATCTGTACGCATGCTTCCTTTCTCGAGCGAAGACAGTCAATTTCATATAGAATTTAAAAATGACGGGTATAAAATTCCATTTGACTTACGGAAGAAAATTTTTGAACCATTCTTTAGAATCAAAGAAACCGAAAAAGAAGCCGGAACCGGAGTAGGTCTTCCTCTTGCCAAAGCGCTTGTTGATCTTCACAAAGGAAATCTCGAATTAAAGACCACTAAAGATGAATGGAACTTATTTATACTTTCATTACCCATACACCAGGAAATGGAGATTGATTTAAAAAATCAAAGTATAGATGAAGTCAGCAATGGAAACGAAACTATTACATCCCCTGAAAATATGGTGGACAGCAACAAGCCAATGATACTTGTAGTCGAAGACAATAAAGAAATTCTTTCTTTTATTCAACGGGAATTATGGCCAAATTATCAAACCCGTTTCGCTCTGAACGGACAACTGGCTCTTGAAGTGCTGGAAAAAGAAAATGTGCAACTGGTTATTAGTGATATCATGATGCCGGTAATGGACGGGATAGAATTATGCAGGAAAGTAAAAACTGATATACAGTATAGTCATATTCCGATCATTTTATTAACCGCGAAAAATTCACTTCATTCAAAAATTGAGGGGCTCGAGGTGGGCGCCGATGCTTATATTGAAAAGCCTTTCTCATTTGACCATTTAAATGCTCAAATCACCAATTTGATCACCAACAGGAATATCATCAAGGAATATTTTGCGAGATCGCCCCTTGCCCATTTAAAGGGCATGGCGTATTCCCAGGCAGATAAACAATTCATTGAAAAACTAAATGCGGTGATTGAAGAAAACATTATGAGATTAGATCTTGAGGTGCAGCATCTTTCTAAACTAATGAACATGAGCAGGCCGACCTTGTATCGAAAAATTAAAGCGCTGTCCAATTTAACACCCAATGAATTAATTAGTGTCTCCAGGTTAAAAAAAGCCGCTGAACTACTTGCAGAAGGAAGATATAAAATTAACGAGGTTGCCTATATGGTAGGTTATACCGTGCATGCTAATTTCTCAAGAGACTTTAACAAACAGTTTGGTGTAACGCCATCTGCATATGTAAATAGCATAAAAGCTGAAAGTGTAGTATAACACATGATTGTTGCACCGGGACAATAATTATCGGCTTTTTATTTCAGTTTCTCACTGCTGATGAATTCAGAATAAGCACGTTCCTTAAAATAAGTATAGTTCTTATTTTCCCACTGTGTGCCGATTAATTCACTATGAATAAATCCATTTTTTTCTACTTGAAAAGTATGAAGAATTGCATGTGAAGGATTATTGATAAGGAAGAAATTAATATTCGCTGCAGCATTTTTGTAATGGGACAGGCTGTCTGATAATTTTTTCTGCCGCCAGCCATATTTCAACTCCTTCATCATCTCATGGGATTTATACCAGGTTCCTCCTTTTGCTGACACCAATGGTTTTCCATTGTATTGAACAACACTGTCATTATAAGCGAATACAGTTAAATAATGGTTTTGCTTTTTTGCCCACTGAGATAAAGATTCGGTATAAGTTGAATCGAAACCATAATTACTATCAATAAAAGTTATACGGGTTACAAATGCTGGAACTGTTTCGTAAGTTTTAAGAAAGCCAAAAATAAATGATCCACCGCCGCTATGACTGCTCAAATGCAAATCGTGTTTTTTCAGGTGAAGGATCTGCTGCAACGTATCAATCAGTCCTCTTATTTCTTCGTTAAAATTTTGTGCATGCTCTTGTTTCCACCGGGGCCATGATTTAAAATTGTTTTCCAGGTAAGCAACAATATAGTTTTGATATGATTGCTTCCGGATGAATGCCGTTTGTGCTTTTATATGCTGTATATCAAAATGCCAGTCATCGCCCGGTTGCAAGAGTTTTCCCATTGTCTGCTCAATGG
The DNA here is from genome assembly GCA_028288595.1 of Chitinophagaceae bacterium. Taxonomy (GTDB): domain Bacteria; phylum Bacteroidota; class Bacteroidia; order Chitinophagales; family Chitinophagaceae; genus JAQBNK01. The sequence goes on from JAQBNK010000031.1 coordinate 50,530, forward strand.
TATTGCCATTCGGAAGTGCGAATAATACAAGGTTTGTTTTTTTATAATTGAAAGATGACGGAACATCGATCACAATATGTATATCCTTTCTAAAAGTAAAATCAATGTAATGAGCTTGCGCAGAAGAAACACATGGATTAAGGAGAAGTATCAGGAGAATTGTTCGCAACATTCCATGTTTTAAGACATGAATGTAAACTTTCTTCCCAGTTTGGAATTGATAAATTGAAAACACGCTTTATCTTTTCTGTATTCATTAAAGAAAAAGATGGTCTCTTTGCAGGCGTTGGATATGCAGCTGTAGGTATTGCGTTTACTTCGCATGTGGAACCGGTGATTCCTTTAATTGCTTTTGCAAAATCATACCATGATATGCGTCCCTGGTTTGAATAATGATAGATACCAAATTCGCCCTGGCCGTTTTCAATCTTACTAATAATTTGCACAATCGCCTCTGCAAGATCACCAGCATAAGTAGGTGCACCAAACTGATCGTTCACAACACTGATTGATGATCTCTCTTTCATTAACCGAAGCATCGTTTTCACGAAATTGTGACCGAATGAACTATAAACCCATGATGTGCGGATAATGATACTTTGCGGACAATTTTTTAGTACCAGCTTTTCTCCTTCCAGCTTAGTAAAACCATAATAATTTACCGGGTCAGTTTCACCTGTTTCTGAATATGGCTGTTGTGAGTTTCCGTTAAAAACGTAATCAGTAGAAATATGAATAAGCCGTGTTGCATACTCATTGCATAAAGACGCGATCATACCCGGCGCAGTTGCATTAACCGCATACGCAAGTTCCTTTTCTGTTTCTGCTTTATCAACACCAGTATAGGCAGCTGCATTAATAAAATATTGCGGATTCTGCCTGTTGAATATTTCTTTGAGAGAAGCGTGATCAGTCAGATCAAGTGT
>JAQBNK010000088.1 GCA_028288595.1 Chitinophagaceae bacterium
TTAAGGAAAGAGCACATACTTCAGACATTTTTCAATGAAATCTTTTAAAATATAGAAATTATTCAAAAATTTGGAAACAAGTTGTATAACTTTCGAAAAATTACTTAAAAATGGCTGCCAAATTGAATCTTGATAAACTGGATTACCAGATCATCCAGGAAATGATGGAAACAGCACAGATCTCCTATGCGGAACTGGGAAAAAAGTTATTTGTTTCGGGCGGAACTATACATGTGCGTATAAAGAAGCTGGAAGAAACGGGTATTGTAAAAGGAACAAAACTTACGGTTGATTTAAAAGCATTGGGCTATGATGTAATTGCATTCATCGGGATCTTTCTTGAGAAAAGTTCTTTGTATGATGCAGTCGCAAAAGAACTGAAAAAAATTCCCGAGATCACGAGAGTAAATTATACAACAGGTAATTATAGCATGTTTGCTGAAGTGGTTTGTAAAGACATTAAACAGTTGAGGTTTGTTCTGCATGATGAATTGCAAAAGATAAAAGGAATAGAAAGAACAGAAACTTTTATATCGCTTGAAGAAAGCTTTAACAGAAATGTTCTTGTTTCTAACTCATAGCACTTTGCTTCTAACATTCAGCGCATCTCTAAGACCATTGCCAACCATATTAAAAGCAAGTACAAGAACCATAATTGCCAGTCCCGGTATAATTGCAAGCAACGGGTTATGAGTAATGATAAAATTATAATTCTCTTTTATCATTAATCCCCAACTGGGCTGCGGAGGTTGTACGCCCACACCCAAAAAACTTAAACCTGCTTCTATTACAATTGCAGAAGCAAAATTACTCGCAGCAATTACTGCAACAGGTCCCAGGATATTCGGTAAGATATGTCTCGAAATAATTCTGAGGTCACTAAAGCCCATTGCCCGGCCCGCTTCAATAAATTCTTTTTCTTTCAGGCTCATTACCTGTCCACGTATAAGCCGGGCTATGTTTACCCACATAGTAAGCCCGACTGCAATAAAAATCTGCCAGAAACCTTTTCCTAAAACCAGGGTAATGGCAAACACCAGTAATAATGTGGGGATGCTCCAGATGATATTGATGAACCACATAATAATGTCATCAACAAATCCACGGTAATAACCTGCAAGGGCGCCGAGCAAAATTCCGATGGTAAGCGAAATAACAACTGCTATCAGTCCTACATTCAGGCTAACTCTTATTCCTACGATCAGCCTGCTTAATATATCCCTGCCAAATTTATCCGTACCTAAAAGAAATCGCTCATGAATAACCGGGTTATCACCCAATAATTTTTTTGAAATAGATTGCCGGTCTGAAATTCCTTCATCAATATAACGATCGAAAATAATCGAATCTTTTGTTGCGGAATATCTGACAAGGGGGATATACGTATATGGGTCTTCTCTCCCGCTAACTAAAACGGAAAGGGCAGAATATGCTGGCTGCTTACCATTTTTTTTCACTTGCAGCAGGTAAACCGAAAATCCAGATCGCTGGTTAGAGATCTCGGGTACGATGCGATTGGCATTTGATGAACCATCAGGCGCAATTAAATAGGCGAAGACGGCTAATACAACTGATAGTATAATAATTACAAGACCTGCAACAGCGGCCTTATTTTTCTTAAAGCGTGCCCAGGTAGAAGAATTATATTTTTTTACATCAGCCATAATAATTTGTAAAGCAAAGCTGTAAGGCAAAAATTAATCAGTGGACTTTTCTTCCTTTCCATTGGTAAGATCCGAATTTCCCCAGCCATCCGGCAACAACAATATAGAAAAGATGAACGGGCTGCATGATAAAGAACCACTTCATCAATTTTTTTTCTCCAAAAAATTTAGCTACAGGTAACATAAAGAAAAATTCGCTGATAGCTTTGATCATTAATAAGATCAGCCACCATTTCCATAAATCATTATTCCAAAAGAAAGTAATCGGTAATAAAAGTAAAAATAAATTCAGCAGGTAAACAAGAAGCAAAACAAGGAATATTCTATTATCCTTGTAATGTGTAGCCTTACTGGCCCAGCGGATGCGTTGATTAAAAAAATCTTTCCATGTGCTCATCGGTGCGGTTGAAACAATTGCTTCATTATTAAACAGGTAGCCAACCTGGGCGGGATATCTTTTCTTGATCTTTCCCATCAGCAGCATATCATCTCCACTTGCAATTTTATCCACTCCTTTAAACCCACCAACCTCCTTAAAGACTTCTTTTCTATAGGCAATGTTGGCGCCATTGCACATACTATGAAATCCTGCGGATACAGAAGCAGCCGTAATACCCTGTAATGAAAGAAAATCCAGGCTTTGAAAAATGGAAACGAAACTGTTATCATTTTTATATTTTACCGGCGCGGCAATAAAGCTGTAATTTTTTTTACTGATGAAGTTATTTATCGACCACAGCCAGTTTTTACTTACAAAACAATCTGCATCTGTTGTTACGATCCAATCATGAGAAGATTCTTCAATACCAATTTCAATTGCTTTTTTCTTGTACGAGTTTAATTTTCCCGGTACTCGCTTGCTGAGGTCAATTAGTTTTAGCTGCAGGTATTTTTGTTGTAATTCCTTAACGTGGTCACTCGTATTATCTGTAGAATGATCATCGATAACAATAATTTCCAGCTGGTCTGCAGGATAATTATTCTGCATGATTGAAAGAATGCAATTGGTGATATTATCTTGTTCATTCCGTGCAGGAATAATAACTGAGAATTTAGCTAAAGATCTCCCGGCTTCTAATCCATCAGGCTTCAATCGTTTAAACCAGGTGCGGTATCTGAAAATGATTGTGGCATAAGCGACAACAAGCAAACTTGTTACAACCATTAGCGCCGTTAATATCCACATGGTGCAAAGAAAAAGATAGTTCGCTAAAGTTGACTGATAATTATCTGCGCCTGCTTATCATTCAGAAGTTGATGGCCATCTTCAACAACAATACGGGTAATGTTTTTTTTATCTGATTCTGAAAATGAAATTATAAAAGGAGAGGTAATGATGCGGTCAAAGCGGCCTGTAATAAGGGTCGTCTTCAGCTTCTGTTTCTTTATAGATTTGCCAAGTTTTATCCTATCAATTTTAAAATTACTGAAGGTTGTCCAACGGCTGTATAATAGCTCCCGCTCCGCAGGATTTTTAAGATAATGGTGAGCAAACTTCGCAACACTCTTGTTTAATAATCTAAATCCTGTTGCTATTTTAATCAAACCAAAAAGCCATTGCGGGTTCGACATTGTAAAGCGAAACAATCTTTTTCCTTTTTTTGACTGAGTAGAGAAATTGTACCAGAAACTTTTGTGCAGTCCGTCAGGAGCCAGCAATACAGCCGATCTAAACTGACCTGGTTGCTCCTGCATCCAGTAAAATGCAAGCCTTCCGCCCATACTATAGCCTGCCACACTGATTTTTTTTAGTGAAAGGGGAATGAATGAAGATAAAATGGATGTAAGGTCAGCAAGCGTAAAACTATTCCCTTCGTTCCATTTTGTTAAGCCATGAAAGGGAAGATCAGGGGCAATAAAAGTGAAATTATTTCCGGCATATTTTTCAAGAAAAGCGAATGACTCTCCTGATTCTCCGTAACCATGCAGGCATACAACAGTTGTATCGCCATTGCCAAAAACATGGATAGCAATTACCGATTTTTTATAGTCTGAATACCGGATCATTCAAGTTAAAAAATTAGCGGAAACATGCTTACTACTTAAAAATAAGATATAAATTTGAAATAGTTGCATAACTAACTATATGCCAAACAACCAATTTAAGCGGGGCGAATTATATAGTGTGATCACAGGTATTGCATCTACGGCTGTCGCAAGAAGATTGCAGAAAAATTTCAGGCAGGCAGGATTAGACATCACAATTGAACAGTGGAGTATCTTATATCACCTCTGGAAAGAAGATTGTCTTAGCCAGCAGCAACTTTGCAACAGAACATTCCGTGATAAGCCCAGTATCACCCGGCTTATTGATAATCTCGAAAAACAAAAACTCGTTAAAAGAACGGCTGCAAAGGAAGATCGCAGAATTAACCTGATCTGTTTAACAGATACGGCAAAGGGATTGCAGGATAAAACAATAGAACTGGCGAATAATACAATGAATGAGGCACTGGATGGTGTAAGCAAAGAAGAAATTGAAATGGTGAAACTTGTTTTACAGAAAGTATATAATAATTTAACGTGAATCGTGAATCGTCAATGCATTCACGTTTCACGAATGACAAACATCAACAAATAAAATTATGAACTCCCCAACTCAACAGGCAGAAGTACTAAAAGGTGCGGAATGGTTAATAAAAGACAGTGAGCCATCCGCTAGTTTTACACCCGAAGATTTTAATGAAGAGCAGCATATGGTGTTTGATATGTGTACCCAATTTTTGAACACAGAAATTCATCCGTTGCTTGACAGGATAGATAAAATGGAGCCGGGTTTAATGCCCTCTTTATTAGAAAAAGCCGGTGAGCAGGGTTTACTGGGAGCGTCTCTTCCTGAAGCTTATGGTGGCCTCGGAAAAGATTTTATTACAGCCACGGTGGTAAATGAAGCACTCGGCGGCGGTCACTCTTTTTCTGTTGCGCTTGCGGCACATACGGGTATCGGAACACTTCCTATTCTTTATTTTGGAACCGAAGCGCAAAAACAAAAATATATTCCAAAGCTGGCGACGGGCGAATGGAAAGGCGCATACGGATTAACAGAACCAAATAGCGGAAGTGATGCTCTCGGTGCAAAGACTTCGGCTAAGCTGAGTGATGATGGAAAATATTACCTGTTGAATGGGCAGAAATGCTGGATCACTAATGGTGGCTTCGCCGATGTCTATACCGTCTTCGCGAAAATTGATGGCGATAAATTTACCGCGTTTATTATTGAAAGAGGTTTTGAAGGATTTACGCAGGGAGCCGAAGAACATAAGATGGGTATTAAAGGATCTTCTACCGTTCAGTTATATTTCCAGGATTGCAAAGTGCCTGCTGAAAATGTGCTCGGCGAAATAGGCCGCGGACATATTATCGCTTTCAATATTTTAAATATCGGCAGATTAAAATTGGGAGCAGCAACTATGGGTGGCTCAAAAACTGCCCTTACCTATACCGTTCAATATGCAATAACACGGGAACAATTTAAACAGCCGATCTCCAATTTTGGTGCTATAAAACATAAGCTCGCCGAAATGGCAATAAGGATATGGGTAGCCGAAGCTGGCCTCTACCGCACAGCGAAATGGATCGATGATAAAGAAAAGGAATTGTTGAATGAAGGGAAACCTTTTAATGAATCGCTTCTTGGAGCTGCTGAAGAATATGCTATCGAGTGCGCCATGCTAAAAGTTTTCGGAAGCGAAACATTAGATTTTGTAGTTGATGAAGGAGTGCAGGTTTATGGAGGCAATGGCTTTAGCGAAGAGTATGAAATCAGTAAGGCATATCGTGACAGCCGCATCAACAGAATTTATGAAGGCACCAATGAGATTAACCGCCTGCTTACAATGGACATGACCTTAAAACGGGCCATGAAAGGAAAGCTTGACCTGATGGGCCCGGCCATGAATGTTCAAAAAGAATTAATGAGTATTCCTGAGTTTGGGAATGAAGACGAAACTCCTTTCGCAAAAGAAAAAAAATACATCAGCAATTTCAAGAAGGCTATACTCATGACTGCCGGCGCTGCTGTTCAAAAACTGATGATGAACCTGGATAAAGAACAAGAGATATTAATGAACATAGCTGATATGGCGATTGAGACCTACCACTGTGAAAGTGCTTTGCTAAGAGCGATCAAGATCGTTGAAACAAAGGGCGAGACTGCCGCAGCGTTATATCTTGATATAGTACGAACTTATATTTATGATGCAGCTGACAGGATCAATAAATCCGCTAAAGATGCATTAAATGGTTTTGCGGAAGGCGATGAATTAAGGATGATGCATATCGGGATAAAACGATTTACAAAAGTTGAACCCTTTAATAGCAAGGAAGCAAGACGACGCATAGCAAATAAATTGATCGAAGAAAAGCGCTACTGCTTCTCATAACCGCTCGTGGAAATTTTCAGCAGTTATTAATATTAATCCACGAGTATCTGGTTATATTTGAGGACCCCTTACCCTCATGTTCCGCAGTAAACAACTTTGTGGTATTATTATTTCACCATTTCTTCCTGGTTTTTTTTTCGTGTGTCTACTTGGCTGCGTAACTAAAGAGAAAGATACCAGCAGTGGTTCTTTCATGGATGACCTTAAGGCAAATCTTGAAAAAAGATCTGCTTACGAATGGAACGACAATACATTTTCTTATCTCGATTCTGCCTATGCAAGTCACTCTAAAGTTTCTACCTACGATAGATTCGTAATTCCCTTGAATTGATAAATGAAATACTGGAGTCTGTTGGATCAGAGCATGAACAAAATATTCAGACTGAAAGAACAAATATTAATTCTCTTGTTTACAGTAGCGTAGAGCTGTTAAGATTTAAGGCAGTTGAAAAAAAAACAGGAGCTTACTATATCTATGCCTGATGAAGAAAGTTTTGTAGAAATTGATAAGGAAAAGATCTGGCGTGTTATCAGCAACCTTGTGGTAAACGCTATCAAGTTTAGCCCCCGGGGTGCTTGTATTAATGTGAGTGTTACCCGTAACGGGAAGAGAACAATAATCACTGTAAGCGACCAGGGTATTGGCATTCCCGAAAATATAAGAATGCAGGTATTCGATATGTTTACCGAAGCAAAAAGACCGGGCACTTCCGGCGAAAAATCTTTTGGATTAGGACTGTTTATTTCACGCCAGATCGTGCAGGCACATAAAGGCAGACTATGGTTTGAAAGTGCAGAAAATAAAGGAACTAATTTTTATATTGAACTGCAATGTGTAGCATAGATTCAGCCTGCCATAATATCTTCGCTAAATGAAAAATCTTTTGATCTTATTATTCCTCGTGTGTCACATTGTTTGTTTTAGCCAGGAAAAAACCGGGTATGTGCGTTCAGGAAATCATTTGCCTATGCTTGGTTATGGCCTGGGGCAGGATAGACTGGGCGGGGCAAAAATGGGATACATCGATTCGAATGTTATTTTGAATGTCATCGATTCAACACGGGATCTTTATCATGTTCAGTTGTCTAAATATCATACAGGATATATTTCTAAAAATGATGTTTCGCGTGACTCTTTATTCAAACCAAAACCTTTCTATTTAACGGGTTCTTATTCTGTGAGGGGTGGCGATAATAAATATGATACACTGAATATTTCCATGGATGAACGTCTTCCTTATAAAAGCTGGATGGAGATCAGCCCTTCCCGCGTTATGCTTGAAATTTACGGTGTTCAAAGCAATACTAACTGGATCACGCAATTGCAAACACTCAAAGAAATTAAGAATGTCTATTATGAACAATCTGAGGATGATGTTGTAAAGATTACCATCGAATTAAAACATCACCAGCATTGGGGATATTCAATAAGTTATGTTGGCAAAGCCTTGCAAATAAGAGTTAAACAACAGCCTAAAATCCTCGACCTCAAAAAACTAACGGTTGCTATAGATCCCGGTCATGGCGGAACAAACCTGGGTGCAGACGGCCTCACCACAAAAGTTTTAGAAAAAGATTACACGTTAAAAATTTCCCAGGCGGTTGAAAAATACCTGACGCTGAAAGGTGTTAAAGTTATTATGACAAGGACCGCAGATACCACTTTCGATAATAAGGACCGGGCCATGTGGCTGCAGGGTCTTCAGCCAGATCTTCAGTTAAGCATTCATCTTAATTCTTCCGACAGGCCCGAGGTTCAGGGTGTTAGCACCTATTATAAACACATTGGTTTCAGGCCATTATCATTGGCAATTTTGAAACAGATGATTCCTGTTAGCACAAAAGAATATGGCAACATAGGAAGTTTCAATTTTACGCTTAACGCACCTACCGATTACCCGAACGCGTTATTAGAAGTAGCTTTTTTAAGCAATATTGAAGAGGAAAAGAAAATATTAAGTCCTAAATTTCACAAAGCAATTGCTGCACAGGTCTATAAGGGTTTAGTTGATTTTTTGAAACAGGCACAGTAGGTGTCAAGAATTTCATAATTCGCTATTCTTCAAGGGTTACTTGGCGTAGTTTTGCTTAAACTATCAGCATGGCCGAACTTGTACAGGAATTTAATAATTACCGGGAGAAAATGAACGAGGTGATTCTCAGCAAGAACAACCTTGTAATGAAGCGTCTCTGGAACCTGGACACAAATACTTACGAAGACGGTGCATTGGATAAAAGAACGAAAGAAATGCTCGGCCTGGTAGCTAGTATGGTTTTAAGATGTGACGACTGCATAAAATATCATCTCGGGAAATGTCATGAGCTTGGAATTAATACAAATGAGATGTATGAAATATTCGCTGTAGCTAATATTGTTGGAGGAACAATTGTAATTCCTCATACAAGAAGAGCCGCTGAATATTGGGAACAACTGAATTCCGAAAACTGAAAACCGAAGACCTAAAATGATCGAAACAGCAAATTCACCTGTGGCGCCTGTATTAACAGCCAAAGATTTCTCAACCGACCAGGAAGTTCGCTGGTGCCCGGGTTGCGGGGACTATTCCATTCTTGCGCAGGTGCAAAAAATTATGCCCGGACTAAACGTTCCGAAAGAAAACATTGTGATCATCAGTGGCATCGGTTGCAGCAGCCGCTTTCCATATTACATGAATACGTATGGCATGCACTCTATCCATGGTCGTGCAACTGCGGTTGCGAGTGGTTTAAAAGCTACAAGGCCCGAGCTCAGTGTATGGATCGTTTCAGGCGATGGCGATAGTTTAAGTATTGGCGGTAACCATACTATTCATTTACTAAGGAGAAATTTCGATGTAAATTTTATGGTCTTCAATAACCAGATATATGGTTTAACAAAGGGGCAGTATTCACCTACTTCTGAACAACAAAAAGTAACCAAGAGCACGCCGTTTGGAAGTATAGATCATCCGTTCAATCCTTTGGCCTTGGCGCTTGGTGCAGATGCAAGTTTTATTGCACGCAGCATGGATCGTGATCCAAAACATTTACAGCAAATGCTGGTGCGTTCGCACTTACACAGAGGCGCTTCTTTCCTCGAGATATATCAGAACTGCAACATCTTTAATGATGGTGCTTTCGAAATTTTTACAGAAAAATCTACGAAACCTACTGAAGCATTGTTCCTGGAACATGGGCAGCCACTGGTTTTCGGAGCACAACAGGAAAAGGGAATTAAGATTGATGGAATGAGACCTGTTATAGTTGATCTGAACAATGGTGTTTCAAAAGACGATCTCTGGATACACGACGAAAAAGATATTTACAAGGCACAATCTTTAGTAAGAATGTTCGATGATCCTTCTGTCGAAGGTCACTTCCCAAGACCATTCGGTGTTTTTTATCAAAATGAAAGAGCCTGTTATGAAGACAGCATGAAAATGCAGTTGGAAGAAGCGATCGCATTAAAAGGCCCCGGTGATTTGGATAAATTGCTTCGTGGAAGAGAAGTTTGGGAAATTGTCTAACAAGCAGCGGTTTTTCATAGCATCGGCTGTTGTGTCACACATTTGAGCAGTTAGTTCATTGTGCATCTTCAGAGCAAGTATAAAAAAGCGGGGGCAATTAAATTGCCCCCGCTTTTCTTTTCAACTGAAAGTTTATTTCTTTTCATTCGCCGCCAGTAATCTCAAAAAATTACCGCCTAAAATTTTTCTTATATCAGATTTGCTGTACCCTCTTTCAACCAATGCTTTTGTGATCAACGGATAAGTGGTTACATCATCCAGTTGTTGCGGTGAGGAACTTATCCCGTCAAAATCAGAACCGAGTCCTACATGATCTGCGCCAATCATTTTTACCAAATAATCAAGATGATCAATTAACATTGATAAGGGCGGACGTAAAGCCTTTACTTCATCAGGATATTTCTGAAATAAAAATTCTTCAGCGAAATAATTTTCAGGATTGATCTTTAATAAGGAATCTCTTTCCGCTTTATGCCTGGTATTAAATTGCCGGTTCCTTCTTTCAAATGTGCTGTCAACAAAACCCGAATAAAAATTTAAATGAATAACACCGCCATTTTTTTTAACAGCTTTTATCTGGTCGTCTTTTAAATTTCTAAAAGCCGGGCATAAATTATACACGCAACTATGCGACACAAGAATTGGCTTTGTACTGGTGTTTATAGCATCCCAGAATGTTTGCTCACCCACATGTGAAAGATCAACCAGCATTCCTAATTCGTTCATTTTTCTTACAACCTGTTTTCCAAAATCGGTAAGCCCTTTATGGCTTAATGTTCCCCTTGTTTCTTCCAGGGCAGATGTGGACCATGGTGTAGAATTATTCCAGGTTAAGGTCATATAACGAACACCGCGATTATATAATGCAGTTAAGTTGTCTAAACTATTCTCCATCATGTGGCCGCCTTCAACTCCCAGCATAGCAGCGAGCTTGTGATGTCTCACAGCAGATTTTATTTCCGCAGAATTTTTTGCGATCATCATCTTACCCGGGTTCCTGGCTGCAACAGCATAAAGGCTATCAATTTCCTGGTTAGCAAAAGCATAAGGATTTTTTTTATTACCATCGCACCAGATAGAAAAAACCTGCACATCTACGCCGCCTTCTTTAAAACGCTGCAGATCAGAATAAGTTTTTCCTTTTAAATTCTGGTCCATCAGGTAACCCTTCTCAATAGTTTGCAAAATAAAATCGTTGTGCGTATCTACAACAATTGCTTTTTCATGCAGCCTTTTATATGATTGAGCATTAAGAAGCGATGGAATAATCAGTAGTAAGAGAATTAGTTTAGACATGTTATTGTTATGTGTTTTTATTAAATCGAAAAATAATATCGAACGAGGAACAAGGAACAAGGAACAAGGAATAACGAAGTAAGCGACCCCGTTCATAATTCTTATTTCCTTGTTCCTTGTTCATTATTCTTTCCCGGTCCATAGAGTATAGTACCATTCCGCACCCCTGTATGAGTGCCATTATCAACTGTCACCGCTCCATTTACAATTACATATTTAAAACCTGTAGAATACTGGTGCGGTTTATCATAAGTAGAAAGATCATTCACTTCATTGGCATCAAATATTACAATGTCTGCAGCATATCCTTCTTTCAATAGTCCGCGATCCTTTAACTGGAATTTTTGCGCAGGCAAAGATGTCATTCTTCTGATTGCTTCTTCTAAGGAAATAACGTGCTGTTCTCTTACATATTTCGAAATCACTCTCGCATTCGTTCCATATCCACGAGGGTGCGGGCTTCCCTGCTGCCATACACGAATGCTTGCATCCGAAGCGAACATGTTGTAGGGATATTGCATAATATATTTTACATCGTTTTCACTCATTCCATGAAACACCATTCCAGCACCGCCCTGTTCCATCATTTGCACAATCATTTCCGCTTCGGCCCTTGCCTTATGCTTATTTCCTTTTAGCAGGTTAATCTCTTCAATGTTCTTACCATTCAATGTTGTGTCGGCGTTGTAATACGCCACCTGGGCATAAGTAAAATGTTTAAGTTTTCTTTTTTTCAGGCGCCGCAGCATATAATCGATCACGTATTTTCTTGTTCCGGGATCCGCGAACCGTGCTTTTACTGCTTCTCTTCCATCAGCCAGAATCTCGTCAGGAATTAATGTACTTAGCGAAGTGCTGCTCGCAGTATAAGGATATTGATCAATCGTTACATCAATTCCTTCGTTACGTGCATTAATGATCATCGGCACAGTTTCTTTAGATCGTCCCCAGTTTTGCTGACCACTTAATTTAAAATGCGAAATTTCTACCGGCATTTTATTTACTCGTCCAATATTAATCGCTTCATTAATGGCTTGTACAACACTATCACCTTCATCCCGCATATGACTCGCATATACACCATGATACTTTCCGGCAACTGCAGCAAGATCAATTACTTCCTGTGGCTTAGAATAAGTTCCGGGGATATAAATCAATCCTGTTGAAAAACCGACGGCGCCATCCTTCATTCCTTTATCTACCAGCGCTTTCATTTTTTCAAGCTCTGCGACATCCGGGTCCCGGTTCGCATTTCCTATCACTGCTCTTCTAACATCATTATGCCCGATAAGAGAAGCGACATTAATAGAAAGACGAAAGCTATCTAAAAATTTAAAATATTTACCGAGGTCAGGCTCAGAAGAACCGCAGTTCCCCGTGATGACAGTTGTTACTCCATCATAAATAAAATTCGTAGCCAATGGATTTTTTCTTTCGTCACCTTCTATATGTGTGTGCACATCTATAAAGCCAGGGGAAACAATTAATCCTGTGGCATCTATGATTTTCGGTGCAGAAATTTGAAGATCTTTTCCCGTTTTAACGATCCGCCCATTCTTAACGGCTACATCTCCGTAATACCAACTGTTACCGGTACCATCCAGGATCTTTCCATTTCTAATAATTATATCCGCAGTTTGCTGAGCATACAAAGGATTGATAATAAAAATTAATATGAGCCCGGTCAAAAAATTTCTCATGCTACAAATTAAGTGAAAGCATGGTTGCACAGAATTTATCAGGTCGATTCTTTTTTGTTTTTGATCGCAACATATCAATATTTTAAACCGTTAACCGTAGATTTAACGCCTAAACCTCTAATTGCATGATGAAAAGATGGAAACTCTTGCTGGCAGTGCTTTGTATAACTAAGCTGGCATCATCCCAGGAAACTTTTCCTGTTAATGGCGTTGCAGATAAAAGAGAAGGCTGTTATGCCTTTACGAACGCAACCATTATTAAGGATGTAAAAAATAAACTATCAAACGCCACGATGGTTGTTCGCGATGGAAGGATCGTTGCAGTGGGAAACAATGTGGCTATTCCAAAAGATGCGGTAGTTATCGATTGTAAGGACAAATACATTTATCCTTCGTTCATAGATGCGTATAGCGATTATGGAATGCCGCAACAGCAGGCTGGTGCGGGTCGCGGTGGTTTTAATTTTAATGCGCCTGCACAATTAGAAAGTAACCAGAAAGGAGCTTATGGCTGGAACCAGGCACTTCATACAGATGTAAACGCGGTGAGCCTTTTTACCACTGATGAAACAAAAGCGAAAGGTCTGCGTGACCTTGGTTTCGGAACTGTATTAACGCATCAGAAAGATGGTATAGCAAGAGGTACCGGCGCTGTCGTTACTCTTTCAAAAGAAAATGATAACCTCGTTGTTTTAAAAGATAAAGCTTCGGCACATTATTCATTAAGCAAAGGTTCGTCTACACAAAGCTATCCAAGCAGTTTGATGGGTACGATTGCATTGCTGCGTCAAACTTATCTTGATGCACAATGGTATAAGAATAAACCAAAGACGGAAGGATTGAACTTAAGTCTTCAGTCATTTATAGAGGAGCAGAATCTGCCGCAAATAATTGATGGCGGTGATAAATGGAATGATCTGCGTGCAGACAGGATAGGCGACGAATTTGTTGTTCAGTATATTATTAAAGGTGGCGGAAATGAATACCAGCGATTGAAAGAAGTTGCCGGTACCAAAGCAACTTATATTATTCCTTTAAATTTTCCCGTTGCACAGGATGTTGAAGATCCGAACGATGCAAGGCAGGTTTCCCTCGCTGATATGAAAGCCTGGGAACTGGCTCCAACTAACCCTGCTGCTTTAGAAAAAGCAGGAATTCCTTTTGTATTAACCGCTGCTGATCTGCGTGATCCAAAACTGTTTACAGCGAACCTTAGAAAAGCACTGGACTATGGTTTGTCTGAAGATAAAGCGCTGGAAGCGTTAACAACAGCGCCTGCCCAGTTATTAAAAATAGATGACCAGGTAGGTACGCTGGATGCAGGTAAGGTGGCGAATTTTATTATTACTTCAGCTCCCGTTTTTAATACCGGTACAACCATTTTACAGAACTGGGTACAGGGACATAAATATGGAGTGAATGAAAATAGCTGGAACACTACTGCCGCTATTTATAATCTTGTTCTAAATTATCCTGATGGAAACACTGCCAGTTATATCCTGGATGTAAAAAATAGCACAACAGCTAACGTGATCGGAAAAGATACGCTGACCGGAAGGTTAAGCTATGATGGAAAAATTGTGAAGCTTAGCTTTTCAACCGTTCCGCAAAGAAGAGGATTTGGCGGCGGCAATTTTGGCGGGCAGGGAAACTTTGGTGGCGGAGGAGCTAATACCGCGAATAATAAAACAATCCGTTTAAGCGGTGTTAGTAATGGCGATGTATGGCAGGGTAACGGTACTGATACTGCAGGTAATATGATCCTTTGGACAGCTACCTATTCCAAAGCACAGGAAGTAAAGCCTGACAGCTCATCAAGAAGAAGAAATAATTCACTCGCGGGTATAGGAAAAGTTACATATCCTTTTAGTGGTTACGGCTGGGAAGAAGCGCCACAGCAGGAAACAATACTGATTAAAAATGCAACCGTATGGACGAACGAAAGAGAAGGAAAGTTAACCAACACAGACGTATTAATTAAGAATGGAAAAATTGCACAGGTAGGTAAAAACTTATCTGATGCTTCTGCCAAGGTGATTGATGGTACTGGTAAACATGTTACTGCAGGTATCATTGATGAACACTCTCACATTGCCGCGGCCTCTATTAATGAAGGTGCACAAAGTGTAACTTCTGAAGTTAGGATCGCAGATAATCTAAATCCGGAAGATGTAAGTATCTATCGCAGTTTAAGCGGCGGTGTTACCAGCGCACATATATTACATGGCTCTGCAAATACGATTGGCGGGCAAACACAGCTCATCAAACTTCGCTGGGGCGCTAATGACGATGATCTGAAATTTAAAGGCGCAGATCCGTTCATCAAATTTGCTTTAGGTGAAAACGTAAAAAGAACAACCTCATCAACCAATAACCGGTTTCCTGATACAAGGATGGGTGTTGAAGAAGTGCAGATGGATGCTTTTCAGCGAGCAAAAGATTATGAGAATGCCTGGAAACAATATGATGCTGATAAAAAGAAAAATGCCAACGCGTTTGCACCAAGAAGAGATTTGGAGCTGGATGCCCTGGTGGAAATTATGAACCACAAGCGTTTCATTACGTGCCACTCTTATGTACAAAGCGAGATTAACTCAACAATGAAAGTGGCCGAGAAATTTGGTTTCAACGTCAACACTTTCACGCACATCTTAGAAGGTTATAAAGTGGCTGATAAAATGAAGGCCCACGGAGCGAACGCTTCCACTTTCTCTGACTGGTGGTATTATAAAAATGAAGTGATCGATGCTATCCCGTATAACGCAGTGCTGATGCAGCATGAAGGTGTAAACGTGGCGATCAATTCGGATGATGCAGAAATGCAGCGCCGCCTTAACCAGGAAGCTGCAAAAAGTATTAAGTACGGTGGTATGAGTGAAGAAGATGCATTGAAGATGGTTACACTTAATCCTGCTAAAATGCTTCACGTAGATAATAAAGTAGGAAGTATTAAAGCAGGTAAAGATGCAGACATTGTAATCTGGACAGATAACCCTTTGAGCATTTATGCAAAAGCGCAAACAACGATTGTTGATGGTACCGTTTATTTTGATCGTGATAAGGATATGGAGTTAAGAAAGAAGATCACTTCTGAAAGACAAAGGCTCATTAATAAAATGGCAGGTGAAAGAAGAGCAGGCAATCCTGTTGTTCCGCCGGTTGCAAGTATGGAGCTGATGAATTTCTGCGATGAGGATCATGGGCATACGAAAGGATTGCTTATTATGGATGCAAGTAAACTGGAAGAAAACAAATAGTTCACCCCTAACAAAATTCAAAATGAAAATATATATTTCTTTAATAGCACTTACCGCCATCATTAATATGGCTTCGGCGCAAGAGACGGTTTATCCGGCAAAGGCGCAGACAGGTTCTGTTGCGATCACGCATGGTACCGTGCATGTAGGTAATGGTAATGTAATTTCTGACGGAACTGTAGTTTTTGATAAAGGAAAGATCACTTATGTTGGTGCTGCATCAGGTGCACCATCAGCATCTAAAACAGTAGATGCGAATGGCAAACAAGTTTATCCCGGTCTTATACTTTCAGCGACCGATGTAGGTTTGAAGGAAGTAGGAAGCGGTGTTCGTGGTGCGAATGATTTTCGCGAGATTGGCGATAACAATGCTTCAATACATTCTGTTGTAGCATATAATACAGATTCGAAAGTCATCAATACTTTAAGAGATAATGGAATACTCCTGGCAAACATTGTTCCGCAGGGAGGAATTTTGGCGGGTGCATCATCTGTAGTGCAACTCGATGCATGGAACTGGGAAGACGCAGCGTATAAAAAAGATAACGGCATTCATTTCAATATGCCGAGCCTCGTAAACAGGAGCGGTCGTTTTGGTGGCGGCGGTGGTTTTCCGGGCGGTCGTTTTGCAGGATTAGGTGGCGACCAGGCAGATCCTATCAAGGCGGGTCTCGACAGGATTGAAGAAGTAAAAAGCTGGTTGCGTGAAGCAAAAGCTTATGCTGAAGAAGGAAATCATGCAAATACCAATTTGAGATTTGAAGCAGTGAAAGGATTGTTCAACAAATCACAGAAGTTCTTTGTGCATTGCGACCTGGTGAAAGAAATGCTGATAGCAGTTGACTTTGCAAAACAATTTGGAATGGATGTGGTGATCGTTGGCGGGAGTGACAGCTGGCAAATTGCTGACCTGTTAAAACAAAATAATATCGCTGTTATTTTGAATGAAATGCACAGTCTTCCTACAATGCAGGATGATGATGTGGATCAGCCATATAAAACACCGGCCATGTTACAGAAAGCGGGAGTTCTTTTCGCTATTAATGATGAGCATGAAGAAAGCCGTTATCGTAACCTGATGTTTAATGCAGGTACCGCTGCTACTTATGGTTTAACGAAAGAGCAGGCACTCTCTGCTATTACATTAAATGCTGCAAAGATTTTGGGTGTTTCGGATAAAACAGGTTCTTTAGAAGTTGGAAAAGATGCTAATGTTATCATCAGCAATGGTGATATTTTAGATATGAAGAGCAGCGTTGTTACGAATGCCTACATACAAGGGCGCCAGTTAGAAATGACTGATAAACAAAAGCAACTCTACGAGAGATATAAGTATAAGTACGGGATGAAATAAATCTTTTAGATTTTATAACCGCGGAGACGCTAATGCGCAGAGTTTTCTTTGCGCTGCTGCGTCTCCGCGGTTATTTTTTTACCACAAGGAACACAAGGATTGGTTTTTTGTTCTTTGTGCTTTTCCTTTGTGGCCTTTGTGGTTATGCTTCCTCAGCTCAATAATGTGCTGAAGTACAAGAGTGCGACGCCACTGGTGCTCAAAAAATGGTCCCGTTGCCGGGTCCACAAAATTAACCCCGCTTTAAAAGCCTTTCCAAACATCGTACAACGTACATCGTACATAATTTCTACCTTCGCCCCATGCCTAAAAAACTCTTCTTGCTGGATGCATTCGCCCTTATTTACCGGGCGTATTATGCGTTGATCCGCAACCCCAGGATAACTTCAAAAGGAAGAAATACCAATTCTCAGTTTGGTTTTAACAATACACTTTTTGACCTGATTAATAAAGAAAAGCCTACGCACATGGCGGTGTGTTTCGATACAGCCGCGCCAACAGAGCGCCATACAGATTTTGTTGAGTATAAAGCCAACCGCCAGGAAGCGCCGGAAGATATTATGGGTGCGATGGAAGACATCAAAAGAATTATCAAGGGTTTTAATATTCCGGTAGTTGAAGTGGATGGTTATGAAGCCGATGATGTAATCGGAACGCTTGCATGGAAAGCTGCTGAAACCGGTTATGATGTATATATGGTTACGCCGGATAAAGATTACGGCCAGTTGTTGATCCATGATTGCGTTTACATTTATAAGCCCGGCTACCAGGGAAACCCTTCCGAGATTTTAGATTCGAAAAAAATAACTGACAAATGGTGCATTGAAAATGTGTCGCAGGTAATTGATATGCTCGGACTGATGGGTGATGCCGTGGATAATATTCCGGGCATTCCGGGTGTGGGAGAAAAGACCGCCTGCAAATTATTGGCAGAGTATAAAACTTTAGAAAATGTTTTAGCGAACGCTGATAATATTAAAGGAGCACTTGGCGAAAAAATAAGAAATGGAAAAGAGAAAGCTATCATCAGTAAAAAGTTGGCGACAATTATTACAACCGTTCCTGTAGAATTTCATGAAGAGAATTTTAGATTGAAAGAATGGAACACAAAAGAGTTGGTTGATGTTTTTACTGAGCTGGAATTTAAATCGCTCGGTAAAAGAGTTTTAGGTGAAGGGTTTAATGTTTTCGGAACCGTGCAGGTGGGAGCACAACAGGATATGTTTGCGGCACCACTTCCAGCAGCTCCTGCAAAAGCGCCTTCTCAAAATACTTCCGGCGAATCCTTGGCAACTAATAAATTTTTTAAGGCTGAACCCGGGCAGGAATCAGGTTTTCACGCAGATAAAAAAATCACCAACACAGAACATGATTATCAATTGCTGCTAACAGAAGCTGCAATTAGAGAAATGATCAGTCATCTTTCATCATTCAAAGAAATTTCTTTTGATACGGAGACAACAGGAACTGATCCTAATAATGTTGATTTGGTTGGACTGAGTTTTTCTGCTAAACCGCACAAAGGATTTTATATTCCATGCAATGCAGAATTAAAGACAGAAAATATTTTGCAGTTATTGAAACCATTGTTTTATCGGGAAGATGTTTTATGGATCGGTCAGAATATAAAGTACGACATGATCGTGCTGAAATGGTACGGCATTGAATTAAAAAGTGATTTGTTCGATACGCTTCTAGCACATTACCTGATCGAGCCGGAAGGCAGAAGAGATATGGATTTACTCAGCGCCCAGTACCTGCAATATGAACCAATAGTCATTGAAGAGTTGATTGGGAAGAAAGGCAAGAACCAGGGAAGCATGAAAGATGTGGAACTGGAAAAAATAAAAGAATATGCCGCTGAAGACGCAGATGTTACTTTACAATTAAAGCATGCATTTCTCCCCATGCTGAAGAACCGGGAAGTAGAAAAATTGTTTTTCGATGTCGAGAATCCATTATCAAAAGTGCTCACTGATATGGAGTTTGAAGGAATAAAAATAGATACAGGATTTTTGAGTGATTATTCCAAACTGCTTGAGAAAGAAGTAAATGATACAGAGAAAAGAGTGTTTGATTGTTGTGGATTGAAATTCAACCTAGGTTCACCCAAACAATTAGGCGAAGTTTTGTTTGAACATTTAAAACTCGATCCAAAAGCAAGAAAAACTAAAACGGGCCAATACGCTACCGGAGAAGATGTTTTGTTGAAGTTAGCCGGTAGCCATGCTGTCGTAGAAGACATTTTAAATTATCGGGAACTGGTAAAATTAAAATCAACTTATATCGATGCACTGCCGTTGATGATCAATCCCAAAACAAACAGGATACATACTTGCTTCTCGCAATCAGTTGCAGTAACCGGAAGGCTAAGCAGTACGAATCCAAATTTGCAGAACATTCCAATACGTACAGAACGCGGGAGAGAAATAAGAAAAGCATTTGTGCCCAGAGATGCAAATCATGTTTTGATAAGCGCTGATTATTCGCAGATAGAATTAAGAATTGTAGCGGCGATAAGCGGCGACGTAAATATGTGTGATGCGTTTAAAAGGAAAACTGATATTCATACTGCAACAGCGGCAAAAGTTTACAACATTGAAGAAAGTGAAGTAACCAAAGAACATCGTTACAAAGCCAAGAGTGTAAACTTTGGAATTATTTATGGCCAGGGCGCATTCGGTTTATCTGAAAATTTAGGTATCAGCCGCGCAGAAGCAAAAGAGATAATCGATAATTATAAAAAACAGTTCAGCGGTATACAGCGTTATATGGATGAACAGATCAATTATGCAAGAGAGCATGGTTATGTTCAAACATTAATGGGAAGGAAGCGCTGGTTGAAAGATATTAACTCTGCGAATTTTACAGTTAGAGGTTTTGCTGAGCGCAACGCAATTAACTCGCCCATCCAGGGCAGCGCCGCAGACATGATCAAAATGGCAATGATCACGATTGATAAAAGATTGAAGCAGGAAAAGTTTAAAACTAAAATGGTTTTACAGGTGCATGACGAATTGGTGTTTGATGCTTTGCGAGAAGAAGTAGAAGCAGTGAAGCCGATAATACTTGAATGTATGCAGACCGCCATGAAATTGCCTAATGATGTTCCTGTTGTTGCAGAGGTAGGTGTTGGAGATAACTGGCTGGAAGCGCATTAAAATTGCCTCGAAAATAATATGAAGACAGCCCGCTTATTGGCGGGCTGTCTTCATATTAGTATCTCATTTTAAATTTTCAACTTTCGATTTTAAAAGAGTCTTTCATTCGGCGGCCTTATCCCTTGCAGGCGAATGTATATCGTGCATTGTCCGCGATGATGTGCCTGGTGCTCTAACGCTTTAGATAAAAACGTTAATCGGGTTTCATCCTGTCCTCTTGCTTTTACCCTTTCTTCAAGTTTAGCAGCGTCCAATTTTTCCAAAGAGCTGATAATAAAATCATAGCTCGCATTCACGAAATACATTACAGAGTCTTTAGACTGTGCGCCCCGTCTTTTTTCCAGGCCCGCTCCGAACGAAGGGGCTGTAGCACCAGTTGAAATTGCGCCGTAAAAAGCGTTGCCATTTGAAAGATGAAGCATTTGTTCTGAGAAACTACGAATGCTGTCTACCGGCCTGAAGCCATATTTGTCGGCAGGCATCGCATTTAAATACTCGTTGGTATAGGATTTTGAACGTCGCCATTCTTTTAGCATTTGCGCTTTTAAACTGTCGTTATTGGTAAATGAGTAGGACATTAAAGTGAAACATAAAAATGCAACTGCGATAACAAACTTCTTTTGCATATAGTTAGTTTTGGTAATAGGGTATACAAAATAGTATTTTGATATGATGAAAGGAAGATATTTTGATGAACAGGTGATTGATTTTCTTTTTAACCTGCAAATGGGAATAACGCTGCCTAAAGGAATTGGCATTCTCGATGTTCATAATAATAACGAGGTGCAAAAGGCCTGCAGCAGTTTTTACCGGAAGTTTTATCATGATAAAAAAGAACGCCGAATGTTGGTCGGCATTAATCCCGGCCGGTTTGGCGGTGGCGTTACGGGCTTGCCATTTACAGATCCCATAAGGCTGGAACAGGATTGTGGTATTAAGAACAGCTGGCAGAAAAAACAGGAACTCTCCTCTGTTTTTATGTACGAAATGATGAAAACTTACTGGAGCGTTAAAAAGTTTTATAGCGATTTTTATATAACTGCCATTAGTCCTTTGGGTTTTGTAAAAGATGGAAAGAATTTGAATTATTATGATGATAAAAATTTGAAGAAGGACATCGTTCCATTTGTTATAGAATGCATGAACAAGCAATTGTCTTTTGGAATTCAAACCGATGTCGCTTTTTGTATAGGTGAGGGAGAGAATCTAAAATTCTTTCAGCAATTAAACGATCAGCATAAATGGTTTAAGAGAATTGAAGGATTGCCGCATCCGAGATTTATAATGCAGTATAAGTTGAAGCAGAAAACTGATTATACAAATTTGTATATAAAAAGATTGAACAACGAAAACGTTATCAGTTAATATTCATAATAAACCTTTTTGTTTTAAGTATTGAAGTTCTTTCCCTTTTTTAATAAGGGTGTAATTATCCCGTACAAATTTATTAACATGCGACTTCAAACCTTTCCCAGCTTTTGCCAGCTTTTTCATTTCCTCTACTCTTGTTTTCCGGGAGTTTCATAAGTGTACAAATAATAATTATCCTTATTATTCCAATATTCAAGGAGAATGAATTCGTTGCCAATTGAAAATTGTTTTATTCCAGATTCCTTATCTTTTTTGTAAGTTTCCCATCTCATGATAAAAAAAGTGCATAATTCATTCCAAAGGGCACGTAGATTAATACCCGCCTGCTTTTCCCATTTCCCCGAACTAAACTATATTGCACCTCCGAAAAACAGACTTTATGGAGTATAGCAAAATTATTGCAGTAACAGGCCTTGGAGGGTTACACGAATTAGTAGGAAGTAAAACAGACGGAGCAATTGTTAGATCGCTGGATGATCAGTCAACAAAATTCGTTTCATCCAGGGTACATAATTTTTCACACCTGGAAAGTATCGAAGTGTTTACAACGAACGACAATGTAAATCTTGTGGATATTTTTAAGGCGATTGAAAATAGTAAAGAAGCATTGCCTGATGAAAAAGATGCCGCCGCCGTAAAATCATACTTCGAAAAAGTATATCCTGAAATTGATTTCGAAAGGGTTTACAGCAGCGATATGAAAAAAATGATCAAATGGTTTAAAGTTTTGAAGGCAAATAATGTAGAGTTTAAAGTAACAGAATCAGAGGAGGACCAGGAAGACGCACAGGCAGAGGAAGCAGTGGTAGAAGCTGCACAACCAGAAAAACCTGCAAAGGCAGCAGAAGCTCCGAAACCCAAAAAGAAGGCTGCCAAAAAGAAAACAGAAGAATAAAAATAAAGATCAAAAAGATTAACCGCAGAGACCCCGCCACCGCGGGGTCTCTGCGGTTTAAAAAAATAGTTTATGAAAAACATCACCGCTGAAATAAAAAAATTGCCAAGGCGATATTTGCCTGCAGATTTTAAGCTCACTACCTGGGAAGCATTGGAGCCATTTTTCAAAGAATTATCAGAAAGACCAATTCATGTAAAAGAAGATCTTGAACAATGGATGAAGGACATGAGCGAACTGGAAGCAGTTGTAAGTGAAGATGCATGCTGGCGCCAGATCAACATGACACGCGATACGACCGATACAAAACTGGAAGAGGTTTTTACTTTTTTCTGCATGGAGATCCAGCCCAAAATGCAACCTTATGCTGATAAGCTAAATAAAAAATTGGTTAAGTCCCCTTTTATCAAAGACCTGGATCCAAAAAAATATTTTACTTATATCAGGAATGTAAAGAAGAGCATAGAACTTTTCCGCGAAGCAAATATTCCTATACAAGCCGAGCTGAGTGTAATGCAGCAACAATACGGCGTGATTGCAGGAAAGATGACAATTGAAGTTAACGGGCAGGAATTTACCTTGCAGCAGGCGTCTAAATTTCTGGAATCACATGATCGTAATCTTCGTGAAGAAGTATATCGCAAGATCAACGAGAGAAGATTGCAGGATAAAGATGCTATGAATGATCTTTATTCGAAGCTGATGGAAAAACGCCAGCAGGTTGCACACAATGCCGGTTTTGAAAATTACCGGGATTATAAGTTTGCTGAACTTGGCCGCTTTGATTATACGAAAGAAGATTGCTTTCAATTTCATGAAGCAGTTAAACTGCATGTGATTCCTTTGGTTGAAAAAATATATCAAAGGAAAAAAGCAAAACTTGGAATTGATCCGTTACGTCCATGGGATACAGAAGCCGAGCCGGAAGGCGTAAAACCATTAACACCGTTTTCTACCGGCGACGAATTACTGGAGAAATCAGTTAAATGCCTGCGTTCACTTAATCCTTTCTTCGCCGATTGTTTGGTGAAAATGAAATCGATGGGGCACCTGGATTTAGAAAGCAGGAAAGGCAAAGCACCCGGAGGATATAATTGCCCGCTGGCCGAAAGTGGCGCTCCTTTTATTTTTATGAATGCTGCCGGGCAAATGCATGATGTAACAACAATGGTTCACGAAAGCGGTCATGCAATTCATTCTTTTTTATCTCATGAGCTGGAGTTGAGCGCCTTTAAAGAATATCCAATGGAAATTGCTGAAGTAGCCAGCATGAGCATGGAACTTTTTACAATGGATCATTGGGATGCATTCTTTGATAACAAAGAGGACCTTCAAAGAGCGAAAGAACACCAGCTTGAGAGAACGATTACCATTTTCCCATGGATCGCTATAATAGATAAATTTCAGCACTGGGTATATGAA
The DNA here is from genome assembly GCA_028288595.1 of Chitinophagaceae bacterium. Taxonomy (GTDB): domain Bacteria; phylum Bacteroidota; class Bacteroidia; order Chitinophagales; family Chitinophagaceae; genus JAQBNK01. Next base: position 24,009 of record JAQBNK010000088.1, read on the forward strand.
AATTCAAATCATACTATTGAAGAAAGGACTGGAAAGTGGATGGAAATATTAGAAGAGTTTTCAACTAATGTGATTGATTTTACCGGCCTTGATCAATACCGGGAAATAGGGTGGCAAAGACAATTGCATTTATTTGAAGTGCCATTTTATTATATCGAATATGGAATTGCTCAATTAGGAGCCATCGGCATGTGGATGCAGTACAAACAAAACCCTCAGCAAGCGGTTGATAATTATATTAATTCTTTAAGTCTTGGTGGTACACGCACCTTACCGGAATTATATTCCGCAGCTGGGTTAAAGTTTGATCTGTCACCAGCGCACATTAAAACACTGATGGAGTTTGTAAATGTAGAAATGGAAAAACTATAATAATAGTACTTCAATTTAAAATCCTGCTTAATACAAGCAGGATTTTTATTTTTATATAAAACTGCTTATGAACTCATTTAAGATAGATACACAAAGACTTACGCTTGAACCATTGGATCAAACCATAATCGCTGAAATATTAGAAAGAAATGATCGCGAGGAAATTTCTACAATGTTCGGTATTGGAGATGATGAATCGTTTGAAACTAACAGGAGGAAATTTGTAGCGAAAGTGGTAACGCCGGATTTTTCTATTCTCATTTTTAGAATATTATTAAAGAACACTTCTGTTATGATTGGATGGTGCGGTTTTCATACCTGGTTCGTATTACATGAACGTGCGGAGCTGGGATATATGCTGCTGGAAGAGGAATATAAACAGCAAGGTTACATGTCTGAAGCATTGCCGGTTGTAATACAGTACGGGTTTGAAGAAATGCAGCTTAACCGAATTGAAGCATTGATAGGTCAGAATAACTTCTCTTCTCTGAAACTTGTGGCAAAAAATGGATTTGTACAGGAAGGCATTTTGCGTCAGCATTATAAAAGCGGAGATTTAATTGATGATTCAATTATGTTTTCACTGTTAAAAGAGGATTACCAGCATAATAAGAAGTAAACCATTTTTGCCCTTTGTCATCGTTTAATGCGGCTCATCCAATAAATCAACTCGGATAATTTTTTATTTCTTTCTTGCTTAAAACCTCTTTATGCAATTAAGCAGGATAATTTCAGTCTTTATGATGGTTCTTGTTATAAGCACTAATGCCTTCTCGCAAAAAACCGATACCGTATTTGTTGACGCTTCAAAAATAAATACTAACATATTGAAGCCTGGCGTTAACAGGTATGTTGTTTATTTTAAAAACGGCAAAGACAGCAGCAGGATAAGCTATTCCATGTGGACAAGAACCATTGACTTTATCAAATACCGGGGCCGGGATGCAATTAGCATCAGGCAGTACTGGGAGGGTAAAGACTCGGTTTATCATCGTGTATATTCAGTTAATGACAGGAAAACTTTTGCTCCTTTGTTCCATGAGACATGGTGGGGTGCATCAGGCAGTTTTGTTTTTGACCTGCTTGATAAAAAAGCAACGGTACGCAATCAGGAGTTATCTGATACTTTCACAAACCCAGGTATGAAGAAAATATGGGACGCCTATAAAGTTGCGACTAATGGACAATACATACTTAACTGGCATCTCGATCTTGAAACTTTTCCTCTGCTGCCCTATAAAGAGAATACTACATTCATGATCAATTTTTATGACCCAGGATTTCCGGCTCCGCAACAAGTTGCGTACACAGTTTCGGGAAGTGCTATTCTTCCGGGGTATAATGATCAACAAATAGAATGCTGGTTACTTACTCATACTTCGGGTAACACGAAAGAAACTTTTTGGATCAGTAAGAAAACGAAAGAGGTATTGCAACTGGAAGATGAATTCAATGGCAGGTATAGGTATAAGATAAAATTACCTTACAGCATGTAATGGTCTATTGACTACCGTAGTAAAAAGTATTAGTTTGGAAATATTTATACGTCTAATAATTTTTTTATGCTGATAGTAAGAGAAATTTTCCAATTAAAGTTTGGCGCTTACCGGCAGGTAAGATCTTTGCTGGATGACGCCATAGAAAAAAAGTTGTTGTCGCCGGGCCTCCGTATTCTCACGGATTTTACCGGCGATGGTTACCGGTTTATTATTGAGCAGCCTGCTGAAGACTTAGCTGATTTTGAAAGAAAATTAAAAGAAGAATTGTCGCAGCCCGCCTGGGGCGAATGGTACCAGAAATTTATGCCGCATGTTCAATCATCACACAGGGAAATATTAAAAGTGATCATGCAGCTGTAGAATATAGAACAAGGAATTTTGAATGAGAAGTTGTTTCATTTTCAAAATTCCTTGTTCATCTGTTCCTGTTCAATATTTTTTATAGATCATCATACTGGTAAAGCGGATCGATCTCAGTTGTGTGGTCCATCTCAAAGATGGGTTTGATGAGCCCGTCCTTCAATCCATATACCCAACCATGCAATTGCGGTCGCTGCTCGTGCTTCCATGCTTTTTGTATAATGGATGTTTTCGCCAGGTGTATCACTTGTTCTTTTACATTTAGCTCAACAAGTTTATCAAAGCGCAGATCCTCGTTCTTTATTTGCTGCAATTCTTCCCGGTAGAGGCGGTATACATCTTTAATATTACGAAGCCACATATTCAGTACCTGGTTATAATTATGGTTATCCATAGCAGCCTTCACTCCGCCACAGCCGTAGTGGCCACAAACGATCACGTGTTTTACTTTTAAATGCTGAACAGCAAATTCTAATACACTCAACAGGTTAACATCGGTGTGTATTACGAGGTTGGCAACATTTCGATGTACGAAAATTTCTCCAGGCTGAGTATTAGTGATCTCGTTGGCAGGTACACGGCTGTCGCTGCAACCGATCCATAAAAATTCGGGGCGTTGAATTTGCGAAAGCCTTTCAAAATATTGGGGATCATCCGCTACTTTTTCCTGCGCCCAGGCTTTGTTCTCTAATAATAATTTTTCGTAAGTATACATAAGTCAGTTTATTTAATTTGTCATAGCGAGATATTGACCGCTAATCAATTGATGAATGGGTTTGTACCCTGATTTTTTTATTTCAACCTTAATATTTTTCAGATGTGCATGCTCTAAAAAGTCATTGATGATCTCTATAATGTCTTTATCAATAAAATCTGCTCTTGTCGCATCTATTATTATACTTGCATTTTCCGGTACAGATTCAAGCTTGTTTTTCAAAACAGGTTTATTTAAGAACGATACATCTTTTCTCAGCCTGAACAAATATTTGTTCCCATCATTCACAACAAAGACCGAGGTTTTAAAATTACTTCTTAAGACAAAAAATAATCCGGCTACTATCCCGATAATAATCCCGATCAGCAGGTCAGTAAAGATAATGGCTATAATAGTTATGATGAAGGGCATGAATTGATCGAACCCTTTTTTCCAGAATTCTTTAAAGAGTGAAGGCTTTGCCAGCTTATAACCTGTGTAAACCAATACGGCTGCTAATGCAGAAAGCGGTACCCGGTTTAAAACCGCAGGCAGAAAAACGACGGCGAGCAATAACAGCACACCATGCATTATTGCAGCCATTTTGGTTCTTGCCCCGGCATTAATGTTTGCAGATGTTCTTACTACAACAGATGTTAAGGGCAATCCGCCAATAAGGCCCGAAATAATATTCCCAATGCCCTGCGCTTTTAATTCTCTGTTGGTTGGAGTAACTCTTTTATACTGATCAAGGTCATCGGCGGCCTCAATATTAAGCAGCGTTTCAAGGCTTGCGACGATAGCCAGTGTAATCGCGGTTGTCCAGATCACAGGATTAGCGATCACTGAAAAATCAGGAATCTTGAAAAATGAAATGAATTCATTGGCCGTGCCCGCTACCGGAATACTAACCATTTGTTTACCCGTAAGCGTCCTGAAAGAAATATTCCCTGTTAGCAATTGATTCAAAAAAATACTTACCGCCACAACAACAAGAGGTGCTGGCACAAGCGTAAACAGCTTGTGTTTTTTTATAAGCACTTTATCCCAGAGCAGTTGTGTAAATAAAGATATGCTGCCAATAATAAGTGCTATGCCAGAAAACTTATTAAAAGATTTGACGATGCTAGAAAAAGTATTTTCAGAATTCAACTGTATAAAAGTTTCATCGCCTTCATAACTTGCATCGTACCCTGCAAAATGTGGAAGTTGTTTTAAAATAAGGATGATGCCTATTGCAGAAAGCATTCCTTTTATAACAGCGCTGGGAACATAATCTGCAATTACGCCGGCTTTTATCACGCCAAGTAATACCTGGAACAAACCAGAAATAACAACACAAACAAGAAACGCCTCAAAAGAAGGAAGCTTGCCTATTGCTACAACTACAATAGCGGTGAGGCCCGCAGCGGGACCACTTACACTTAGCTGAGAACCGCTTAAACTGCCCACGATGATGCCACCAACAATACCGGCGATGATGCCGGCAAATAATGGCGCACCCGAGCCGAGCGCTATTCCTAAACAAAGAGGTAACGCAACTAAAAATACAACCAGTGATGCACGCAGGTCGGTACCCGCATGCTTCAATATTTTTTTCATAATAATGCTTTAATGAATTGAATCAATAACAATAACAGCGAGCTGTAATCTCACTGTGCGATAAGAGGCACAAAAACATTAAAGTAAATTTGGCGGGGGCGTTAAAATATCTTCGCTGATATGCGGAGGGAGGGCCGCATCGTAAATAAAAAATGACGGGGAGGAAAGATTTGCCTCAAGAGAATGATCTAAATAATGATCGTGAAGAAAAATCGTTTTACCGAAATCTTTTGCATCAGGTTTATTGATGTCTTCATGAGGCATTTCTTCTTGCAATTGATTACTTGAAAGTAAGCAGCCCACTTGCTTTACAGGTAAAACCTGCAGCGCCATTACAAAAACCAGTAATAATCCTATAAGCTTTTTCAATTGCATCGGGGCGCAAAAATAAGGAACGAAGCTGAAAGATTGTAAACAGCTTAAGTTAAATATGAAAGAAAGACTTACGCTCTTATTCAAACTAAATATTCAAACCACCGCAAACACTGATCACCTGTCCAGTAATATAACTTCCCATGTCTGAAGCTAAAAACAAAACAGTATTTGCAATGTCTTCTCCTTTACCAAATTTACCGAGTGGAATTTTTTTCATGAAATCTTCGGCTGCGGTTCCTTCTTTAAGATAGTGCGTCATATCTGTTTCTATAAACCCAGGAGCGATTGCATTGCAGCGAATATTTCTACTGCCCAATTCAAGCGCAACAGATTTTGTAAATCCAATGATGCCGGCTTTAGATGCAGCATAACTGCTTTGTCCTGCGTTACCACGAATGCCTATGATAGAACTCATATTAATAATACTGCCGTTCTTAGCTTTCATCATTGGGCGAATAACCTGTTTGGTCATGTTGAAGACGCTCTTCAGGTTTATATCCATCACATCATCCCATTGTTCGGCCGTCATCCTTAAAAGAAGATTGTCTTTACTGATACCAGCGTTATTTACACAAACATCAACGTTTCCAAATTCTTTCAAAACATCATTTACAAAACTTTCGCATTGAGAAAAGTCACCTGCGTTGCTTTGATAAGCTTTGGTTTTCACACCGGTTTTATGTAGTTGCTCTTCTAATTGCTTCGCTTTTTCTGCACTGCTGTCACTAACATAAGTGAATGCAATATTGCCGCCGTGTTCAGCGATTTTTTTTACGATCGCTTCGCCGATGCCACGACTGCCGCCTGTTACAATTACTGTTTTTCCTTCGAGCAATTTCATATGTTATGATTATAAGAACAAAGGTAATATAATGTCTTCTTTCTTTTAATTACCATGTTTGCCATGCGCATTACTAATGCACAAGATGTATACTTATATAAAAAAGAATGAACTTATAAACGAACTGTACAAATAAAGCATGTGTGATAATAAATGTAAGGCTGAAAATTATTGACAGAAACGTATTAAGGTGATAAAACTTCCTGGCAGCAGAAAACACATAAATAAAGAAAACAACTTCAATCATAAAAAGGACTCGTATTTCTCCATTTAATGGTGAAGGCTGATCAAATAACCACGTTGTAAGCTGGTTTGTTAAAAGTGATATTAAGGGAAGTATCAGGAATCCCCACAAAAGAAAAAATGCATTTGTTTCAATAGAAAAAATGAAATGATCATATAGCGGCCTTCTTTTTTTGAATGTTACAATGGAACAAAAAATAGCCATCGCGGGGATCAATATGAATAAAAGGAATTTAGAGACTCTTTCAGAGACCTCATGGAATTTTTGTATTATCTGCGCTTCTGTTAGATGATGCTCCTGCATTACTTTTTTTGTTGCCTGCAATGCATATCTGCCATGTGTGCCTTCGCTTATATGTGCCCCCAAGGTCATATTCAGCCCCTGGAAATATGGAAACAAAAGATAAAATATGATAAGAAGTAAAAAATAAGAAAGTGGTTTAAAGTACTTTTTTCTTACACCGCTGCAAAAATCCATTGAAAGCTGGCCAGGGTTAAACAGCACGGTTTTTAAAGTCGTAAAAAAATTTCCTTCAAAATGCGAAATGAAATGAAAGAACTCTTTAAAAAGATGGAGCAGTGATTTATCCTTCTCGGTGTAAACCTTCTCTCCGCAGTTATTACAATATTTACCTTCAAAATTGTTTCCGCAACTTTTGCAAACAGTAAGTGTAGAGGTCATAACAGCAAATTATAAAAATTGCTTGATCTCATCCATATATTTCCTGTCATTACTTAATCTCGGAACTTTATGCTGACCACCCAGTTTCCCTTTTTGTTTTAGCCAGTTGGTAAAAACGCCTTTGTCAACCGCATGTACAACCGGCATTCTTAAAGCGATATCTTTTTGTCTTTTAGCTTCGTAATCGCTGTTGGCATTTTTTAATGCCGTATCAAGTTCCAAAATAAATTCTGAGAGGTCTGCGGGTTTTTTTTCAAACTCAATTAACCATTCATGAGCGCCGTTATTTCCTTCACTAAAGTATAGTGGAGCAGCGGTATAATCATTCACAATGGCATTACACTTTTCACAGGCGACTGCTATTGCTTTATCACTATTATCAACAATAACTTCTTCCCCAAAAGCATTCATAAAATGTTTAAGTCTGCCTGAAACCTTTACACGAAAAGGTTTTAAAGAAGTAAACTGAATAGTATCGCCGATAAGGTATCGCCAAAGGCCGCCGTTAGTTGAAATCACTAAAGCATATTGTTTCCCCAATTCAACTTTATTCAATCCTATAGTTTTTGGTTTATCTTTTCCATATTCTTCTATAGGCATAAATTCATAAAATATTCCATGCTGAAGAAATAAGATCATTCCCTCTTCATCCAAACGATCCTGCGCAGCAAAAAATCCTTCACTGGCATTATACATTTCTAAATAATGAATTGGAGCGCCGATTATTTTTTCAAACTGCTCTTTATAAGGTGTGAATGATACGCCGCCATGGATATATAACTCCAGTCCGGGCCAAACTTCTTTAATACATGATTTTCCTGTTATCTCAAGAATTCGGCGCAATAAAACAAGGGTCCATGTTGGCACGCCTGCGATAGAAGTAACATTTTCTTCTATTGTTGATTGTGCAAGTTTCTCAATTTTAGTTTCCCATTCATCAAGCAAAGCAATTGAAAGTTCAGGGGTTCTTATCCAGCCTCCCCAGAATGGTGTGTTCTGTAAAAGAACTGCACTTAAATCACCGTAATGAATGTCTTCATTTACCTGGTGTATCTGGTGACTACCACCGATTACCAGGCTCTTACCCGTTAGCAGGTCGCTTTCGGGATTAGAAAAATAATATAATGTGAGAACATCTTTGGCCGCCAGGAAATGACAATCCTCAAGGCTTTCTTTTGTGATAGGAATGAACTTGCTTTTGTCGCTCGTAGTACCACTGCTTTTTGCAAACCAGTTAACAGGGGTATTCCATAAAAGATTTTCTTCACCCTCCATCAATCTTTCTATGTACGGTTTGATATCATCATATTCCTGGATAGGAACTGCTTCTTTGAATTTCCTGATCGTAAATAAATCATTAAAACCATGCTTCATTCCAAACTCAGAATATTGAGCATGTGTTACCAGGTCCTGCAGAACATTTCGCTGGGCAGAAACAGGATCCTGGCTCCATTGTTCTATCTGCCCGTAACGAAGACGGGCCATGGTTGATATAGCGGGACTTAGCAGTTTCATGTGATGAGGGCAAAATAATGAAATGCTGCGAGATGAAGTGCGTAAGGAGAAGAAATGTGAAAGGTATGTATGTAAGTATGTAGAGTATATAGAGTATATAAGTAAATAGGGGTTGTGTATATATTAGATACCTTATATACTATAACCTATAGCTGGCTGGCTTTTCCCTGATCCATCAGCCAGTCTTTACGACGAAGAATAAAGTTAGTGCCCAGGTAAAGATTTCTCACCTGCTCATCATCAGCCAGTTCTTCTGCAGTGCCATGCTTAAATATTTTTCCTTCTATCAGAAGATAGGCCCTGTCGCAGATCGAAAGTGTCTCATTTACATTATGGTCTGTAATGAGAATACCTATATTTTTATATTTCAGTTTTGCAACAACAGCCTGGATGTCTTCAACGGCAATGGGATCCACGCCAGCGAAAGGTTCATCCAGTAAAATAAATTTCGGATCAACTGCAAGGGCCCTGGCAATTTCTGTTCTTCTTCGCTCACCGCCGCTTAAACTATCACCATTGTTTTTTCTTACATGATGAAGATTGAATTCTGTAAGAATAGATTCAAGTTTTTCCTGCCTTTGATGTTTAGTGAGCCTGGTCATTTCCAAAACAGCCATAACATTATTCTCTACACTTAATTTCCTGAACACCGATGCTT
>JAQBNK010000089.1 GCA_028288595.1 Chitinophagaceae bacterium
CAATATTTTTTTCAATTCGGCCATGGCTTCACTGCTATAATGAGCCAGTGTTTTTGATAAACGGATAATCGATTCTTCCATACTCTCTATGTTTGGATGCAACTCTGCATACAAACCCTTTCTGCGAGCCCAATCGCCATTGCGCCATAAGCCAGCGTCTATAGATAGCTGGCCGAAAGATGATCTACCAATTTTTCTTTCTACAGCAGGTCCAACAACGAAAGGCCCTATACCTATAGCCAGTTCACTCAATTTTATTTCAGCGCCTTCTAATGCTATTGCATAATCTACTGCAGCGGCAAGGCCAACACCACCGCCGACACATTTTCCGTGGATGCGCCCAATAATTAATTTGGGACATTTTCGCATAGCATTAATAACGTTCGCAAAACCACTAAAAAACGAAATACCTTCTTCCTCTGTTTTAATAGCAGATAGCTCCTGGAAAGAAGCGCCTGCACAAAATGCTTTCTCGCCGGCGGATCTTAAAATGATGATCTTAGTATGGGTATCGTGACTATAATAATGTATTTCCTGGGCTAGCTGCTCTAAAATAAGTTTGGGTAGTGAATTGCTCTGGGGGTGAAAAAATTCTATGCTCGTAACATGCTCATGGGTTTCAGTTTTTACATATCCTGTCACTATATCTTTTTCATCAATTATCATATAACGGGTTTTATTCTTGGTAAATGATTCAAAACTATACCAAAATAAAATAAATGCCAGAACCAGACCTAAGAGACAAGCGGGAAGCAGCGGGCTGTAAGTTTAAAAAAGCTTCAGCCACGTATTTTTTCGCATGGCCATAAAGAATTTTTCAAAGCTTAACTTTGTCGATCAATTAACCAATATCCCAATGATGTCATCCCATTTTTTATTGCTTGTTCGTTTTATTTTTCACCGGCATAGTTCTTAATTTTTTTTAATGCAATTATTCAAAGACAACTATGTCCCGGATATAGATTTTTTTGAGCTCTTACTTAATACATGTAGTGATGCTGTTATTGTAATTAACAGTCAGCGTGAGGTATGTTATTATAACTTGACGGCTGAAAAATTTTGCCATGATTTTTGTGACGGAGGTCTTGCCCGGGGAGAGAAATTTTTTTCTATTCCATGGGCCAACAAACTGGAAGAAGACATAAGTGCTGCATTTAGCGGTGAATCGAACGCAGCTGGATATGCTCTTTGCCATGAAGACTCGGATAAATATTTTACCATTCAGGTTAAGGCCTTAACGAGGGCCGATAATGCGGTTGATTATTTACTTATTAATATCCAGGATATTTCTGAGGCGAAAAAAATAGAAGAGGAAAAAAATGCTGAAATCGTTCATCTCACTCACACCAGTAAGCACTTGCAAAATCTTTTTAATTCTTCACTTGATATTATCTGTACAATAAATTCTGATGGTGAATACGTGCAGCTGAACGAGGCAACGTATTATGTTTTAGGGTATCGCCCTGAAGAAATGGCGGGTAAAAAAACTTTTGAATTTATTTTAGAAGAGGACCAGGATAGAACAACTGATTTAAGAAATAAAATAATCAAAGGCAGTAAAACCACAAATTTCGAAAATAGGTTAAGGCGAAAAGATGGAAGCATTGTTACAATGGCCTGGTCTGCCCGATGGGATGACAAGGATGGATTGTTATACTGCACAGGCAGAGATGCCTCTGAAATGAAAACCGCAGAAGAGGCTCTACTGTTAAGTGAGAAAAGATTTCGTGCCCTGGTTCAAAGCGGATCCGACCTTATAGGCATCATTGATCAGGATGCGATTTACCAATATGTTAGTCCCACAGTTATTTCGGTTTTAGGGTACAATCCCCGCAATATGATTGGAAAAAATGCTTTTGGATTTGTTCATGAGGAGGATCAGCCAAAAGTTTTGCCTTATCTCGAATTGCTAAAGCATCAGCACCAGGTAAGAACACCTGAGTTTCGATACAGGAATGCAGCCGGAGAATGGCGCTGGATAGAGACCGTTGCAACTAACATGTTTGATGTAGCTGGTGTAAATGGCATTGTGGTGAACAGCCGGGATATTACTGAACGTAAAATGAAAGACGAAGAATTGGCCAGGGTTTTAAACGAGTTAAAAAGCAGCGAAAAGAAACTGCTGAATATTTTTGAAAATTTTCCTAATGGGGCCATACTCATAATCGACAAGGAATTAAAGATTGAATACCTGGCAGGCAAAGAAGTGCAAAGCCTGCAAATATCATCGGCGGATTTTATTAATACAGAGTTCAGCAACTTTCTCGACAAGACGGCGGCAGAGGTTTTCCGCAACCAGATGCTTGCCGTGCTGCAGGATAAAACAGTCGTATTTGAGATTAGTTTTATGAGCCGGAATTATATGCTCAGTGCGATGCCGCAAAAAAACGAGGCCGGCGATATTGAAAAAATATTAATCGTTTCACAAAACATAACGGCACAAAAAGAAGCACTGCACAGGATACATATTCAGTCTGATATTCTTGAAAACGTAAATAACCTCATCATCGTTACAGACAATAATTATAAGATTAACTATTTTAATAACCTTTCTTTAAATGTGTTTAACGAGCAGATCATTGACCAATATGGAAAAGAAATATTTGGGATTTTCCCCAATCTTTACCTGTCGGAAATAAGAGAAATGCTCGATGCATTAAAAGATGATGAAGTATTCGAAGTTGAAGTGCAAACGGTTTCGCCTGGTGAAAAAGATATGTGGATTGATTTTCGTTTCTCTTTAATGTATGACCAGTTCGATGAAACGATCGGTATATTGTGCATGGGACAGGACATCACTGCTAAGAAAGAAGCGGATTACGAAAAGGAACAATTGATAGAGGAATTAAATGCCACTGTTAAAGATCTCAGGCAGTTTGCTTACATCACTTCCCATAACCTGCGTTCACCAATCTCAAACCTGATTGGCATTACAAATCTCATTGAACCTGGTACTATAACCGACGCTACCACTTCTTTCCTGGTAGAAAAGTTTAAAGAATCCGCGATTCAGCTAAATGAAACTGTTAATGACCTCATGAACGTATTGCTTATTAAAAATTCAGTAAATACAAAAATAGAAGACATTAGTATTCATCAAACCTGGCAGGAGGTGTGCGCATCAGTAAATAATATTATCGACGAATCAGGTGCCGTTATTACAACGAATTTTTCTGATGGCGAGATGATTCAGTTCAATAAAAGTTACCTGGAGAGTGTTTTATTAAACCTGCTCACTAATTCAATTAAGTACAAGTCTGCTACGAGTGTGCCTTATATTGATCTTAATACTTTTGAAAAAGATGAATATCTTGTTTTGGAATTCAGTGATAATGGTTTGGGAATTGATCTTGAACGGCACGGACATAAAATATTTGGACTCTACCAACGGTTTCATGATCACCCGGATAGCAAAGGATTGGGCTTATACCTGGTTAATTCACAGGTAAAAGCGCTGGGAGGGAAAATAGAAATAGAAAGCGAAGTTGGAAAGGGAACAACCTTCTTTATATATTTTAAAAATAAACCCCGGCATGCTGAATAAGCTCTTACTGGTAGACGATGACGATGTTACCCTTACAATTTGTCGTATTGTTCTTAGTAAAGCCGGATTTGCTAAAGAAATAGATATAGCAAAACACGGAAAGCAGGCACTCGATTATTTTATGACACTAAAAAATACGGATGATAGCGCTCCTGTTTTAATTCTCCTGGATCTGAATATGCCCGTAATGGATGGATGGGACTTTTTGGAAAATTATATGAAAGATTATGCGGAGGATTTTAAAGAAACAAAAATAGTTATTCTTTCTTCCAGCATAAATCCTGAAGACTTCGCCAAAGCAAAACAATATTCTATTGTGGTTGATTTTATCAATAAGCCGCTTACAATAGAGAGTGTATTTGCATTAAAGCACCGGGAAGCACTCCGCCAATATTTTGAATAGCGAAAATATCCCGAAGAATACTTGATCAAACAAAGTTTTAGAGACGGTGGTTAACCGGTGTATTTGCATTGAGCAATCTTCTCACCCGTAAAGAAAGTTCAGAAGGATTTAGGGGCTTGGTAAGAAAGTCATCAGCGCCTAAATTAAATGCTTCCATTACAGTGGCTTCCTGCCCTAGTGCAGATAAAACAATGATGGGTAAATTTTTATAGGCTTCTTCAGAACGAATAATACCTATAAGTTCAAGACCAGAGGTAAAGGGCATTAATATATCTGTGATCAGCATATCTGGTTTATGCTTGTTTAGTTCCTTCAATGCTTCGCTTCCATTTTCAGCGTAAACCACCTCGTAGCCGTCAGTTTTCAGGCGTGTTACGATGGCCATCGCCATTACAGGTTCATCTTCGGCTAAAAGTATTTTCATAGAATAGGTTGGCTATTGGATGATGGTTTATATATCTATTAAAAGCCTAATTCAAGGTAATATCTTTTTGGGAAAGGCTGATATTAAATTTTTCAAGTAACAGTCTCTCTGCTACCGGGTATTGAGTTTTTATATAATTGATTTTTTCTGGCAATGTTTCGAGGCTTGATCCTGTTCTGCATTGCCATTCTATGTTCTGTACCTGCTCCAGAATTTGCTGAATTTTTATAACTGATAAAGATGACTTGGTGAAATGCGCCATCCTGGAAAGATTATCATAATCATTCATCTCCGAATACACTTCCATTTTTTTAATACTATCGGGAAGTGTGGTTAAAAAAGTTTCAACAACCTGTTTCAGATAAGTTTTATCCTCGCTAAAGCTGTATAATGTAGCCAGGTCTATTACCAGTTCCGCATCGCCAAGTAGAAGATCACTATGCTGAATTTGTTCATTGATTTTTTCATACGTATCTGTAAAAATTGATTCAAACTTTTCTAAAGTAAAAGGTTTAAGAAGGCAGTTGTTCATGCCGCATTTGGTGCATTTATCTTCTTCATCAAAGATCATCATGGCCGTCATTCCTATAATGGGCACTTTAGACTGAATTTCATTGCGTATAAAATAGGTTGCTTCGAAACCATCCATTTCCGGCAATTGAATATCCATTAGAACAACATCATATACATGTTCCCGGATGCGGACAGTGGCGGATCTTCCATCACCCGCAAAATCAACAATTGCACCGGTTCTTTGAAGCGTATGCCCCACCAGCATTTGATTAATGGGATTGTCTTCAACAACAAGAATGCGTTTATTATTAAATGTAAGGCTCATTATAAAAAAGTTCGGAAGCGGTGCGAACGTTACGAAGATAACAGAACCGTGTCAATGAAATCCGGGCATTGCGTTCATTTCAATAACCGTTTTGTGTATTTTTTAACCTTCTGCTATTTCATTTCTGCTATTTTTGCCCTCTTATAACCAAGAATGGTTATTCTTATTTTCCTGCGTATGAAGAAAATTTTATTACTCATCCTTGTTTCCGGCGCTTGTTTTATTGCGAAGGCACAGGATAGTACCCGTGTTTCAGCGACGAAGAAAGTCGAGTTAAGAAAGCAGCCCAACGATCATTTTATGCTTCAGTTTGGAATTGATAAATGGGGATCAACACCCGATAGTATCTCGCCCAAAGGATTATCCCGTCATTTCAACATTTATTTTATGCTGGATAAACCTTTTAAAACCAATCCCAGCATGAGCCTCGCTTTTGGCGCAGGGATCGGCAGCAGTAATATGTTTTTCGATAATACCTACATCGATCTTAAATCCACTGGCACAACACTGCCTTTTAGAAACGTAGCTGTTGCAGATCATTTTAAGCGATATAAGCTCACAACCGTTTTCGCGGAAATTCCTGTTGAACTGCGATATTACAAGCATCCTTCTGATCCTGATAATAGTTTTAAACTCGCGGCCGGACTTAAAGTAGGAACCTTACTAAAATCTTATACCAAGGGAGTAAATCTTCTTGATAAAGCAGGTACCACGATATACGGACCTAAATATGTTGCTAAAGAAAGTAACAAGCGATTTATTAATACTACCCGAATTGCTTTTACCGGCCGTGTAGGTTACGGGAATTTTTCGCTGGATGCATCTTACCAGTTAACTAATTTTTTGAAAACAACTGCAGGCCCTTCTATACACCCTTATACTGTTGGTATAACGCTAAGTGGCTTGTAATAAAATAGTATGATATTTGTATTGCCCCGCATAGGCGGGGCTTTTTTTTGATTTTAAATTATTGAGTTGATAGAAAAAACACCAAAAATAAAAGAAGCTGAAGAGGCTGTGCTCATCGGTCTTATTCAAAAAGAGCAGACAGAAGCGCAGGTTACAGAATACCTGGATGAACTGGCTTTCCTTGCAGAAACCGCTGGTGCTAAAGCTGTAAAAACTTTCATGCAAAAATTACCTTATCCTGATAGCCGCACTTTTGTGGGCAAGGGGAAGCTGGAACAAATAAAAGAGTACATCACTACAAAAAATATTACGATAGCTATTTTTGATGATGAGCTGAGTGGATCACAAATTATTAATATTGAAAAAGCACTCGGCGTAAAGACCATAGACCGCAGCGATCTTATTCTCGATATTTTCGCAAGCCGTGCACGAACAGCGCAGGCTAAGGTGCAGGTAGAGCTGGCACAATACCAATACTTATTGCCCAGGTTAAAAGGCATGTGGAAACACCTGGAAAGACAAGGTGGTGGTATCGGTACACGCGGACCCGGCGAAACTGAAATTGAAACAGACCGCCGTATAGTGAAAGATAAAATTGCGCTGCTGCGAAAAAGACTTCAGCAAATAGATAAGCAAGCCATCACACAGAGAAAAGAACGGGGGGAAATGATTCGTGTTTCTTTAGTTGGATATACGAATGTTGGCAAGAGTACGCTGATGAATGTGTTAAGCAAAAGCGATGTGTTTGCTGAAAATAAATTATTTGCCACCCTTGATACGACAACTAGAAAAGTGGTGTATGAAAACACTCCTTTTCTTTTAAGCGATACCGTCGGTTTTATCAGGAAGCTGCCGCATCATCTTATTGAAAGTTTTAAAAGCACATTGGATGAAGTGAGAGAAGCTGATATTCTATTACATGTCGTAGACATTTCGCATCCGCAGTACGAAGAGCAGATCAATGTCGTAAATAAAACTTTGCAGGAATTAAAATCATCCGAAAAACCAGTCATCACGATATTTAATAAGATCGATTTATATGAAGAAAAAAATTTCGACGATTGGCTGGAAGAAGATGTAAAGCAGGATATATTAAGCGACCTGAAAGAACGATGGATAAATAATACGCAGGGTAATTGCATATTTATTTCAGCCCTTCAAAAAAAGAACCTGGAGGAACTGCGTGCAATGATACTTAAGCAGGTACGATCCATGTACCGTGTCAGGTATCCTTATAAAACCGATTTAAATTTTAATGCACCAGATTAAATGGATCAAAATTGCAGATCATGAAAATTTGCTGCAATGGCAGGAAAATAACATGTGTATAGTTGAAGCCGATGGCAAAAAGATCACCCTGGCAAGAATACACGAAGAACTATTTGTCTTCGCATATAAATGCCCGCATGCAAGCGGGATACTGGCAGATGGATTTATTGATGGCCTTGCTAATGTGGTTTGTCCCCTGCACAGGTATAAGTATAACATGCGTAACGGGCGGAATGTGAGTGGCGAAGGGTATTATCTTAAAACTTACCACGTGGAAAAAAGGGATGACGGTGTATATATAGGCTTTGAAGAAAAAGGAATATTTGGCTGGCGATAATATTTTTAAAAAAAGCACTTGGCGCAATGCAAAATCTTTTATTTTTGCGTCCCTTCCGGAAACGGAGGAAATTCCTCAGTAGCTCAGTTGGTTAGAGCATCTGACTGTTAATCAGAGGGTCCCCCGTTCAAGTCGGGGCTGAGGAGCAAAATCCGCGAGGATTTTAAATTAACGGCTATGAACATTTTTGCCGGCAGCACCACACTTTAGCTGCCAAACATCTTCTCAATTTGACTGCGTGCTAATCACGTGGTATCTCTCTATTTTTATTTTATTGCAAAAAGTTCATAAATGACCTATACTATATCATTTAAATTAAGACGTTTTTTTTCTTTATTCCGGCAGGCTGTTGCAGGAAGTGAACAGGATTATACCGAAGGAAGTATTCGCAAAGCAGTGTTTTTATTGGCAGTTCCTATGATTCTTGAAATGATGATGGAATCTGTTTTCGCTGTTGTAGACATTTTCTTTGTCGGGAAATTAGGTAACGAAGCTGTTGCAACGGTTGGCCTTACAGAATCGGTTATTACACTTGTATATTCGGTTGCTATTGGTTTAAGCATGGCTGCCACTGCACTTGTGGCAAGAAGAGTGGGTGAAAAGAATTTAAAAGAAGCGGCACATGCTGGTATGCAATGCATATTTGCGGCATTGATATTATCTGTAGTCATCTCTGTTGTTGGTGTGCTCTCATCCAAAAATATTTTGCAATTCATGGGGGCCAATGAAAAGATGGTGGCTGAAAATGTTCAGTATACACGGATCATGTTTGGAGGTAATGTGGTCATCATGTTATTATTTCTTATCAATGGGATCTTTCGTGGTGCAGGCGACGCCAGTATAGCAATGCGCAGTTTATGGATCGCCAATATTGCCAATATTATTTTATGCCCGATACTGATAAGAGGATTGGGTCCTGTACCGGCACTGGGTTTAACAGGTGCTGCCATCGCCACAACAGTTGGACGTGGTATAGGCGTTCTGTACCAGTTATACCGGCTATTTATCAGGAAAGGATTACTGAATTTTTATTTACACCAGGTGAAACCTCACCGTGAATTATTACTGCAGATTGCAAAAATCGGCAGTAACGGTACAGTGCAGTTTTTAATCGGTTCTGCCAGCTGGATTGTACTCGCCCGTTTTATGGCGGGCTTTCATGAGGCTGCTATGGCAGGTTACCAGGTAGCGATTCGTTTACTGATATTCTTCCTGATGCCGGCCTGGGGAATGAGTAATGCTGCTGCAACCTTAACCGGGCAAAATTTAGGTGCAGGTAAACCAGAGCGTGCCGCTAAAAGTGTGTGGACGACCGCCGTGTATAATGCCATCTTCATGCTGGGGGTAACATTATTTTTTCTCTTTTTTGGAGAGCCAATAGTGAATTTTATGAATGGTGATGAAATGGCGAGGCATTATGCTTTGCAGGCCCTGCATATTATCAGCGGAGGCTATATTTTTTATGGAGTAGGAATGGTAATGATGAATGCATTTAACGGAGCGGGTGATACACGCACACCTACAATCGTTAGCCTGATAGGCTTTTGGGCATTCCAAATACCATTGGCCTGGATCTTAATTAAGTATTTTTTGAATGATCCAAGAGCCGTATTCATCTCCATCATTGCAGCCGAAACGCTAATGGCTGTCATCAGTGTTTATCTTTTCAAAAAAGGAAAATGGAAGACCGTAAAGGTGTGACATGAGTAGGATGTTATATGTACGATGTACGACCGCATATAATACGATCGTACATCGTACCCCATACATCTGACAATCCGTACATATTTGGCACAAAATCAGTACGATAGTTATTGATGAGTATCATAGATCCTAACCGGCTGAAACAACTGGCCTTTTTTCTTATACTGGTAGCCTTCGGGGTTATTTTATTTCTCCAGATGCGCACTTTTTTACCTGCTTTTCTGGGAGCCGTAACTTTTTATATGCTTATGCGCAACTCCATGCAAAAGCTGGTATTCAAAAGAAAATGGAAGAAAGACTGGGCCGCCGCTATTTTAATGCTCACTTCTTTTTTAGTTGTTCTGATCCCTATCTGGGCGCTGGTAAGTGTGCTTTCGTCGAAGGTTGAATATGCTATGACGAATTCTGCTGAAGTAATGCAATCAGTTCAGCAATTCGCAGCTAAAATTCAAAACCAGTTTCATATAAAATTGCTGACTGCAGATAATATTACTAAGGTGAATGCATGGTTCGCAGGGATATTACCCAATATCCTTGGTGCTACTTTCAATACACTCACTTCGATAGCCATCATGTATTTCATTCTTTATTTTATGCTGACTAAAACAGTGGAGCTGGAAGACTTTTTATATGAATACATCCCGCTAAAAGATGAAAATATTGGCTGGATCGGGAATGAATTAAGCACTCTTGTTTATAGTAACGCCCTTGGCGTTCCATTGATAGCACTCGCCCAGGGAATAGTTGCATTGATTGGATATTTACTGATAGGCGCACCGGATATTATGTTCTGGTTTATTATTACAAGTATCGCCGCGATGATGCCGGTTATAGGAGCCGCTGCGGGTTATGTACCCTTGAGTCTGGTACTGTTTGCACAGGGCCAGACATGGAAAGGTATTGCTATACTGGCCTTCGGATTTCTTGTCGTAGGCATTACCGATAATGTTTTTCGCATTTATTTAGTGCGTAAGCTGGGAGACGTGCATCCATTGATCACGGTTTTCGGGGTAATAATAGGGGTTAATATGTTTGGATTTATTGGGTTGATATTCGGGCCTATATTAATCGCTATGTTCCTGCTGCTCATTAAGATATACACAAATGAATTTGGCGCTAAAAAAGTAAGGAATAAGGTAAAGGCTTAAAATGACCTTTAAACAGGGGTGTTTTAGGATTCCCTTCACAGTGGCTCTGGGCTTAATTGGGTTAATTGCACCTCCTAATTACTTTGTTAACCACCAATTGAAATCTGAGGCCGATGAAAAAAGTTCTTTTGATCTGCAGTGTATGTTTTTGTGCTTTCACATCAATCGCTCTTACGAACGATGAAAAACAGCCTGCCAATACAGTTAATGCAAAAAGCAATCTTACCCTTTTAAGTTCCAATAATGCGGTTGTTCGTATTATAGATTCTGTTTATGACCGTTTAAATTTATCTGCGGTTGGGTTGGGACACGAAGCTTTTCAACAAGCATACAAAGGATACCAATATTTGTTAAGCCAGGGTCGTTTAAAAAAAGCCGATCTCCTTACTATTATAGATTATAGCCAAAGCAGTGCGAACAAACGATTTTATGTAATCGATCTTGTAAATGCACAAATCCTTTACAATCTTCATGTTGCTCACGGAAAAAATTCAGGCGAAGATTATGCAACCAGTTTTTCCAATTCAGCAGAATCCAAAAAAAGTTCCCTTGGTTTTTTAATCACTGGTGAAACTTATAATGGCAGCAAAGGTTTTAGCTTAAGACTCGATGGTGTTGAAAGGGGAATTAATGATAATGTTCGCGAGAGAGCGGTTGTAATGCATGGAAGCGCCTATGTAAATGATCAGAGAGCTTTTAACGGAACAATGATGGGCAGAAGTTTTGGTTGCCCGGCTTTATCTTATTTAGTAAGCAGCCAGGTAATTAATACAATTAAAGACGGAAGCTGTATGTTCCTTTATTATCCTGACAGAACATATACCCAGCGCTCTTCAGTTTTGAATGCTGAATTCGAGTGGCCTGATAATAATAACCTGAATGCAACAATGGCTAAAACAGTTAGCCCGGAGAAAAATTTCCCAAGTCTTCTCAATTAATTTTTAAAACATAATCATATACGCGGTCCATTGACAGAACATACCTGTTATGAGGCCGCTATATATTTCTGTATTGGTATGATCGCTTACTAAAAAGCGACTCGTACAAACCAGTCCCGTAAGGATGATGCATACACTTATATCAGCGCCTAAATGAATGCGGTATAACATGCAGGTAAGAATAAGGGCCATCATTGCTCCGCCTGCGCCCATAGCATGCATGCTTATCTTTAAAAAGTTATTAGCAATTAAGGCAACAACAGTACATATAAATATTCCGAAGAAAAAGAACTTAAGTGCAATAGCCTGGTCAGAGAAATTGCGGCTGAGATAATACATCCACCAGTAAAAGAACATGGATATTATGTAAGGAACGATCCGTTCTTTCTGCGTTTTTAAAAAAATGGAATCTATAAATTTCAGGCGCCATAACAGGAAAACCGAGAAGGCAGGAAAAAAGCCTGTCATCCAAAAAACGCTGATAGTTTTAAGATTTAACCCGGTGGGTGTTAACCCGCTGAATTCATAAGGAAACCTTTTGGTCGTCCAGAAAAAAAAGTAAACCGGGATAAATAACGGGTGGAAAATGTAAGAGATAAGTTTTGCAAAAAACCGGAGAACCGGATTATCATAAACAGGAATAGCAGCAGTTTGTTCAGTCATATTATGTTGGCTGTTGGTGGTTGACAGTTGGCCAATCAACCGCCAACTATTTATAGTTCTTTCCTCAGCCTCGCCACTGGGATATTCAACTGTTCCCTGTATTTGGCTACTGTTCTGCGGGCAATATTATAACCTTTTTCCTGGAGTAGTTCTGTTAGTCTTTCGTCACTAAGTGGTTTGCGTTTATCTTCTGCTTCTATCAGGTCGCTCAATATCTTTTTTACTTCCCGGGTACTTACTTCTTCACCGGTATCGGTACTTAAAGATTCGCTAAAGAAAAATTTCAAGCGGTAGGTGCCGAATTCGGTTTGAACGAATTTACTATTAGCCACACGGCTTACTGTTGAAATATCCAGCCCTGTGATCTCTGCAATATCTTTCAGGATCATTGGTTTCAAATTCGTTTCATCACCGGATAAAAAGAATTGTCTTTGATAATTCATGATCGCCTCCATGGTACTAAGCAAAGTGTGCTGTCTTTGCTTGATCATATCAATAAACCATTTAGCAGAATCTATTTTTTGTTTGATAAAAAGTACTGCTTCTTTCTGCCGCTTATCTTTTTTTGTGCCTTTATCATATTCTTTCAGCATTTCCCTGTAACCTTCGCTAATGCGCAGATCAGGAGCATTTTTAGCATTCAGTGTTAACTCCAGTTTCCCGGAATTATTAAAGATGAAAAAGTCGGGGACGATATAACTTTCTGCTTTATTGATTCCACCAACATTTCCGCCGGGTTTAGGATTTAGTTTGATAATAGTATTGATAACCTCTTTTAACTGGTCATCATTCAACCCCAGTCCCCTTTGAATTTTTTCGTAATGTTTCTTTGTAAATTCTTCAAAATATTTTTCGAGCACCTGTGTAGCGAGTGCCACATCACGGCCATCAATCAGCTGCCTTTTTAGTTGGAGTAAAAGGCATTCTTTCAGATTTCGTGCACAAATGCCTGGCGGATCAAATTGCTGTATCTGCCGGATGATATCTAAAATTTCTTCTTCGGAGCTGGTTATATTCTGCCTGAATGCAAGATCATCTACTATAGAAGAAATTTCCCGGCGCAGGTAACCATCGTCATCAATACTTCCTACGATCTGTTCTGCTACTTTAAAATTCTTCTCGTCCAGGTTAAGCATACCCAGCTGATCAAGCAAAAGATCATGAAAAGATGTTTCTACTTTAAAGGGAAGCGTTTTATTTTCATCACTATCAGGGTAATTATCGTCCCGTAATTTATAATCGGCTATATCGTCATCTCCTTCTCTTACATAATCGCTGATATCTATATTATCATATTCATCAGCGCTGCCGTCTTTTTCGTACTCTTCCCCTTCAGCGTTGGTAAATTCATCTTTCCCTTCTTCGTAATTATTTTCTTCAAAACCCTCTTCTGTTACCTCCAGCGCAGGATTTTCTTCGAGTTCTTCTTTAATTCTTTCTTCGAGGTTGGCAGTAGGTATCTGCAACAGTTTCATTAACTGAATCTGCTGAGGAGATAACTTCTGCAGTAATTTTTGTTGAAGTGCTTGACTTAGTGCCATCCAGTATTCGTCGTAGTTTTAAAATGCGTTAGTTTGTAAAATTAGTAAACTAAGCAAAACCTAATCCAATTTATCTTATTCCCCGAAATATGGTTTTTTGTAAAAAAGGAATTACCATACAGGCAAAAAATTCCACAGTTTACTATATTCCGTAATAAGTTAATAAGCATATATCAACATATTAAACAATCTTTAAGTCAACTTTAATTGATAATGAGGTGTAGTCATTTTTATTTGCATGCTCATACATAACTTATCAAAAGCACCATCATCCCATATCGCAGGAGGAGTCTGTTTCTTATTGTCTTAATGTTAGGCGTTGTTACCATTATTGGTTTAAATACGTATAAAGTCTTGTCTCTCGCAGAAAACAGCTCGGACCAGCTTGCCTCTCATCTCCATAATCTCAATACGATTCAAAAATATGTAACCATTCTTGTTAATGCAGAAACCGGCGAAAGAGGTTACCTGCTTACAGGAAAGGAAGAGTTTCTCGAGCCTTATTATCATTCAATAGTTCAGTTAAAAACGGGTTTCGAGACTAATACGCTGCTGAAACAAATGCCTGAATATGCTGTAGAAATAGGGCAGGTGCAACAATTGGTCAGACAGGAACTTATTTTTCTGGAAGGGGTAATTAATAAAGTAAAAGATCACCAGGATAACCGATTTGCTGACGTGCACCGAAGTGAAGAAGGAAAAAAAATTATGGATGCGATCAGGGTATCACTCCAGCAATTATATGATAAAGAATGGAACAGCCTTCAGCAAGTGAATAAGTGGAAGGATAAAGAAACAAGGAATATCACTATTATTCTTGTGACGGGTACTGTTTTAAGCTTACTGATCCTTATTATTTTTTATTTGATGGTGCTGCAAAATGATCGTCTCAGCCGCCGGGCCTCACATAAATTATCAACTGCTAGTAATCTCGCGGTTGACAATGAAAGAGTGCAGTCGCAGTTCCTCACTTCTATGAGCCAGGAACTTCGCACGCCAATGAACGGTATTATTGGAATGTCTTCTCTTTTGCTCGAATCAAATCTTACGGAAGAGCAAAAAAAGTTTGTGACCACTATTCACCGCAGCAGTATGGAACTTCTTTCTGTTGTAAATGATATTATTGACTTTTCGCAACTGGAGGCGGGTAAGATAAAACCAGAGCCTGCTGTTTTTAACATCAGAACCTGCATTGAAGAAGTACTTATATTAATGGAGGCTGTGTCTGGCGAACATAATTTCTCCGTAAATATTCCATCGCATTACCCGCTTATGCTGGAAGGGGATGCTGCACGTATCCGCCAGATATTTATCAATCTTATTAATCATATCAGGAAAGAAACCGGTTATGGAAAACTGGATATAGATGTGGCGATGGATGAAAGTGAAACCGTTAATCTTAACATCAGCATAAAAAATTCACCGCTTGAAATGCAGGCGCACAATAATCACCTGGCACCATCTCATAACACTTCCATACCGCTTTCTATCAGCACACGATTAATTGTTTTAATGGGTGGCGCATTGCAGATCAATAATAACAGTGACGGCACTATGGCCGCTAATTTTAATATCAAATTGAAGCGTGGACCGGAGAATATACAATCGATGGAAGCATCGCATATAAATCCGCAAAGATTAGATACGACCCTTGCGGATAAATATCCTTTTAGAATACTTTCTGTTGATGACAGCGAAATGAACCAGATGGTTATTACTTCTGTTTTAATGAAATTGGGTTATTCGCCTGATGTTGCAATGAATGGTGAGCAGGCAGTTGTAATGTCTACTGAAACCCGCTACGATTTTATTTTTATGGATATGATGATGCCAGTTATGAATGGAATAGAGGCTACAAAACATATCCGGAATTTTTACCTGGATGAAAAATTCCCCGTGATCGTTGCGCTATCCGCAAATGCAACACCGGGAGAAAAAGAAAGATTGGTTAAGTCAGGCATCAACGATTATTTAGTAAAACCCTTCAGGGCTGCAGATATAGAGTCTGTGATAAGAAAGTGGGCCGGGGGAGGGTGAGGGAAGGTGGTTTGGATTTCAGTATTCGGAGTTCGGTATTCGGAGCCCAGATTTCAGTATTCAGACTTGGGTATTAGCGCCGTCTGAAATCTGATTACCGAAATCCGAATACTGAACTCCGAAAACCAACCACACTAAACAGTTTTGCTACTCACCGCCAACGCTTTCTTTACACTTTCAACCAATAGCTTTCCTTTTTGCTGAATTTGTTCTTCAGACCAAAGCAGGCTGATGCTTGTTGAAATACAACGGGCCATTACTGCATCACTCATACTAAAGTCCTGCGCATTTAATTTTTGCAGTGCTGTTTTTTGCGCTACAGAGAGCGGATGTAATGAAGTGGCATTTTTTAGATGGTCCCATTTTTTTATATAGTGCCAGTTGTTATCATACCAATAAAAGTTACCAGCCAAAATTCCTTTTTCTTTCAGGTCAGTAATAACAGCACGTGTTATTTCTTCAGTAGGTAAGAACCAGCTCAGGAATGTGCAGCTATCACCATTCGGATCAGGTATTTGCCTGAAAGTAATTTCTGGTATTTCAGCTAATATTTTTTTTAGTTGCGCATGATGATTTTTCTGGAGTGATAAAAATTGATCAAGCTTCCGTATCTGTGCCAAACCAACAGCTGCATGCAATTCTGAAATACGAAAATTGTATCCTAAAAAAGGATGAAGATCTGCGCCGCGGTCCGCACCTTTATGATCATGTCCATGATCTGTATAACCATCGCATTTTTCAAGAATATCTTTTTGGTTCGTCAGTACAACCCCACCCTCTCCGCAGGTAATTGTTTTCACAAAGTCAAATGAAAAGGTGCCGGCATCGCCAATGGTGCCCACTTTTTTTCCTTTATAGCTGGCACCAATACTTTGGCAGGCATCTTCAAGTAATATTAGTTTATGCTCCCTGCAAATTTCCTGCAGTGCATCCAGGTTGGCCATGCTGCCGCACATGTGAACGGGCATGATACATTTGGTTTTTGGAGTGATGGCATTTTTGACTGCATCCGGGTTCAGCGTCAGCGTTTCATCAATATCAACTAAAACAGGAATTGCACCTGTACTTAAAACGGCTTCAAAGCTGGCTACGAAAGTAAACGCCGGCATAATAATCTCATCACCTGCCCCAATACCCAGGGCAGCCATTGCTGTTGTTAGCGCAGATGTACCGCTGCTGGTTAAATGCGCATATGAAGAACCAAAAGTTTCACAAATGGCCTGTTCCAGCTCTTTTGCCTTCCAGTGACCATTGCGTGCGCCGTCAAACCCATAGCGCATCATGATACCCGATTGCATTACATCATTCACTTCTTTTCTTTCTT
>JAQBNK010000094.1 GCA_028288595.1 Chitinophagaceae bacterium
GAACGATCCTGTCGCATAATTATAAAGGTCCCGGGTATCGTGTACAGGTTATCAGTACCAATAACAGGCAAACAGCTTATGCAATAAAATCGAAGCTGCTTCAAAATTTCCCCAACGAAAAAACTTACATCATTTTTCAGTCACCCTATTTCAAAGTGCGCATCGGCAATTTTAGTGAGCGGGATGCCGCTGAAGCATTCCAGCTGGACGTACAACGGCTGCTATCTATAAATGCTTACATTGTAAGGGATAATGTTGAAATGAGTACTGCCGGGGAAGAAGTAAATTTGCAGGAATAGTATTTTGAAACAGCCAGGCACCTGGCCTTTTTAAAAACATACCAGAGGATTTTATGCTGAAAGAAAAGATCAGGGCCCTTGCGGCGGAATACCGCGATGAATTTATTAGCATCCGCCACCACCTGCACCAGCATCCCGAATTAAGTTATGAAGAATTTGAAACCTCCGCTTTCATACAAACGAAGCTGGAACAAATAGGTATTCCATTCGAAATAAAATCTAAAACCGGTGTCGTCGCATTGATAAAAGGCCGGCCGGGAGAACGGGTCATCGCCTTGCGTGCGGATATGGATGCTTTACCGATAGAAGAAAAAAATGATATTGAATATAGATCGCTTCATGCCGGGAAAATGCATGCTTGCGGGCATGATGTACATACTACCTGCCTGTTAGGCGCAGCGAAAATTTTAAATGAGTTGAAGGATAGTTTCACCGGTACGATTAAACTGATTCACCAGCCGGGGGAAGAAAGAAATCCGGGTGGAGCTAGCCTCATGATAAAAGAAGGCGTATTGAAAGATCCCGCCCCTCAGAAGATACTGGCGTTGCATGTTAATCCATCGCTCGAAGTTGGAAAATTCAGTTTTAGAAAAGGAAGGGTAATGGCAAGTGCTGATGAAATTTACATCACTATAAAAGGTAAGGGAGGGCATGCTGCTGCTCCGCATCTGACTGCTGATACCATACTCATCGCTTCTCATTTAATTGTGAGCCTTCAGCAGATCATCAGCAGAAATAATAATCCTTTTTCACCTTCCGTATTATCAATTTGTGCGATCAACGGCGGACATACGACCAATGTAATTCCATCTGAAGTAAAACTGATGGGCACTTTCCGTGCAATGGATGAACAGTGGAGGTTTAAGGCACATGAGCTCATAAAAAAACAAACCTCGGAACTAGTACATGCAATGGGTGGCGAAGCAGAGGTACACATAGATGTTGGCTATCCCACAGTAGATAACGATGCTTCATTAACTGACGCCGTTGTAAAACTGGCTGAAGAATATATTTCACCGGGCAATGTGGAGGAGACTGAAGTAAGAATGGGTGCTGAAGATTTTGGTTTTTATACGCAACATATTCCGGGATGTTTTTTCAGGCTCGGGGTAAGAAATGAAAAGCAGGGTATCATTCATAATGTGCACACACCTTTATTCAATATTGATGAGCGTGCCATTGAACACGGAATGGGAATGATGGCATGGCTCGGTGCAACAATATAAGTGGTTACGGAATTTGAATTTGCGCTGGATTTTAGAAATGAAAATTGACAAGCATTATGTCTAACGAATTAAGACGGGAACAGGCTTTGGAATATCATGCAGGAGAAAGGCCGGGAAAAATAGAAGTAGTTCCTACAAAAGAAACAAAAACACAGCGGGACCTTTCTCTTGCTTATTCTCCCGGTGTGGCAGAACCATGCAAGGAAATATTTCGTGAAATTGAAAATGTATATAAGTACACGGCAAAAGGAAATCTGGTTGCTGTTATCACCAACGGAACTGCAGTTTTAGGATTAGGTGATATTGGCCCCGAAGCAAGTAAGCCTGTGATGGAAGGAAAGGGCGTTCTCTTTAAAATATTTGCTGACATCGATGTTTTTGATATTGAGATCAACGAAAAAGATCCGGAGAAATTTGTCCAGATCGTAAAAGCGCTGGAGCCAACTTTTGGCGCCATTAACCTGGAAGATATCAAGGCGCCTGAATGTTTTTATATAGAAAAAGCACTGCGTGAACAATTGAATATCCCTGTTATGCATGATGATCAGCACGGAACTGCTATCATCAGCGGCGCTGCGCTACTGAATGCCCTTGAATTGCAAAAAAAGAAAATCGATAAAGTAAAGATCGTTGTGAATGGCGCGGGAGCGGCAGCGATGGCGTGCTCGCAATTATATGTCTCGTTAGGGGCACGCTACGAAAATTTTGTTTTGTTTGATAAGGACGGTGTTTTGCATACGGGTCGCGAACTGGACGAGATTAAACAAAAGTTTGCTGTAAAAGACAGTGAGCTCACCTTAGATAAAGCCATCATTGGTGCGGATGTTTTTGTGGGCCTTAGTGTGGGTAATGTGATGTCTGCGGAAATGATAAAAAATATGGCAAAGAATCCTGTCGTATTTGCTATGGCTAATCCTGATCCGGAGATCACTTACGAAGATGCAATTGCTGTAAGAAAAGATATCATTATGGCAACGGGAAGAAGTGATTATCCCAACCAGGTAAATAATGTACTTGGTTTCCCCTATATATTTCGTGGTGCATTGGATGTGCGTGCACGTCATATAAATGAGGCAATGAAACTGGCTGCAGTACGAGCGTTGGCAGAGCTTGCCAAAACACCCGTACCCGATATTGTGAATATGGCTTATAACCAAAAGCACATGTCTTTCGGCCCGGAATATATTATTCCAAAACCCCTTGATCCAAGATTATTATCCTGCGTTGCGCCTGCTGTTGCGAAGGCCGCGATCGAAAGCGGTGTTGCCCGTTTATCTATTAGTAACTGGGATACTTATACAGTGGAATTAAATAAACGGCTTGGCCTCGATAACCAGTTGATAAGAATTTTAGGGAACAAGGCGAGGCGCTCACCTAAAAGAATTGTTTTCGCAGAAGCCGATAACCAGAAAATATTAAAAGCAGCCAGTATTGTTTATGATGAAGGTATTGGCTATCCCATCTTACTCGGTGAAGAAGCAAAAATAAAAAAGATCGCACTCGAGAACCAGATCGATCTTACCGATATTCCTATCATTGATCCGCGTAGTGATGAAATGGAGGAAAAGAGAAACACCTTCGGTGAATTGTTCTTTCAAAAAAGACAGCGAAAGGGATATAATTATTATGAGAGTAAAAAATTAATGAGAGAACGCAATCACTTTGGTTGCATGATGGTGGAAACGGGCGAAGCTGATGCGATGATCTCGGGCCTTACCAGGAATTATGCTGCGGCTATAAGGCCTGCATTAAGTATCATCGGGAAAGAAGAAGGCGTAAATAAAATTGCAGGAATGTATTTATTGCTGACAAAAAAAGGCCCACTTTTTTTAGCAGATACGACTGTCAATTTTAATCCTACTGCAGAAGAACTTGCGGAGATCACCTTGCTGGTGGCAAAAGAAGTACGCAATTTTAATATCATGCCGCGTATCGCTATGCTTAGCTACAGCAATTTCGGCAGCAGCGATTCTCCTGAGGCAAGGCTTGTTGCCGAAGCAACGAGACTGGTAAAAGAAAAAAATCCTGCACTGATAGTTGATGGCGAAATGCAGGCTTCTCTTGCCTTCAACAAGGAAATATTAAAAGATAATTATCCTTTCAGTATTCTCGCTAATGAAAATGTAAACACACTTATTTTTCCAAACCTGGCAGCCGGCAACGTGGCGTATAATTTGTTAAAAGAGGTCGGTGGTGCAGATGCGATCGGTCCTATTTTACTAGGTATAAAAAAACCGGTGCATGTGTTACAACTCGGAAGTACGGTTCGCAATATTATCAATATGGCCAACATTGCCGTGGTAGATGCCCAGCTTAAATGCAGGACGGATACAGAAGGGGAAATTGAACGGTCGCCGTGGTGGAAGAGAAGAAAGGAAAGAAGGAAATTAAAGAATAAAGAACAATAGGAGTGAGTGCGCAGACCCTGTTTGGTACTACTGATTATTCATCATTCATATAGAATTTATAATTTAGAATTTTTTGACTCATGGGATTACTCTCGCATTTAGGAAAATATGTTTTGATGCTGAAGCTGATGTTTTCAAAACCGGAGAATGGAAAAATGTACTGGAAAGAATTCATGCACCAGTGTTCCGAGATCGGGATAGGATCACTGCCAATCGTGATTATCATTTCCATATTCCTGGGTGCAGTAACTGCGGTGCAGACAGCTTACCAGTTGGTAAGTCCGCTTATTCCAAAATCCACTATCGGTTTAATTGTAAGAGATACAATTGTACTTGAACTGGCGCCTACGGTAACCTGTATTGTGCTTGCCGGTGTTATTGGAAGCAAGATTGCCAGTGAACTGGGTAACATGCGTATCTCGGAGCAGATAGACGCACTGGAGATCATGGGCATTAATACCAGGACTTACCTGGTGCTCCCAAAAATCGGGGCTGCACTTATCGTCATTCCCTTCCTGATCATTCTTGCTGCTGTATTAGGTATATGGGGCGGGAGGTATGCAGGGAATATGTCCGGGATTATATCTTACGACATTTTCGACCAGGGCCTTCGATCAGATTTTAAACCCTATAATATTTTCTTTTCTTTAAGCAAAGCTTATACGTTCGCTTTTATCATTAGCAGTATCTCCGCTTATTTCGGTTATTATGTAGAAGGAGGTTCGTTGGAAATTGGGCGAAGCAGTACACGATCTGTAATCGTAAGTTGTATTATGATATTGCTGGCCGATTATATGCTGGCGTCTTTGTTATTGTAGTTTGAGGGCTCTATCAGGTCCCATAAATTTCCATACAGGTCCGCAAAAACGGCGACTGTTCCATATGTTTCTGTTATTGGTTGTCGTACGATCTTAACTTTTTTATCAAGTAAGTTTTGAAAATCTCTCTGAAAATTATCAGTATAAAGAAACAGGAATACGCTTCCACCTGTTTGATTTCCTATTCTTGATTTTTGTTCTTCAGTTGCAGCTTTAGCCAGTAATAAATGGCATCGGGGTGAACCGGGCGGAGCAATCATTACCCACCGTTTTGTGTCGCTTAATATAGTGTCCTCTATTAACCTGAAATGTAATTTTTCAATATAAAAATTAATGGCTTCATCATAATCTGCAACAACTAATGCAATGTGAGCGATTCTTTGTTCCATGTAATTACTTCTTCTTAAATTTTTGTTTGATGCTAGCGTGAAAGTTTAGTGATCGGTTTTAATACTAATTTTTTGAACTCGACTTCGGACCCCTCTGCTTGTAGTGCGATCTGTCCTTTATTAGCTGTGCTGTTATAACCGTAGTTTACAAGATCCCCGTTCACCCAGACTTTAATAGAATTATTCACACACTCGATCACCATCTTATTCCACTGCCCAACGGGCTTTTCAGAATGATCAGTAAGATTTTTAATACGGCGCAATTTTTTTCCATTAACACCCCAGTCGGCTTTTGGTCCTCTCCGGGCTTCCATATCAGGAACAGTAATATCTTCTTCTATGCACCAGAAGTCTCCCGCATTTTCATGCTCCATTTGAACTTCGATGGATTTGGGGAACATTTCATATAATGCCCGCGGCGTTGAAGCATGAACAAGTACACCGCAATTGCCCGGCTTGCCTGCAAACCGGTATTCCGTAGTTAACCTGTAGTTCTGATAAGAAGCATCGGTAATAAGATGTCCTCCGGGTGTACCTAAACTTACAAGCATTCCATTGCGGACAATGAAGGGACTTTTTAATGAAGGATCATTATCCATTTTAGGAACATCGGCATGCCATCCTGTTAAATCTTTTCCGTTGAAAAGCTTTTTTGATTGTGCAGGAAGGGATGAAGCATGAATGAATATAGACGCTATTGCCAGGGCAGATAGGATAAGTTTTTTGTACATAGTAATGTTTTACAATGGTTAAATATATCTTGTCGTAAGAACAATTGCAAGCAGAAGCACCTCAATAGGTAATAAATGTTGACCGGTATTTATTATACTTCGTTAATTTTTTTGAATGAATCCTCGATTCATCGATTTTTCATCACTTTGCAGTCAATAACCTTTCATATGAAATTATATATTCTTGTAATTGCCCTGGTGTTTGGTTTCTCAACCGTCCACGCAGAAGACTCTCTTTATCATCCAAAATCGAACGCCGCAAAAGATATTGCTGCAGCAATTGCTAAAGCAAAAAAAGAAAATAAACATGTATTGATACAAGGTGGCGGTAACTGGTGCATCTGGTGCAAAAGATTTAATGCTTTTACTACCACGGATCCACAGCTTGATAGTATGATCAAAAAGAATTTCATTGTCTATCATCTTAACTACAGCCCTGAAAATAAAAACGAGACTGTTTTCGCGAAGTATGGTTATGCACAGCGCTTCGGCTTTCCCGTATTTATTGTTTTAGATGAAAACGGGAACCGCCTTCATACACAAAACTCTGCTTATCTTGAAGAAGGAAAAGGATACAGTAAAGAAAAGATAATGGGCTTTTTGAAGGACTGGTCACCAGCGGCTTTAAATCCCGCTAATTATAAAAAGAATGAATAATAATTTTATACCCTTCAAACGAAAGATCATGCATCCTGTTTATTACAGGATGTTTTTGTTTTGGAAACTTCCCGCCGCATTTTTTGCAGGTCTGAAAATAGAATCGCTGGATGAGCAAACGGCTGTGGTAAGTGTAAAATACAAGTGGTTTAATAAAAATCCTTTCAACTCCATCTATTTTGCCGTTTTAAACATGGAAGGTGAATTAAGTACAGGTGTTTTATGTATGGGCATGATTTATGGCGTTAAAACAAAGATGAGTATGCTCGTTATAAAAACAGAAGCGGAATATTATAAGAAAGCGGTGGGAAAAATAAGGTTTACCTGTAATGATGGGGAAGTGATAAGAAATGCAGTGAAGAAAGCGATTGATCAAAACGAACCTCAGTCTGTTCGTTGTGCCAGCATTGGATCGAATGAAAAAGGAGAGAAGGTTGCAGAAGTATGGATAACCTGGAGTTTTAAATTAAAGATGATATAATATCCCGGGTTTCAAATTCATGTAATAAAAATTAAAAAACAATCGAATGAAAATAAGTTTCCATGGAGCCGCTCAAACAGTTACCGGTTCAAAACATTTATTGACACTGGATAATGGAAAAAATATTCTGCTCGATTGCGGCATGTTCCAGGGAATGGGTAAAGACACAGATACTTTAAATGCAACATTCGGGTTTGATGCTTCCACAGTCGATGTAATGGTATTATCGCATGCACATATCGATCATACCGGCCTCATCCCGAAGCTTGTTAAAGAAGGGTTTAAAGGAAAAATATTTTGTACGCCTGCTACCCGCGAGCTGGCCAATATTTTATTACTGGATTCTGCCGAGATACAAAGAGACGATACCAAATTTGGTAATAAGAGAAGAGCAAAGCAAGGGCTTCCGCCGCTTGAACCTCTATATAGTGTTGATGACGCTAAAGCCTGCGCTGATCATTTTGAGGAGGTGGGTTATGGAAACTGGGTATCCATCATTGAAGGAGTAGAAGTAATGTTTACAGATGCGGGTCATATCATCGGGAGCGCTGCCGTTCATCTGCGCATACAGGAGAATAATAAACAAACCACCCTCACCTTCAGCGGTGATGTGGGAAGATATAGAGATGTTATTTTAAAATCGCCGGAGGTGTTTCCGCAGGCCGACCATATTATTATTGAAAGTACTTATGGAAATAGCCGGCACGAAGCGGTGTATGATACGGAAGACAGGTTATTATTCTGGGTTGAAAAGACCTGTGTGGAAAAAAGAGGGAAGCTGATAATACCTGCATTCAGCGTAGGACGTACGCAGGAAGTTTTATATTTTCTGAATCTTTTATACAATGAAAAAAAGCTGCCTAACGTAAAAGTGTATGTTGATAGTCCGCTCAGCCTGGAAGCAACCGAAATTGTAAAAAAACATACAGAGAATTTCAACAAAAGATTACAGCGATTATTACAAACAGATGATGATCCTTTTGGCTTTCCCACGGTTACCTACATTCAAAGTGCGGATGAAAGCAAAGAGTTAAACCTTCATCCCGAACCCTGTATTATTATTTCTGCGAGTGGTATGGCAGATGCGGGCAGGGTGAAACATCATATCCGGAATAATATCAGTGATAATAAGAATACAATTCTACTTGTTGGGTATTGTGAGCCCCGATCCCTGGGTGGAAGGCTGATGGCAGGTGTAAAAGAAGTGAAAATATTCGGTGAAGAATTTAATGTCGTCGCTGAGATAGGAAGTATCCGCAGTATGAGTGCCCATGGCGATTATGATGATCTCTGCCAGTTTCTCGCATGCCAGCACGAAGAAGCGGTAAAAACTTTATTTATTGTTCATGGGGAGTATAATGTTCAGCAGGATTTTCAGAAGAGCCTCCAGAAGAAAGGGTATAAGCAGGTGGAAGTGCCTGCTATGCATGAGACGTTTAAATTATAGCTGACAGATATAAAGGATGAATATTAGTTATCGCTCATCTTATTCTTACACATCTCGATGGCTTTTATCATAGAAAAATTACATTCTACAAAAGCTTCTTCCAGCTCATGCGGTGTGAGGTTATGCTTTTTAGCCCAGTAGGTGATCTCTGGTGATTGCTGAAATTGT
The DNA here is from genome assembly GCA_028288595.1 of Chitinophagaceae bacterium. Lineage (GTDB taxonomy): Bacteria > Bacteroidota > Bacteroidia > Chitinophagales > Chitinophagaceae > JAQBNK01. Next base: position 8,625 of record JAQBNK010000094.1, read on the forward strand.
ACCGGTGGGATTTGATTGTTCCTGTTTCTAACGAATCTTACTGACATAGCTAATCTGTTTTGTTTTGGAAATTCAAACAGCGTGCCAGTACAGTAAGCAATATGTTAATGAGAAAATACCCGGGTAGTTTTTTTATGCGGCAGGCTTAGTGAACCACAGTTTCGCTATCGAATCCGTAAGGTGCAGGAGCTCTTTATAGGAATCTGGTTTGGTAACAAAACAATTTGCACCCAGTTCGTAAGAGATATCACGATCTTTTTCCGAGGACGATGTAGTAATTATCACCACCGGTATTTTTCGAAGTGTCGCATCCTCTTTTATTTCCTTCAAAATTTCTTTACCATTTTTACCGGGCATATTAAGATCAAGCAAAATAATGGCAGGATAGGTTTGAGAAAATTGTGTTGAAAGAACATCAAATAACTTGTTGCCGTTTTCCATGAAAACAAATTCATGGTCGTGCTTATTCTCTCTAAAAGCATCCCTGATAGCTTCCCTGTCATCCGGGTCGTCATCTACGATAAAAACAAGATTCTTTGTACTTCTGCTCATACAGGAATTATTATGGTAAATGTTGCACCCTGGTTAACTACACCGTAAGCACTGATAGTGCCACCGTGATTTTCCGCGATCTTTTTACAAATGGCCAGGCCGATCCCTGTTCCTTCATAGTCTGATTTAGAATGTAACCTTTGAAAAATAGCGAAAATTTTATTAGAAAACTGGTTGTCGAACCCAATTCCATTGTCTGCAATACTTATTTTAAGATATTTCTCGGCATGTAAGATATGGTAAGACGATACCTGTTTCGGGGAAAGATACTCAGCTTTGATTTTGATATAAGGGTTTTCTTTATTTGCCGTAAACTTGAGTGCGTTATTCAGCAGGTTTAAAAACAATTGCCTGAATTGCCCCGGTACCACTTTTACTGTTGGTAAAGTGTCAGCTTCAATCTTTACATTTTTCTCCTGGATCTTAAACTCTAATGTTTCAATCACATCATGCAGGATTTCATCCAGGTTAGTATTTGCGAAAGATTTGTTTCCGGAAATAATGGATATACCCAGTAATTCATTGGCCATATGCTGCATTCGCTTGGCAGAATTCATGATTTTTTCAAGGTATTGACGGCTCTCTTCACTAAGATTATCATACTCTGCCCGTAATAACCGGTCGCTGAAAGTCGCAATCTTACGCATAGGCTCTTTCAGATCATGACTGGCCACATAAGCATATTCTTCCAGGCTGGAATTAGACTGTTGTAACTGGAGATTTTTTTGTTGCAGGGCCTGCTCCGCTTCTTCCTGCTCGGTAATATCAATAGAAACATTCAATACATGTTCCACCTTTTTTTCCTGGTTCCTGTCGAAAATGGTTCCATAGGTATGAAACCAATGATAGTTGCCATTTTTATGACGCATCCTGTATTTAAATTCAACCACCATTTCATTTCCATCTGCAGGAGGATTAGCATTTGCCTCTTCTAATGCTTTTGTATTTTTTTCTATGATACCCGGCAGATCATCAGGATGCACAATACCGGAAAAAAAGGTTACTCCATTTTCAATCACTTCTGCAGGATCGTATCCCAGTATTTTTTCCAATGCCTTATTGATGAAAGTGTATTTCCCGGTATTTACATTATACGAGGCTATTAATGAAGGAGTGGTATCAGCGATCTTATTAATGAATTCATTTTTTTTCTGCAGTTCTTCCTGTACAAGCTGTTCGTATGTTACGTCCTGCAGCGTTCCATGGATCTGGGCAGGCTGCCCTCCTTCGGTTATGATCTCGCCCCGTGCATGCAATATTTTAATTGTCCCGTTTTTTAATATGATGCGATAATAAAAGTCGAAGGGCTTTAATGTTGCTATTGATTTTTGCGTTTCGGTAGTAACGCGGTTTGCATCATCGGGGTGGTTAAATGCATAGATCAGTTCGTAGTTAATTTCGGTGCCGGGTTCAACGTGATAAATTTTATACAATTCATCCGACCATTTCAATTTATTATCCGCTAAGGTCCAGGTCCAGTTGCCAATATGTGCCAAACCCTGGGCCTGCCTGTATAGTTCTTCGCTGCGTTTTAATTCGGCAGCATTTTTTTCGATCTTATCTTTAAGTAAGTTGATATACGTGTTAGTGGAGGCCAGGTTGGCTTCCATATCATACAAATCAATTTCTTTTATTATTTCAATTATAGTAACAGGCTCATTGGTATACAGGGGAAGAAATTTGAGCATGCTTATTTTGCGGATATACCCGACCATCGTAATATCTTCTGCAACTATATCATTCTGACCAATGATTTCAAGCTGATCATTTATCCATTTATTGGTTGAAACTTCCAGCAACTCTGCCAGCTTATTATCTTCAGCGGCCTGGAAAAATTCCATGTTGCTTTCGAGCGAGAGTTTCACCAGTTGCTCTTCAGGCATGGATTCAAGCAGCTTTAATAAGGGAAGTTTGAGGCGCCTGCTTTGCCGGATAACTTCATCCACGTAAGCGCGCAAATGATTTTCTTTAATGAAAGCTGCAAAGCCGGGGAACTGACTGAATGAAAGTTTATTTGTTTTATCAGCAACTCCTTTCGTTGCTTCAATTGTTTCTCTCACCTGTTAGGTTTTAGGTATACGAAATCGTTTTGCGGAGTCAGGGGTTGAGAGAATTCTGAAAATTGAATTTAATACAAAAACTTAATACGGGCCATACCGCCCTCAATTTCAATATATTTTAATCTTTACAAATGGATTTCTGAGTTCAGTTTGTGGAAACTGGCCAAATGCGACCCGTGAGATCAATTTTGGTGGAAAGCAGAAAACAGTCCCCTTTGAGATAGGTGCCGATGTACTTTACCGTAAAAGCAAATCGGTTCCGAGAACAACAATCAGCATTGGTGCATTAATCCGCAAAGCAAGACACGAAGCCCGCTTGACACAGCATGACCTTGCACTGAAAAGCGGAACTACGGCCGGGTATATCTCCCGCATTGAAAATGATAAATCAGGTATTGAAATCCATACTTTAGAAAAAATCGTAAGAAACGGCCTGAAAAAGACGCTCCAGATTAAGGTTTGCTAAATGGTCAATTAAGTCTCGTCCCTGCTTCCAATTTCGGTGGGGTTTTTCATTTCTTTTATAGGCCCTTGCGATCTTCATAATTGCAGCGTGATCTCAGTCTTTCATTTTGTTTTTATTAAGCCGGTAACTCCGTTTAATGTGGGATTTAATTGCCTGAAAAGTCGTTGTCAATACGGTCAATTAGCCATTTGTTACCATTTTGTGTCAGGTAATAGTTGGTCTTATAATTACCTGTAAAAAGCAGTTTGATAAATGCTTTATTTCCATCAATCTTTTTGGCTATCACTTTTACATGATCAAGGCTTTCCCAAACCTCTGAATAATCCTGGGCCTTCATGATCAGGTCTGCTTCAAAGCCTTCAGCAGGCCCATCATTTTGAGGATGTTCTTTAAAGCGTTCGTTAGATATTTTGAAAAACGTTCTCAGGTTATTCAGGAATTGGTTGGATAAATAACCGCTTTTTTTTAATTCAGATAAATACTTTTCTGATTCTTTGAAATCAATGGAATAAAATGTTGTGGTGTCCTGCAAGCCACCTGTTATTATTTTTATTTTATTCAGACTGTCTTCGTTTTGTTTATACCAATTCAGGAATGCAATCGCTGTATGCTCAGGTGAAATTTCAATAGTATGCTGAAGAAGTGTACTGTTCGTGTCGTCTTTTTTGGTATTCGTATGCGAGCAGGCAATAATGCTTGTAACTATAATTAATAAAAATATATTCCTGAAGATGGTCATGAGTTAAGCGCAATTATAAATGTAGAAATTTTTTTGAATGACAGTCCCTACATGAAGATCTAGCCCCACGGAAATCAGTTACGAAAAAGGATGCTCCTCCAGCTTAGGTCTCATTTAACATTCGATTTTCTCAGGTTATCGGCCAATAAAAAAACAATACCGATCGTTAGCCAGAAAATTGCCTTCAGCCAGTTTTGGGACTGTAAAGCTTCTAACATTGCAATGCCAAAAAAAAGAAGGAATATGGTAAAATTGGTTCCGAGCTTGATATGTTTCATAAAGAGGGTTTTATTAGGTGCAAATTTTAAAAGTCTGTCCGTGCAATGTACATGCAAAAGAATTTCCTATACATGAACGCTGTCAATATTTAGCTTGATAGTTATCATCGTTTCCCGGTGTGTCTGGAGTTAGTTATACCTAAAGAGTAAACAGCCCACAGATCTGTTCCACGTGGTGCAGGCATCTATAAATATTTTGACACTAAATGTTGTATACGGCTGACGCAGCTTTTGGTTTTTGATTCTATACAAACAATTTTACTTTTACATGTTTTTTCTCTTTTTGTCTAAGCGCTTTGTCCGTCTTGACAAAATGTATTTTTTCTTTCTCAGCTATCATATACCATACATCGGCCGGAATATGTTTATTAGAGGGCTCTTCTAAACGCACGGCGATGTTTTCCTGCGGCAAACGTTCATTATTAATATAAAGGCTGAAGACTGTGTGATGCACACCGATTTCTTTTGCTAATTGATTATTTCGTCTGCCGGCAATTCTAACGTAAGCCTTTAAAAAATGACCGAAGCGTTTATTCTTATCAAACTCATCAGATTTGATATAATCTTTCATCTGCAGATACAACTGCATTAACAAAAGTTCGGTCTGTGTTTTTTGCGATCGCTTTGCCTTCGCTTTCAAACGAGCCTCAGCGAGCATTTGATCTGCTTGCTTTTTTTGAGCAGGAGATAATCGAACAGGCAATACCAATGACTCGGCAATATCTTCTGCTTTATATTCTCTTATGATCTTTTCGTTACTCATAATGGATATTGATTTATAACGTTTAAAAGTGAATCGCCCTCTAAACACACCTGGTATCCTGCATCGACCATGCCGTACTTGTTGATATAGTGATTCCGCAATGTGGTTCCGGAACTGTTATGTCAAGAGAGCACCAGTTATTAATATGTTCAATAACCGGTTTATTTAAGCCGCTTTGAAATGACGGATGCCTTTGCGGCTGACACTTCGCTCAGCATGCCATAGTTCCCAGTTCTTTTGAAGGTTGATCCAAAAAGCGGCGGTGTTGCCAAAGGCCTCGGAGAGTTTGACAGCGAGTTCAGGGGAAATGCCGGCGTGTTCATTCACGATGGCAGAAAGATTGCCCCGCGCAATTTTCAGACCCGCGGCCACTTCAGTAATGGTGAGGCCCCTTTGCTGGATAAACAGTTCGCGTAAGATTTCACCGGGGTGAACGGGAGGTAAGCTGCGTTGTAACATAGCATAGACTTTATTAAACTCAATGATAATCCAGGTAATCGACATCAAACACATCAGGCGGAATCCACCGGAAGATAAGCCGGTAATTCCCGGTTACCTGCAAAGACCAAAAGCCTTTGTAAGTGCCTTTCAATGGATGTGCATTCAATCCCAGTGCCATAATATCCTTTTCGGAACTGATCGCATCGAGAGCAGACAGGATCCGGGCAATTTTGGAAAATTGTTCTTTCGGAAGTTTTGCCGTTTTGCCTTCTGCGTAGAATTGAAGCAGTCCCTTATGCCGGATACTTTGAATCATTTCTTTTACAAATGTAACGTGTAATATGACATGTTACAGTTAAATTTTCAGCTCTCCAGCTGCAGGAATTGCGGAATCTAAGGGCCGTTATCTTAGGCGTACGGGAAATATTTACAATTCACAAATTGTAAACCCATTTTAGACCGCATTTGTGGATCTGGGAAAGTAGCAATTGAAGGATAACGCTTTTCTCACCGGGAGGGCCTCGTTGCATTTTCCCTCGATACCTTTTACCGCTCAGTCATTTTGTCCAGGAACCTGATAATGCTGATCGCATCCTGCTCACCATAGCCCATTTGTAAGGCAGCCTGGAAACTGGCCAGCAGGGGAATGGAAAGCGGGAAAGACAAGCCTTCTTTTTGAGCAAGTTGAAGGTCCTTGGTCAAATGTTTCAATGCGAAGGCTGGTGAGTAATGATTGTTTAAGATGGTCCCGGCTTTCATTTTTGTAACGCCGCTTCCGCAGGCACTTCCATTGATCAGTGCCAGCATATCTGCCGTATCGATGCCCAGATGTTGCGCAAATAAGACGGTCTCGGAAAGTCCTTGCATGGTAAGGCCAAGAAAATAATTCAGGCACAGTTTCGCTGCGCTCGCCTGTCCAACTTCACCCAGGTAAAAAATCTGTTTTCCGAGTGCTTCAAATACCCGTTGTGCTTTTTGATGATCTGCTATGTCGCCACCTGATAGGATCATCAGCTTTCCCTCTTCGGCTGGTTTTACACTGCCCGATACTTTTGCTTCCAGGAAACGGACGGACTTTTTGTTACAGTCCCTGGCAAGGGCCTTTGACGTTTGCACACCCACGGTACTCATATCGATCAGTAACACACCCGGTGTGGGGTCGCTCAGTAAGCCATCGTTGGGATTGTAAACCTGTTGTGCTGCTGCGTCATCAGATACCATGGTGATCACAATGTCGCTGATCTGTGAAAGCTGTTGAAGGCTGGTTGCAGAAGTTGCACCGAGGCGGAGAAGGTCTTTTTCTTTTTCACGGGTCCGGTTGTACACACAGACAGGGAAGCCTTTGCTTAATAAATTTCTGACCATCGGGTTTCCCATATTGCCCAGGCCTACCCATCCGATTTTAATGGTGTTCATTGGTTTGCATTTTGTTCCGTCTCGATTGCTTATTTAACTGCAGTGAAGCAAGCTCCCGGTTGATGAATGCCAGTTCTTCCAGGGATAAATGGAAGGAAGCTGCCTGTGCATTTTCTACTGACTGCTTTGCATTTCTTGCACCTGCCAGGGCGATCGTAATGCCGGGTTGCTCAATTGTCCAGCGAAGGACAAGTTGCGAAAGGGTAACACCTTTCATTTCAGCGAGTGGCCGGATCTTTTCAAGGAATGTATTGGTTCTTTCAATGTTTTCATCGGTAAAAAAATACAGCCCTGCACGATGATCACCATTCTCAAAAACATAGCCGGGTTTCATCTTTCCTGTCAATAGTCCGCGTTCGAGAGGGCTGTATGCTAAAATTGAAATGTTTTGCTCCAGGCAGTAAGGAACCACATCTGCTTCAATATCCCTCAGCACCATACTGTAAGGAACCTGGTTAGAAACAATGTTTACATATTTGCTGGCCTCTTTGACCTGCTCTGCGTTGTAATTGCATACACCGGCATACCTGATCTTTCCTTGTCTGATCAGTATCGCAATGGCTTCCATCGTTTCTTCAATGGGTGTGGTTGAGTCCGGCCAATGGATCTGGTAGAGATCGATATAATCTGTGTTTAACCTGCGCAGGCTGTCTTCACATTCGCTGATAATGCTTTCTTTGCCGGCGTACTTATAGATATCGATATGCTTTCCTTTTGTATCCATACTTTTAAAAGCAAAATCTCCTTTGGCGAGATTCCAGCGCATGCCATATTTGGTCAGTATCTGGACCTTTTCCCTCGGGAGATCTTTAATAGCCTCACCGACTATTTCTTCGCTGTTGCCCTGCCCGTAAATGGGAGCGGTGTCAATTGATGTCACACCAAGGTCATAGGCTTTTTTGATAGCCTCAATGGCATCCTTTCTTTCCGTACCTCCCCACATCCAGCCCCCCGCAGCCCAGGCGCCAAAGCAGATAGATGAAACGAGAAGATCTGAATTTCCAAGCTGTCTGAATTCCATGTTAACCGGTTTTAAAATTGTTTGTACTGCAAATTTTAATCAGCAGTCTGGAGGGATTCTGGATTGAACGACAGGCTGCAAAATAGATCGGGTTTGGTTCCAGTCCGCCCATTGAGAGAAGCTGAAGATGAACTTTTGGAAGTAGAAAATATGCTAAAAAGTTACAAAGCTAATTGTGTGGCGAGTCAATTTAATATTGAGCAAAATGCGTTGTTAGCAAGTGAGAAAGAAAAGACGCAGTTGATGAAGGACATTTTAGAGAAGATCAAGTAAACAGGTAACAGCTTATGAGATACCTTTTAATCATCAGCTTGTTCATAATAGCAACCTCAGCATATGCACAGGATGGATGGGTGAAAATAGCTGAAGCAAAGGGTGGAATGTATTGCTTCTATCAACCAACAAAAACAACAGTTGAAAATTCTATCGTACATACATGGATAAAAACATACCTCACTCAAGAGACAAGAAAGAAGTACAACATATTGCCACTACACACGGACGCTGCCCACGCACATGATTATTCATATTTGATTGAGGAAATAAATTTTGATTGCAGGAATGTGACACATAAAGTGGAAGAAGCAATTCTTTATAATGCGAATGGCACAGTTGCAAAAAGTCGTAGCATTGGTGATTTTGCGGCGAGATACAATACTATCGTACCCGACTCAATTCTAGTACTCATCTCTAATAAACTTTGCAAAGACGTGAAATAAAACTGGTGGCACCAGATCAGTACCACCTTCAGTAGAAAGGAAACAGTAAAAACATCCTACTCAACACCTTCAGTCTATCAGTAATCTTTTTCATTGTATGGCCAAAGTGGGACTCAAATTAAATGTTAGCATGCCTTCCTAACAACCAGATAGCAGATTTTTTGATTCAATAAGATTTATCATTTTTCGATCCTCTACTTCCCAACTATGAGTTCCATATCCCCATTCTTTGTTTTTACAAATGCATTTTTAATTGAAACGCTGCCTGAGTAGTTTAGGGTATCATTTGAAGAGAAAATAATTAATTGTCGAAATCTTGAAAAGTTAGGATCGCTATTGTTAGATTTAATTAATGTATTGGTTTGGCCTGCTTTTATTTCATAGACTTGTTTTATGACATTACTATCAACATCAATCAAAGTCCCATTCACATCTTTTGTTATTCCTTTCAAATAATCAAAATAAGCTGAGCCCTTAAACTCATTTCGCAATTCATTTTTATTATAATATACGCAGACTGTAATTTTTCCATTCGTCTTATTTATGATATCGGCATAGCTAACCGAGTCCATATAACAACTCATATAGAAGCAAGACAATACAGGGAATATAATTTTCAGTTTCATAATAAATTTTAGCGTGGAAAGTTTACGGAGTCTCTACCTATTGAGTGAATGAAGTTCTTTTAACAAGAGCTGAATGTTTTGCCCGCAGCGGTAATGTGAACGCAATGCATTTTCAATCAGGTCAATTTTGTTGCCCACCACAAAACCTCTTTCGATCCTTTCTTCAATCATGATTCCAACCAAAAAATAATTGTATGTATTCTTTTTTTTGCCCTCTACTGAGCACCAGATACCACCACCACTCCAGCCTTTTAGTTCCTTGAATCCGAAAGAAGACCTATCATTCTCAAAATATCCCTGTTTGCGTCGATTGTATTCGAGGGTGATATTGTTGTCATAACAGAAACCAATCTTTTCAATTTTTTTATACTTCCTGGTATTGGTTAAATACCCAAAAGACTCGACTTGAAATTCTTTACTCTTTCGGGTTGTTTTTTTATTGATGAATCCGTAAAGCATGTACCACAGTTCTTCATCAAATTTGTGATTGAACCCTAAGCATTTGCCCGGTAAAAAAGAATAGCGGCTTTTCAGTTCCATGACTCGTGCACCCGATAAACGTATTAAGGTGAGGTCAATGCTATTGGAATTCTTATCGATAAAGTGAACGTCCCTGGGTAACCTGACTGCGAATCCTTCTTCTGTTAATATAATAATGTCTTGCGGACTGATATTATCAAAGACGTGCTTGCAGGTAAGCAGAAAATGATTTTGGCCGTTTTTGATCAAAACGCCTGATGCCATTTGAACAGGATGGGGGATTTCAATTCGGATTTGGCCATCTTTTTTTAGTGGGTGGTAATACAATTGTACTGTGTATTTGGCAACCGGCATTTCTTCTTGATCCATTGAATGGCTTAGCAATGAATGAAGGTAAGTTTAACTCACAATATGTAAATAGGGAATGGCTACTTCATCCTTGCTCGTGGATCGGTCACACTAGATGTGGGGGGAGACTCCATTGTGTTAAGAGGGAAATGGATATTTCAAAAAAAAGACGTTGAACGGCGGCTGTTTATTATAGTTTAATTATACTATAAAAGTAAATTATTGTATATTTATACTATAATCGCTAAAAATTGTATATTTGTACTATATTATGAACGCCGTTATAACAGCTGATATTATCGGTTCAACCAAATTGTCTGTAAGCACTGATCGAAATCTCAAACGAAATTTGGAGAAGGTTCTTACAGGTACGCAGTATGAGTTTTACAGGGGCGACAGTATGCAAATTTATATCGAAGATGCTGCCTTTGCTTTTCCTTTACTGCTGAAATTAAGAACAGCTTGTATGCGTACGGAATATCCGGACGCGGACAGCCCGATCGATCTGCGGGCAGGTATAGGGATTGGTGAGGCTGCAGTTAAAAAGAACGGCCGGGTTACTAACGGGACAGGAAGAGCTTTTGTGTTATCCGGGAGAGGATTTGATACTTTGCAGGGCCCGATCCGGACATTTATTGAGTGTGATGATGCAAAGACAAAACTCTCCATGGGCTTGCTGTCGACATTCACTGATCACTTGTTTTCATCACTGACACAGAAACAGGCGGAGGTACTGTTTGAACTTTTGGAAGGAAAAACGCAAACAGCGGTCGCGCGTAAACTTAAAAAATCCCAGCCTACAATTCATCAGTTTGCAACTGCGGCCAATTGGAACATGATACGTTTGTTGCCTGAATATTTTGATCAAATGATAAACCGAGGCTAAAACAGAATATCTGCTGCTGGGAAGTTTGTTGAGGTCTGGCTGAAATAATTAAAACACCGAAGTCAAACGTTACTATTTGCGCTAAATACAACGGATTCCCCTTACAACTCCTTTCCTTACTTCCCTTTCTCCATCTTTCTTCATTGTACTATGCTTAAACGCTTTCCGGCTCCGGGCGTGAGGAGGAGGCGTGCGGTGAATGTGTCGCAGGTCATTTGCGCGGGCAGGTGTGCTGCAGGAAAAGGTGGGTTGTCACGTGCGGTGCGCGTAAAAACACGTGCACTGCCAGAGCCCACGGGCCCCTTATTTTACTGACACGTGCGCCTAAGTAATTTACCGGCCGCTGCCGAATTTTATTTATCTTGAAAAACATCACTACCTGCTTATGGAAAAGACAATTCACCAGCGCCGAAACATCAAAAGACTCCGCGAAATGCTCGGCATCAAACAGAAGCGCTGGCCCTTGAGTTAGGCGGATCACTTTCCAATATATGCTCAACTAACGTCTGTTTCTCCATAAATTATCTTCTTTTAGATATCATAGATTCGAATGCAATTGTTATACTCCATAGAAATAATGCCATTGTAGATCACGCCATAGTTGATACCGTTTCCTTTTCGGTACAAACCCATCAACTGCGCCGAACCACCGACAATACTTATCGCGGATATTACTTAACCAATCGGTACGAAGTATTGATACATTCTGAAAATTATTGCACAGTGAGCCGTCTTATTCCGCCTGGTGAGCTAATAACCATTTAAAATAATCCGGCAAACTCGTATATGCGTCTGAACCATTTAATACAAATGTATTTTTCTGCGTGCTCACAAAATTCTCAGTGACCATCGCATTTAATACATCAGAAGATTCGCCTGTCTGCACAGACGCATGTAGATAAGGGCTTGTCCGCTCCACGAACCATTGCAGTGAATCATCCGGCAAAATTCGGACTACTGCAATGTTGGAATTCATGGCAAAAATCAGTGCACCCTGTTCCAAGCTTGATGTTGAAAAGAACATGCATTTTACATTGAGCCCGGTCACCTGTTCGGCTTTTTTGGCAAATTCCTCCAGGTCGTTGACAGGTATCTTACCAGAATAGTCTTTGCATTCGATCAATACATACAGGGAAGTCGAAACAGCATCGGTACGCCTGCACTCAATGGCTATATCAAAAACAATTTCGCCGTCCCTTTTAGAAGAGTAATAACCACGCTTCAGAAAGATTTCCGATGCTTTAAATGCGAAATAAGTAGGATCGTTATCGATAATCCCTTTTAGTAGTTCAAACACCCTGATCTCAAAAGCAGTTCCCCTGGCGGTCGTGTTCATGTAGCTAAATATTGTAGTAAATTTACATAAATGAGCTTACATGATTGCCAAGGGATTGGAACGACTGTCGGGCGAGACCATTGATGAGCGTGCAACCAAATTATTGATGCATTTCAAGGAAAACTATTTTCAGTTCATTCGGCCGACATATGTAAGGGATATTGCCACCTTTTTGCACGAAAAGCACAAGATCGAGTTTGATTTTACCGCCACACTTGGGTTTGGAGCCGACGGAGGAAAGATCATTGGTGCTTTCAACCCAGTCAAAAAGATCATACTCATTGATGCTTCGCTTTCATCAGACGAATCGAAATTCAATTTTACTTTGGCGCATGAATTTGGACATCTATCCTTACATCGAAATATTAAACTGATCTATGAACCTGAGGATGATAAGAACGGTTCAGATACACTGGCTTTAAAAGAAAAATGCAGAACAGACGGTGACTGGATGGAATGGCAGGCCAATAGGTATGCTGCAGCCTTGTTACTTCCCAAGACGATGTTAGAACAGAAGCTGGCAAGAATACAAGTAGACATGGGTATTTCCAGACTGGGACATATCATCATCAACCAGCATCCCTCCAGCTACTCGGATTATTCCCAGATTGTCGCCAGCTTAAGCGATTATTTCAAAGTTTCAATAACCGCCGTTCAGATTCGATTAAAGAACCTTGGCTTTGTAACCGATCATCGTGTTCGAAAAATGGCCGCAACAGATTGGCTGGAAGCATTGAAACCACAGCAACCGGAAGAGGATATTCCTTTCTGAAAATAAAAGTTGTACAATGGTAAAATAACAGCTTGTTAGGAAGGGTTGTTGTCACGTGCGGGTTCGTAAAAAACACATAGGGATGCTAGACCACAGGCATTAATATTACTCACCCACCTTTTCAATTATTTCACTAAATGTATTTTTCAACAGTGACTGCAAGGCTTTGATCCGTCCAGATAATTCAATCATTTCCTGAGTATTTGTAATGGTCGATTTAACCATCCTTTCATCGATCCTTCTGGGCATGAGCAAACTGAAAAGTCTTGTTTCGTCAACTGTATCATTAGGGAAAATTATTTTTATTTCAGGAATAATAAGAGACGCACAACCAAATAATTTATAGGTATGATGTGTTTTGGAAATTTCATTCATAAGCGATGATGTAACCGCTTTCAAAGTAAATTCCGTTGAAAGACGCAAGTGCAAAAGCACATGAGCAGGATCGTTACTTTCAAGCGAAGCATTTGTTACATATTCTTCAGCCTGCCCAATCCACCAGTTAAATTTTTGAATAGCTTTTTCTTTGGACGGTATATTGATGTGCTCACGGGATGCCATTAAACTTTGTTTGGTGATTTTCGCCTGATGTAAATCAGGTGAGACGCCTCAATCAATTTTTGCAAATGTTGGTGCAGGTATAGTAGGTTGATGTGTTTGTCTTCAGCATAGCAGGTCTCTTTACGTAGCCCGTGATCCTTAACGTCCCTTAAACAATCTCGCCAATCACCAAGATTTTCCTGTTTAAAAAAAGTCTTAAACACTTTATAAGGGTTTAGAAATTCCTTTCGGGACAGGTACCGCGGAAAAAAATCCCACAAAGAAGAATGCTGGTTCCATCCGTTATAAGAGGAGGTGTCAGGCAAAGTTTCTGCATAGAGATCTGTTTTTATTATGACGCTTGAATCCCTGGAGATTACTTCTTTGTATCGAGCCAGTATGATATTCGCAGCTTCGATCAATCTTACCAGACCATCATAGGAAAATAGCATGTCTGTAGCAGGGCCGTCTTTATAAATAAAAGGACTGCCTGCTGCCATTAACAGGTTTGTAATGTACCTGCGGTGCGATTTAAGCGAGTTGATATTGAAGTATTCATCAATTACCAGGTGTGGATTTTCAATCTCCTGTTCATATAAATTGTAGGGTGAAAGATCAGTTTTAGAATGTTCACCGTATGGCATAAAAAAGAATTTTAAGATTTTTTACTTTGTTCAATTGCAAGGATAACGTTCATGGTATCGATCAGCTTAAACAGATGCTCAGTAACGGGAAAGATTTCCTCGGGGTTCTCATCCTGCGCAATGGAATCATTTGAAAGCGCCATTCCCAACCAGCGGTGCAATTCCTCATACCATGCTGTTATTGTTTTGTATTTAAAAAAACTCCTGAGCACCCTGTAAGGAAAACACATTTCTTCAAGCGTCAGGTTCATTGGAAAATCTTCCAGGTCTTTTGTTCTTTTTTCCAATATGCGTATTAGATCAAAAGCGTCTTCAAATTCGTCGTCCTCGTCTTTGACATTGTTTTTTTTACGCTCCTGTATTATTTCCCTGGCGATTGCAATAAGTTCTTTCAGGTGGTCATAGAAAAATAAAAGATTGCCTGGTGAGCCCTGGTTCCATTTATACTCTTCTGACATGGCCGAGTCGATCCATCTTTGCAGGTCCTGTCTTGCTCCATGCAGGTGCCAGATTTCAAAAAACTGCTTAATGACAGTAAAAGGATATTTCAAAGTCTTACCCATCCTTTAAAGCTTTAAATTCTTCCATCTTGGCATCGAATTCTTTTACCGCTTTTTGCAATAACAGTTTTATTCGTTCCAATAATGTTTGAAGAGTATTATCAGAAGGTGTGAACCCTTCGAAATAACGTGCTTTGATATAAGATTTTTGAAGCGCATCAAAAATCTCGGATTCCTCTTTTGTATTATTTGGGAACAGATCACCTAAAGCGGGAACGTAGCGGCGTATATTAACCATATAAATCTCAAGGTCATGAACCGAGGGATCTACGCCCATAAATGCTAATAACAAAGAGCGAAGCGTGAGTTCAACGGACTGGTGCAGCATAAAACAGGCAAATGCATTTTCTTTTTTTTCATAGTAAAAAGATGCGCCTTCATAAAACGATTCTGCTTTTTGCAAGCCTTTCAAAAAAACCTGTCTTGCGTTATTAATTAAGTGTTTTACCGGCACAAAATCGAAGGAGGGCAAAGGTGTTGTTCCATCATCAAAGAGTAGTTTTTCCTTTTTACACGCAAGACTATAAAAAAGATGACCCTTCGAAAGCAGTTCGTATACTCTTCCGGCCTTAACAAGTTGAAGCGAAAGTTCGGCTTGACCCTTGAGAATATCTTTAATAAACCTTTCATGCTCTTCAAACTTGTTGCGGTTGGTTGATGGCAGAAGGATAAGTAAATCATAAAAAGGCAGTTGTTCGCTGCCATCTGCAATTGTTTTATCACGAAGCAGGAATATTTTTTCAGCCGAAGTGATCGCGAGAATTTTCTTTGTGATCTTTTTCAGTTGCGGCTTTTCAAAAAGTAAAGCATTGGTTGTTACACTTTCGTGAAGCGTTTTTTTGTTTACTATTCTTGTGAGCGCAGAACCATTCTTCCGGTCATGGATGATGTGCGCGGCCTCAATCAATCTTTCTACTTGTTCATAAAAAGAAAATATCCTGTGGCGACTTCTATCACTGGGGTTTTCATTAAAGTCACCGGTAACTGTTGCTCTCAAAGAGTCTCGGAGTATATCACGGAACTGTGGTAAATGGGCATAATCAAAAAAAGAATCCAGGGCCTGATAGGGATTTTCGATCTCTTCTTTGGTTAGGTGGCGGGGTGCTAAATCTGCTTTGCTGAATTCAATAGACATGCAACACATTTGTATAAAAATACAAGTTGTAATTGTATTAATACAAATATAAATTGTAAATAGATGTAACTATCTGACTTTCAAAAGTTAAATAAGGTGCTTGTATTATTTTTGATTTTATACATGGATAAAATCAATCGCATAAAAGAAGTATTAGTTACAAAGGATGTTGCCCAAAAAGAACTGGCAAAAAAGATGGGACGTAGCGCAAATACGATTGCTTCGATTTGCAATAATAAGACGCAACCTCATCTGCGAGATTTAAAAAAGATTGCGAAAATTCTCGATGTGGATATTAGAGAATTGCTGGTGCCTACAAAAAGCACTTGAATTTTTGAATCGGATTATTCGAAAGTTGTTATCAGGTAACAATCTTGACAGGGGTGCTTTAAAATTAAGAGCAATTACAATTAAATGATGCAGGACAAAGGAAAGCGTTTTGCCAGCAGGTGATACCGCATTCGATACACCAAAATATAAATTTAACATGCTGCAACAGTTTAATAGTATTTGCGAATTCCGGCAGCAAAACCCCGGCACTAGGGGCAGTGGACTAACCATGAATGACCCAGTTTTGATCCCTGTAAAAAAAGATCTTGAGGAACTAAAGAATTCCTTAAGGCAAAAGTTTGAAAATTACAGGGGTTTTCATTTTTCATTCGAAGTATCCCACGGCCAATCCTATTACCCCAGTATTCTCCATGTTTCAATTTTACCTCCCGGCCAATCAGTTTCTAAAGGCATATATTTAGTAATCTGTTTTGATATTCTTGGGCGGGGAGCATTAGTTGGTTGCGCGGAGTCTGTAACACAGCCCCAAGGTTTGAATACCACTAAACGAAAGAAAAGGAATGTCGAATTAAGAATTAATGTAGATGGATTAAGGAGCACAACTAAGTACAACGACGCATTTGAAAACCCTAAAGAGTTCTACTATGGCACCCGAGAGGAAGCTGAATTTCTTTCACATATAGAGCTTTCATTAGACCTGGCTTTATACCATTTAGGACTTGGAGATTCGCCTCATTTGCGAATCGAGGACAAAGTGGTCGCGGGAATCAATGAACCAGAATTCGATCCATCCAATTTGCTGGACGCAAGAACAAAAATTGCAAAGCAAATAACGGCAAGAAGGGGACAGAAGAAGTTTCGTAAAACGGTGCTCAAGGCTTATAATGGAAAGTGTGCAGTCACCGGTAGTGATGTCGAGCCTGTACTTGAAGCTGCCCATATAGTACCTTACAAAGGCCTCCAAACAAACCACATAAAAAACGGGATATTATTGCGATCGGATATCCATTTGCTTTTTGATTTGGGACTATTAACTGTTGAATGGGAAACAATGAAAATTAAGGTACATTCTTCCCTAAGCGGAACATATTACTTCCAGTTTAACGATGTAAAGATTTACCTGCCGACAAATACTTCCGACTATCCACATCCTGAAGCCCTGAAACACCACAGCGAGGTTGAATTTAAAAGAGTTTGAATTTAAAAAAGGTAGAGAGTTTGTACCTGCTTGGGTAAAACGAAGAAGAAACAATTCCTTTTGATGATGCGCCGACGTTCACGGAGTACTTTAGAATTTCTGCGAAAGAGTTTTTACACTGGATAAAAATTGCCCGAAGTCATTTGAATTTTATTTCGAATAAACGCGATTAAGTCCGGCCCCTCAAACCTGGTAAACATAAATGTTTTCTTTCCCGCATCTTTGATTGATGCCCCGATGTGATAAAATTTGCAGTCATCTATAATTAAAAATCTGGGTTGACTTTATAACTTCCTTGTTTTGTTTTTTATAAATCCAAAAAGCCAACCAAATAGCCCCAAGGCTACCCAACGCACAACCTATTGCGTTTTGTATTAACGAAGACCAGTAGGCTGGGAAATGAGTGACAAATTTGTATAACTGTATAAAAAAGTCTTGCACGTTGAATAGAGTTGAGTTGGATACTAATTTAACCAAAAGAATCTATCTAGGTTCATTGATAGAAACTATGCAATTGGCAAATAGATTATTGCAATGTAATAACTCTACTATAAAAACCTTCCAAAATATAATAAATGAGAAACCTGTCTTTATATGACCAACCCATTACTGTTGAGGTTCTTCGTGAACTACACAGCTTAAAAAAAGACATTAAAGAGAGAAGACAGAAAGGAAATTGAACACTGTTTTGTTTCCAATAACTCTTGGCAGCCACATCCGATTAGCTTCCATACTACCACATATTTTCCGCTATTCTGAAAAAGGAAAAAAAAGAACATAGGGAATGCTACAATGTGAGGTTGCGCTTGTGCGCTAAGGGAATTTGATATTGAAACTGAACGGTTTTAAGCTAGTGCCTCACTAGTTCAATTGATGGTTTGTTTTTCTGATACTGGCTCAATTTTATGGCAAGTCATTAATAGCAAATGCGTAAACATAATAAACTCATAATCTAACAACCCAATCATCTAACGGTCTTCAAGATAGATTTTTAATCTATAGAGAAAAAAGCTAATTTGGCATAAAGTATGATAGGTGCATGGCTATAAATACTAAAAAATTTTCATATAAAGATTTCTCTGTTGTAGATATTTTTTGCGGAGTCGGGGGTCTAACGCACGGTTTTGTAAAGGAAAAATTCCGGGTGAAAGCGGGGGTGGACTTTGACGAAAGTTGCAAGTTTGCTTTTGAAAAAAATAATAAGGCAAAATTTTTTCATAAGGATGTGACCATCCTCAAAGCGAATGAGCTCGAGTCGTTATTTGAAAAAAATAAAAAGAAAATACTGGTTGGTTGTGCTCCGTGTCAGCCGTTCTCACTCTACAACAGCAAAAATTCTCAAAGCAGTAAGAAAATGACGGAGGATAACAAATGGAAACTTTTATATTCTTTTGCTGATCTTATAGAGAAAACAAAGCCTGAGATCATTTCAATGGAAAATGTTCCACAGCTAGTAAAATTCAATAATGGTAAGGTTTTTAATGAGTTCGTTCAAAAATTGAAAAGCAAAGGTTACTTTGTAAGCTGGAGCATTGTTAATGCACAAGATTACGGAGTGCCTCAACGAAGAAAAAGATTGATTTTGTTCGGCTCATTGCAAGGTGAGATTAAGCTAATTGAAAAGACCATAAAAAAGGGAGACTATGTAACTGTACGAGATGCCATCGGCGAATTACCGCCTGTCGAAGATGGAATAGCTCATCCGGACGATCCTATTCACCGTGCACGAAAACTTACAGATCTTAATAAGAGAAGAATTCAGGCCACAACTGAGGGCGGGTTCTGGAGAGATTGGGATGAAAGCCTTTTGCTTGCATGTCATAAAACGGAAAGCGGTAAAAATTTCAGAAGCGTTTACGGCAGGATGAGCTGGGATGATGTCGCTCCCACCATGACTACGTACTGTACAGGGCTCGGCAATGGAAGATTCGGCCATCCTGACCAGGATAGAGCTATCACCTTACGCGAAGCCGCTATATTTCAAAGTTTCCCCCCAAAATATGTTTTTACGAATCCTGAACAACCGATACCTGCTCAGACGATCGCCCGCCATATAGGCAACGCCGTGCCAGTCGGGTTGGGAGTAGCTATAGCGAAAAGCATTAAACAACACATTGAGAGCTTAAATGCCTAATTCAACACCAGAGGAACATCACAAGTATGAAATGAAAATGAGTCTTGAGGTGCTTAAACATCTCGGGCTTAATCTGTATAGTAATATCCCTGCCGTGCTTGCAGAAGCGGTATCTAACTCGTATGATGCAGACGCGGACAAAATCACTATTCAAATCGAAGAGGGAAAAATTACGATCAGTGACGATGGCAACGGCATGACATTGAACGAGATCAATAATAAATTTCTCCTTGTCGGCTATAAAAAAAGAGAAGATATAGGTGGAGGTTTGTCTTTTAAATATCACCGACCCGTTATGGGAAGGAAAGGCATTGGCAAACTTTCTTTGTTTTCGATCGCTAATAACATAGAGATACACACGATAAAAGACGGAGAAAAAAACGGTCTTACATTAAACCGGTTCGAAATAGAGAAGCAGATAGCTGATGATAAAAAGTATTACCCGATGGACGTTCCAGCGGATGCCTTCAACATTGAGAAAGGAACTACAATCATCCTGACGAATTTCAAAAGGTCCACAGCATATTCGGAAATGTACTTGCGAAGAAGACTGGCCAAGCGGTTCAGCGTTATCGGTGATTCTTTTCAAGTAATCGTGAACGTAACTCCCATCGGCGTCGCCGACAGAGACTTTTTTAAAAAAGTGCAATTCCTATGGCTGATCGGCTTAGCGGACATAACTAGCGTCGCTAAACATTCTTATACCTCTGTAGCTAAACTACCAGGAGATTTTCTAGTAATCGAAAAGGAAAATGGAAAACAAATCAGTACGCCAGTGTCTATTTCAGGCTGGATCGGCGCAGTTCAAGTTCCGGCGGATCTCGAAGAGGAAAGCGCAAACAACAATAAAATAAGTATTTTATCCCGCGGCAAATTGTGGCTGGAAGATATCTTAAGAACATACAACGAAAGCGGCATTTATGCGACTTACCTAATAGGTGAAATTCATGCGGATTTTCTGGATCTCGACGAAAAGGACGATATAGCTACGAGCAGCAGACAAAGCATTAAGGAAGACGATCCGAGATTCCTGGCTTTGTCGGCTCATGTATTCACATTATTGAAACAAATCAAGAGCGTTTGGGTGGCCATGCGAAACGAAGCGGCGAAAACAACTGCGCTCGCCAAGGCGGAGTCGTTTAATCCGGCTCTTCGCGAATGGTTCGATTCTTTAAAAACAGATAAAAGTCGGGAATATGCTATTAGTTTGTTCGCCACCATCGACTCATTTCACTTCGATAAAGCGGACGAGAATAAACACAAGGCGGTTCTATACGCTCAGGGAATTTTAGCCTTCGAGAAGTTAAGGTTAAAAGAGAATCTGAATGAATTAGCTCTTATAAAAACACCGGACGACTTGCGTCTCTCTTCTATTTTTAACAGCATGGACGATATTGAAGCTAGCATGTATTATGACATTGCAGCAGAAAGAGTGGCTATTATTCGGCAGTTTAGAGATTTACTTGATATTAATGAAAAGGAAAGGGTTATTCAAAAGTATCTATTCAATCATTTATGGCTTTTAAACCCTTCCTGGGAGCGAGCGACTGAAGGCACGGAATCCATGGAGCAGAGAGTGGAAACCGAGTTTAAAAAAGTAGTCGACTCTTTATCCAAGGAGGAACGCGAGGCGCGGTTTGACATAAAATACAGATCCGCAGCTGGCAAACATATTATAATTGAATTGAAAAGATTCCATCCAACTTATAAGATAACCGTTTTTAAATTAGCAGAGCAAGTTTCCAAGTATAAAACCGCTCTTGAGAAATGTTTATTAGCTATTGGTACAAAAAATCCACATATTGAAACTGTTATAGTACTTGGCGATATTCTAACCGATGACCCCAAAACCGTGACCGGTGTATTACGTGAAGTCGATAGTCGTGTTATCTATTATGATGAACTCATCGACCAATCGCTACAAGCTTACAGCCAATATCTGGAAAAACAAAAAGACGCCGGACGTATAAAAGCGATAACAGAAAAGATTCTTAATAACTCAAAAAATTGAAATATTGCCGCGAACTGAAAATATAGAACAAGAAAATGTGCTGCGATGGAGATTTGACGTCAACACTTTTCGCTTGCTTGGTCGTGAATTAATAACCGATCGGGTTACGGCTGTATTCGAGCTTGTGAAAAATTCCTATGATGCGAACGCTACTGATGTAACGGTATCGTTTTTAAATATTAATTCGAAAGAGAATGATAAAAAGATCGTTATCGGTGACAACGGTATAGGAATGTCCTTCGCTGATATTAAAAATAAATGGATGGTTGTCGGTACGAATAGTAAACGGACGTCGCTTTATTCCGATCCGCCGTTCAACAGAAAATTCGTCGGAGAAAAAGGAATAGGCCGTTTCGCTGTTGATAAATTAGGAGAACGCGTTTTAATCAGAACGAAACAAAGGGGAGAAGCTAAATGGTTAAATGTTCAGATCAACTGGGACGAATATGAAAAACAAGCGAACGCTTCAATCCAGTCAAGTCAGTTATCCTTATTCACCGAAGTGGACAATTATTTTTTTTATGAAGACGGGGATAAAAACGAGCAAGGAACACAATTAATTATTTCTAGAATAAGTGAAAAATGGACTGAGAACGACATTGAGAGATTGGATAAAGAGCTTTCAAAGCTTGTCTCACCTTATTATCCAGTCACACCGCCGTTCGATATACATATAGAATCGAATGATTTTATCAGATTTATTCGGAAGGACGTTAAACCTGATGCAATTAAGTTTTTTTCTCATAAAGGTGAGGGGAACTTCGATCTTGAAAAGGAAAAACAGGAGGTCTTGAGGTTTGACACGAAAGCCGGTAAGCTGTACACTGACTGGGAAGATATCAAATCATTCGGCCCCGTCAAATTCAAGGTATTCTTTTTTAACGAAGCGGCTAAACGCAAGTATAATGCTGCTTACAAAAACGACGAATCGCGAATAGACGGGATCAAAATATATCGCGACGGTTTAATCACCACACCCTTTGCCGAATACCAGGAACACAGGGATTATAAAAGAGATATACTCGGCATAGATAAAAGGCTTTGGCGAGATATATTTTTCCGAATAAGCACCCGGGAAGTAATAGGCGTGCTGGACATCACCAAGGAATTGAATCCCAGGATAATTGAAGCCACAAATAGACAGGATTTTGTTGATAATAAAGAATACCGCGACCTCAAGGAGTTTATCCTGAATCAACTGGAAGTTTTCTCTGACGTCAAGAGATTCCAATCTCAAAATATTCGTTCGGAAACGGAGCGGGAGTTGCAAAAAGCCGGGTTGGAAGTGAAAAATTTTGAGCAGGTTATTGAAAAAATAGAGAAGGAGATGGTGATTGATCGTCCTGACCTAAAGAATATTTTCGATCCGCTGAAAGAACGAGCTATCGAATTGAAAACGGCTATCACGCAAAGCATCAGCGAACAAAAGAAGTTTCAGAAAGAAGTTATTCGCAAAGAGAATATCTATCACAGCCTGATGTCACTACAAGATTATGCAACAAACATTTCTCATGCAATCAGGACATCCCTCGGTAAGATCAAAAGACAAGCTGAATTTTTCAAGATAAATTTTCCTAATCCTAAGTATGACGAACTATTCAAACAGTATGCTGTCATTATAAATGACGAAATGGATGTTCTGATACAGGTTACCGATTTTATGTTGAGCTATGCAAGATCTGATATCAATTTCGAAGATTTCAACGTGAAAGATGTGATGGAGAAGCTTCTCCTGCACACGTACAGCGACACGTTCGCTGCAGAAAAAATAAGTGCTATCGTAGAAATCAGCGATGATTTTATTGTAAATGCAAATAAGCGGTTTTTTGAAGATATTTTCTTGAACTTAATATCTAACTCAATCAAAGCTTTAAAGCAGACGCAGGATAAGATCATTAAGTGTTCTGGCTATCTGGCGGACGACAATTTTACCCTCTATTTTTCCGACAACGGATACGGCATCAACCAGGGAGACGAAAAATGGATATTCGGAATTTACAACACGCGAACAGCCGAGCAAGGTGGTGCGGGTTTAGGTCTTTATATCGTTCAAAAGCGGGTTGAGGCTCTTAAGGGTACGGTCGAAGTAACGGAGTCGGAATTTTCGCCTGGGGCTACCTTCAGAATTCAATTACCATTTAATCGCAACTAATGGAAGAGAGACAATTAAAAGTTGTCGTGATTCACGACGGGCTCGAGAAACGGGCCAAGGATCCTTTACTCATCGAACTCGAAGAAAATTTCGGAGACGATAACGTTTCTTATTTTGAAAACTCAAACGAAGGATGCGACTATGTTATCGCTAACATCGACCAGAAGATGGTGGTGATATTAGACGTCAACTTCAGCAACGGTGAATTATCAGGAACACAAGTATTTGATCGGATAAGCCGAAAATCGAAACTTATTTATGTTATCATGATAACGGCGAATTCCCTTGAGGAAATAGCCGGCAAGGATATCGAGTTCATGATCAACAATGACGCCTTCGCAATAGCTACGTTATTTGACTACGAAAAAATAATCGGATTGGTTTATGAAGCACTTCATAAAATGTCCGTAAGGGTGGACTCGGTAATAGAGGAATGGATCGTCAAACATCCTGCTGAACGCAGGCAAACCCCCCTGCTTAAATATAAAGACGGCCGAACTTACACGATGAACGATTTATTAGAGAGCATCCGACAACAGAGCGACGTCGGTAAAAATTTTGAAAAAGATGTTCTCAAACTGGCCGTAGACCTGCTCGCACGACAAAAATTAAAACTAAATGATTAATCTCGTCATCGCTTACGATGATAACGACGGGTTGCTGGGAGATTATTTTGAAAGCAGTCATTTAAGCGTATCAGGAAACGTTCAGCCCCCCGGACGGTTCAGGATTATTAGCATTAGGGGCTTGGACTGCACTAGGCCCGACTTAGACGCAGCCATTAAAACCTTGAACGGTGAGCCGCTTATTTTCGCAGCGTTCTGTCATGGAGATCCGGACGGAACCGTGCTACACACTGATAACGGTGTTTTTGTCAGCGTTCATAATTCTCATTTATTTAATGGCTCTTTTTTTTATACAACTGCATGTAATTCCGCAGTCGAACTGGGTAGAAGTCTGATCGATTCCGGATGCAGTTGCTTCATAGGTTGCGGAAAGGATTCCCTCGCAAGTGACGTTAATTTCCATGACGTGTATATTCGATGCGAAAACTACGCCTTGGAGCGTTTTCTAATAGGGAATGTTAACGTAGGCGTGGCTTTCAACGATATGATGGACTATTTTACAGGTGAAATCGACAGGCTAAATAACCTCAATGAAGTTTTCGCTGCGGTGGAATTGCTTCATAACAGAGAAGCGATGGAAATTACCGGAAATACTAATCTTATTTTAACTGATCTAGAAGTCTGATGACGGATACATTCTCGAAAGAAGAACGTAGCAGGATCATGGCGAAAGTTAAAGGTTCGGAAACAAAACCGGAAGTCGCTGTGAGGAAATACCTATTTAACCGCGGTTATCGTTACCGAAAAAATGTTAAGAAGCTTCCAGGTTCTCCGGACATTGTTTTAAAGAAATACAATACGATAATATTTATTCACGGGTGCTTTTGGCACGGACACAGCGGATGTAAGTCTTCGGATTTACCTAAATCGCAAATCGAGTTTTGGTACAAGAAAATTACAAATAACGCCGCTCGAGATTTGCGTAACATCAGCTTCCTTAAAGAGAAAGGATGGAAAGTGATCGTGATATGGGACTGTGAAATTAAAAAGCTCTTGCAGTCGGGCATATTACTGAAGATGATAAACGATCTCGATTATCATGAGATTTCATCCGATGTAGTTTGAATTGCCTTCCCTTACAGGACTTCTGTTGTTAGCTATAACCGATCTAGTGACTGGGTCGCACCAATGTTAGAGCAAGGGCCGAAGGATCGCTTGACGTGAATGCCGCTGGTGCAGCTTGCGAAATGATATTTCAAATGGAATGTCACTTGTTAAACTTCTTTTCGAAACTCAACTTCACTTTTTGCAAACTTCCCTCAACTTCATCTTCGGCAGGGTATATAATTTCTTTTGGCATCGGTAGAAAATATTTGTCCCAGAAGTTTCCGCTTGTGTTATCTATTAAAAATTTAGCAACCATTCGATTTGATAGATCGTCTGCATTTGTTTTTGTTGCTCTTATTGGATACTTCCCCACTAAGTAGCCCTCTTGGTATCTTGGGCGTAAGGCCTTAACTGGAACAACATTTTGCAGCTTGATCAATACCATTCCTAAATCTGAATAGTATGAAATGCTCTGATTTGGATAGGGTAGCCCGAATACATAAACGTAACCTTTAGTAGACTTTTCGAGAGCAAAACTTGCAGCCACTCTTAATGATTGTGTTATGTCAATTAAAGGGGTTGGTAAAATTTCATAGTGTTGGAAAAGCGAGTAATAGTATTCATTAAAATAGCTCCTTTTCCCACGAAACAAATCAATCATTTGTGCAAGCTCTTCATATCGTTTAGTTATTTGACTTTTCTTAATTGAATGTTTAGGATTTCCGTCATTATTTGTCTCAGGTCTGCAGATTGTTGGGTAGATAATAGTCTTGGGTATACGATCCTTATAAAAAACTGCTTGATTATTTTTATAATCTTTACTCTGCCCCCTATAGTACATTTCATAATTCTTGTTACTTAGTGTCACATTTGCAACTTCATTCATTAACTCTCTAAAGGTCGAAATCGGAAAGCCATCACTAGCTCTTATTCTGTTTACAGTGGCGTCGAGTCGTTCCCAAATAATCTCGTTTTCATAATCGTAAGCATAATTCCCTCTCTGTACAATTTTGGATACTTTCTTTTGAAACGGTGAATATAATTTCCCTTCTATTGGTTGCATTTTTAAGCGGCTTCCTTAAATAATAAAGCCGTTAGTAAACCTACATGAAAAGAGGCGATTACACAATAGGATAAACAAGATTGGGGGGATTTTCTCCGAACTAGGAGTTTTCATTAATGATATACTTAGCTATGCTGTACTCGAGTTATAATTTTAAAACCGGTGCGGAATTTAATCCCTTAAAAAGGTTAACCATTAATAAAGAAAATTAGAAATTTAAAAATTGAGAAATCTGTGCAATTATTATTGGGAGTCATTGCATTTCCAGCGACATTTTCAAGAAGGGTCGTATTGATTTTAATGATTCTGTAATTATAATTGATTTGGGCTTTGAAGACTTTTTTTAAGCCTCTATAGTTTGAATTTCACTTAATAATTCTTGTTGAATATCCACGGATAAATCTATGTTTTCGATGAGCACCCTAAGCTGTGCTGAAATATGATCTAACTCTTCAAGATGTTTATGGGGGATATTGAAATTTACCGGTGAATTATGAGTGGCTTGTTGGAAAGTAGAATTGCTCATTGTGAAAGCGATTTTTCTTTTTTTGATTTAAGTCCATAACGATTTCTGCAGGTTAATAATTGCCCGATTTCAATACTAAATCAATGCCATCAATTAGGTTGTCAAAGTGTAGTATAAGGATATTATTTGCATTTTTATTTTTCCGGCGTAATTGATATGTCTTTGCGGTGAAGTTTTTTCTACGCCCTGCGACCACTACATAGTGTATTCTACTTTTATCTAATTCTGTAAACTCTTTCGGTAGTTGGCCTGACTCGCCTAAATACTTGCTAAACACTAACCGTAAAGAATGAAAGTTTGTATCTAGCCAGCTATCCCAATCGGTGACTTGATTAACCCCTTTTCTAATAACTGTTCCAAAGCTTCCATTGCTCATTGTGATTGCACCATTGGGGCTTTCAAGTTCAATAAAAACAAATTCATGACCACCAGAATTCTTGCCAACAAGTAAATAATCGGCTTTGAAGGTTGATGACAATTCAAACTCTCGAAAAGCAAAAGCATTATGGTGTCCAAAATTATAATAGGACTTTAAAATTGAACCAATAATGAAATAAGCTTCTTTATTTTTTATAAAATTGAGAACATCCAGTTCTGAGGGATTCGCATCTAATAAACTTATAAATTCTTCTTTTATTTGACTGATTCGATGACTATTATGAAACTCCCGTGTACTTAAAAAGTTGTTCGGAAATAAAGTCTTGTAATAATACACAGCATCGGGCAGTAAGTTGTGATAGTTAATTAGCTTTCCTGGTTCAATTATCCCGATAGAATTCTGAGAACTTTTGTAATACTCTTCAGCTATTGAATGCTGACTTTTTTCTTCGTCTGTTAATTTTCTAAAATCACGATTATATAACATGAAGCTATCTTTTCGCAAATCTAAAAAATTGGATATATTATTATTTAAAATCAGTGAAGATTATCGAATATCTGTTTAGATCGCTTAAAGGAGGTGAGAAATAATGATATATTCTGTTAATTGAGCGATTTTTTATTTTGCGCTAAAAAAGGTCAAAAAGGCATCCCTTTAACCAAGTACTTTCCCAAACACAAATAGCGCAGGTACTTTACTTTCTTTGCATTATCGTTTCTAGGCAACAGTAGCTTATGTTTAGAAAAAAAATAACGGAAGCACAGGATTTTATTCCAATACTTCCGCTAGTAGCCCGTACGGGAGTCGAACCCGTCTTTCCTCCGTGAAAGGGAGATGTCCTAGCCGATAGACGAACGGGCCAGTTCGTCGCCAATTCACTGGCTGAATTGGGAGCGCAAAAATAGGCGGCTAATTGCTTTCTGCCAAAAAATTCACGAATTGAATTCGACCTCAGGCTCAAATCGCAACGGCAATGCTGGCAAATTGTCCCATTATCAAATTAGACCCGTAATTTCGCCTCGCATTTTTAAAAATTTAAACGGTTTACAATGAGTACAGTTAAAGTTGCCATCAACGGTTTTGGCAGGATCGGCAAACTGGCTTTTCGCCAGATCTATAATATGGAAGGAATTGAAGTTGTTGCAATTAATGATCTGACCAGCCCCAAAGTGCTGGCGCATCTTTTAAAATACGATTCAGCCCAGGGCGGGTTCGGCCAGCAGGTGTCTGCAGGCGAAAATTCAATCACGGTCAACGGTCACGAAATAAGGATATATGCGCAGAAAAATCCGGCAGATATTCCCTGGGGCGATCACGGTGTGGATGTGGTGTTGGAATGCACCGGTTTTTTCACCGACAAAGAAAAAGCGGAAGCGCATTTAAAAGCCGGCGCTAAAAGAGTGGTGATTTCAGCTCCCGCCACCGGCGATTTAAAAACGATTGTTTTTAATGTCAATCATAACATCCTCGACGGCAGTGAAACAGTGATCAGTTGTGCTTCCTGTACCACCAATTGTTTGGCGCCAATGGCAAAAGTGCTGGATGAAAAATATGGTATCAAAGCAGGTTTAATGACAACCGTTCACGCATACACCAACGACCAGAACACGCTCGATGCGCCGCATGCAAAAGGAGACCTCCGCCGTGCAAGAGCTGCTGCTGAAAATATTGTTCCTAATACTACCGGCGCTGCAAAAGCGATCGGCCTGGTGCTTCCGAACCTGAAAGGAAAACTGGATGGTACCGCGCAGCGTGTTCCGACGGTTACCGGTTCATTGACAGAATTAAATACAGTACTGGCAAAAACAGTTACCGCAGAAGAAGTGAATGCTGCTATGAAAGCCGCTGCCAATGAAAGCTTCGGGTATAACGAAGATGAAATTGTAAGCAGTGATATTATCGGCACAAGTTTCGGATCATTATTCGATTC
The DNA here is from genome assembly GCA_028288595.1 of Chitinophagaceae bacterium. GTDB lineage: Bacteria > Bacteroidota > Bacteroidia > Chitinophagales > Chitinophagaceae > JAQBNK01. Next base: position 37,764 of record JAQBNK010000094.1, read on the forward strand.
AACACAGACAAAAGTGATCACCGTTGGCGATACACAGATTGTTAGAACCGTTAGCTGGTACGATAACGAAATGAGTTATGTGAGCCAGCTGGTAAGAACAGTGAAATATTTCGCCGGATTGATTGGTAAATAATACTTCTGAAACAACTTGTCATTGCACAAAATCGAAGTGCGCAAATAAGATTAATTATCAACCACAAACCTTGGCATATTGCTGCAGGGTTTGTGGTTTTTTATGAGTTGCATCAGGTAGAGAAGAATCATTTTTACTAAATTTGAATATGCAAAACGAGCTATTAAACAGGATAATCAGTAACCCAGAAGTTTTCGGGGGCAAGCCTACTGTACGTGGCCTTAGATTCGGCGTAGGCGACATGCTGGAATTATTGGCGAATGGTATGACTAATGAAAAAATCCTCGAAGATTTTCCCTACCTGGAACCGGATGATATAAAAGCTTGTCTTTTATATGCAGCTTCTGAGCTTAATCACCCAAATTAACCGCTGATGAATTCAAGTTCGGCTCGATGATAATCTTACTTCTTCCACAATTTTGTTGAAATAACCTGACACGCATGAGTAAATTTTCCTCGCACAATTTCTCGAACGAGAAAGCTTTGATCCGGGTGGATTTTAATGTCCCGCTGGATAAGCAAACGCAAGCCATAACGGATGATACAAGAATGACTGCCGTTATTCCAACCATCAATAAAATATTAAATGATGGCGGAAGTGTGATACTCATGAGCCACCTCGGTCGTCCCAAAGATGGCGCGGAAGAAAAATATTCACTCAAACATATTGTGCAGCACTTAAGCCAATTGCTCGATGGCAAAACAATAAAGTTTGCTGACGATTGCATCGGTGAGCAGGCAAAAACTTTAGCCTCATCCTTACAACCCGGTGAAGTTTTACTGCTGGAAAATCTTCGCTTTCATAAAGAAGAAGAAAAAGGCGATGCACAATTTGCGCAGCAATTGTGCAAACTAGGCGATGTCTATGTAAATGATGCATTTGGTACTGCTCACCGCGCACATGCATCCACCGCTATTATCGCTAAATATTTCTCACCCGAAAACAAAATGTTCGGTTTATTGATGAATGCGGAAGTGGAGAGCGCTGAAAAAGTTTTACATAAAGCCGATAAGCCATTCACTGCAATTATTGGCGGCGCTAAAGTTTCAGATAAAATATTGATCATCGAAAATTTACTGGAAAGAGCGACAGATATCATTATTGGTGGCGGCATGGCGTATACTTTTATGAAAGCCCAGGGCGGAACAATCGGAACTTCACTTTGTGAGGATGAAAGAATAACCACTGCGCAGGAATTGCTGAAAAAAGCAGAAGCGAAAGGTGTTTGCATTCACCTTCCTTCCGATTCTGTGATAGCAGAAAAGTTCGATATGAACTCGGATATTTCAACATCGCCAAGTAATAATATTCCCGATAGCTGGATGGGATTGGATATTGGTCCCATGGCCTGCGATCATTTTTCGCATGTAATAAAAAATTCTAAAACCATTTTGTGGAACGGTCCCATGGGTGTTTTTGAAATGGAAAAGTTTCAGCATGGTACCAAAACAATTGCCAAAGCAGTGGCAGAAGCCACGCAAAATGGCGCTTTCTCTTTAGTGGGTGGTGGTGACAGTGTTGCAGCGGTTAATCAATTCGGTTATGCAGATAAGGTAAGTTATGTTTCAACTGGGGGTGGTGCGCTACTGGAATATTTTGAAGGAAAGAGCCTGCCCGGGATTTCCGCGATAAGCGAATAAAAAAATTTCACCCAAGAGGCGAAAAAGAAATCTTTCATTCCACTGTAACATTTTTTTTTCGGGGTCGTCATACATGCCTAAACCCAAACCTGGCGCTGTATGAAATCAATATTTCTACTCTCAACTCTTTTATTACCGGTCCTGGTATTTTCCCAGTACCGCATTTCAGGAAAGATTTCTGAAAATGGAAAAAAGCCTGCGAGACAAGCATCTGTTTCTTTAGTGCGACCGGATACAACCTTGGTGAAAGCTGGCTTGACTGCCGAAGACGGCAGCTTTAAACTGGAAGGAATAAAGCCGGGTAACTATGCAGTGATGGCAACTATGGTGGGTTATAGTCCTGCGATAATTCGGGTTTCGATAAAAGATAAAAATATGGAGCTGCCCGAAATAAAGCTCCAGGAAAATACGAAGACCTTACAAAACGTAACGGTTACGGCGCTAAAACCTTTTCTTGAACAACGGGCAGATAAGTTAATCGTAAACGTGGAGAACAGCCCTGTTGCAGCGGGCGGAACGGCACTGGAAATTTTACAAAAAGTTCCCGGTGTAATGCTGGTGGGTGAAAAGATATCTATAGTAGGGAAGCCGAATGTGATGATCATGATAGATGGCCGTCCATCGCAGTATACAGATATAACACAGCTGTTAAGAGACATGCCTTCATCTAATATTGAAAAGTTTGAAGTGATCGCTAACCCCTCTGCTAAATATGATGCGAGTGGCGGCGCTATTATTAACGTGGTGCTGAAGAAAAATGCAAACCTGGGTACGAATGGAAGTGTGTCATTAACGATAGGATCAGGATTGATAAAAAAACAAGGCCCGGTAGACCGTAATTTTTCACGGGTGGCGCCATCCGTTAGTTTGAACCATAGAAAAGGGCAATGGAATATTTATGGCGGCTATAGCTTTTTGCATCGCAATACTTTCCAATATAATGAATTCGACAGGCAGATAGCGCCTTACCAGTTCTCGCAAAAAACATATATGCCCAGTGATGTGAACAGTCATAATTACAGGGCAGGCGTGGATTTTTTCGCTGACAAGAAAAATACTTTCGGTGTATTTGCTCGTGGGTTTTACAGGGAAGGATCAAACAACAGCCGCAATCATACAGACCAGGTCAGATTATCAGATGGTGTAACGATCAGTTCTTTTGAAACGCTCAACTATTCAAATTTCAAGAGAACCAATATCGCTGCGGACTTTAACTGGAAACATAGTTTCGATACATCGGGACGGGAATTAAATTTTGATGTGGATGTATCAAAATTCAATCTTGATAATTTCGGAACCATTACCAATATACTTTCAACCAAAACTTATAAGAACACACAGGATGTTACCAACCCGGTAAAACTGCTGGTGGCAAAACTGGATTACACACATCCCTTTAGTAAAACGACAAAAGCAGAACTGGGTGTTAAGACCAGCATGGCAACGATTGATAATGCATTAATTTTTAAACAGGAAGGCATTTTACTTCCGTCAAAAAGCAGTGATTTTAAATACCAGGAAAACATTAATGCAGGCTATGTAACTTTTTCTCACAAAACCGGTAAATGGGATTTTATGGCGGGTGTAAGAGCGGAACAGACCATTGCATCGGGCAGGTCTGCCGGTGTAAAAACGCTTGACCGTAATTACCTCCAATGGTTTCCCTCGGCTTTTGTTTCCAGGGCCATCACTGATAAAATTTCAACGATTGCGCAGTACAGCAGGAGAGTGAACAGGCCCAGTTTTCAGCAACAAAATCCTTTTGTGTTTTACATGGATTCTATTACTTACACAGCCGGAAATCCTTTGCTTCGCCCCGAAATATCAGATGGTTTCCAACTGAATTTCACTTACCAGAATCAGCCGTTTTTTGGGGTAAGCTATAACACAACGAAAGATGTGATCTTTCAGAATGCACCAAAGCAGGTAGGTAATTTGACTTATGCCATTCCAGAGAACCTCGCAAAGTTTGAAAACATTACGGTCATGGTGAACCTTCCTTTAAAATTCGGAAAGAAGATAGATGGGTTTGCGAGCAATCAATTGGTGAACAATCATTATAAAGCAAAATACCTGGATCTTGTTTATGACCAGCATAAATGGAACTATACTTTGTTTGCGCAAATGAGTTATAAGCCGGTACCGTCATGGAGCTTTGAAGCGTCTGCTTTTTACATCACTAAATTCCTCAATGAATTTGTAACGCTGGAACCGATCAGTAATATCAGTTTTGGTGTACAGCATTTTATGTGGGAAAGAAAAGGACGCATCAGTTTGAACATCAGTGATGCTTTTTATGGTAATACGGAAACAGGAAGGATTGATTATTCCAATATTCATGTACAGTTTCGCCAGCGCAGTGAAAGCCGGAACGCAAGACTTTCTTTTGTTTATAGTTTTGGTAACCAGAAATTAAAAGCGGTACGCAACAGGTCAACCGGTTCTGATACGGAGAATAACAGGGTGAAATCGAATTAGCAATAAGAAGTAAAACCGGGTGACACAACGGCAGCTACATATCAGCAATGCAGCCGGTCATATACCATTCATGGCGTTTATAATATAAACCCCTGCAATATCAGGGGTTTTTTTATTTTCGGTATCAATTATGATTAGTCTTAGACTTCATACATTTAAACAACAAAACTAAAAATATTACGAGTTATGAAACCACAAGGTTCCATAACACCATTTAAAAAACAAAAGAAAAGTTATGAAGACAGGTACACTTGCATTAATAGTTATCGTCGCATTAGTGCTGATCCTCGGCGGATGCGGATGTGGCGGATATAATTCAATGGTGAAACTGGATGAGGACACAAAAACCAAATGGGGTAATGTGGAAAGCCAGTACCAGCGCCGTGCGGACCTGATCCCTAACCTGGTGAACACAGTGAAAGGCGAAGCGAATTTTGAACAGACTACTTTAACGAATGTTATTGAGGCAAGGGCAAAAGCTACTTCGATGCGTGTTGATCCAAAGGACCTGACCCCGGAAAAAGTACAGCAGTACCAGCAGGCGCAGGGACAATTATCGCAGGCCCTCGGAAGATTGCTGGTGGTAACAGAGAACTATCCTAACCTGCGTGCCAACGATGCTTTCCGCGGATTACAGGCGCAACTGGAAGGAACGGAGAACAGGATCAATGTTGCACGGAACGATTATAATGGCTCGGTTCAGCAATACAACAGTACGATCAGGACTTTCCCGAATGCAATGTTTGCGGGAATGATGGGCTTTCATGTGAAAGGATATTTTGCAGCAGAAGCCGGTTCTGAAAAAGCACCTAAAGTTCAGTTTTAATGGGACTGTTATCATTGTTTAAAACAAAGCATGTTCCTTTTTTCTCTGCTGAAGATCAGCAGCTGATCAGTGATGCTGTTGCATTAGCGGAAAAACATACCAGTGGGGAAGTACGTGTTTACGTGGAGAGCCGCTGCCGTTTTATGGATGCACTCGACAGGGCAGTAGAAATTTTTCATGGATTGAAAATGGACCAGACCGGGTTGCACAATGCGGTGTTGGTGTATGTTGCTTTGAAAGATAAACAACTGGCGGTTTATGCCGATGCGGGAATTCATGAAAAACTGGGCGATGCATTCTGGAAAAAAGAAGTGGACATTATGCTTGCTCATTTTAATAAAGAAAATTATGCGGCAGGAATTGCAACGGTGGTAAGACAGATTGGTGATGCATTATGCCAGCACTTTCCTTATGATGGCACGACAGATAAAAATGAATTACCGGATGAAATTGTTTTTGGCAGGTAAATATTAGTTGACGGTTGAGCGTTGGCGGTTGGCCAACCTTCAACTGCCAGCTGCCAACAAAATTTGAATGAAAAAACTTCTCTCAATTTTTATAATCTTTCTCTCTGCGTTTCAGTTGACTGCGCAGAATTTACCAGCGAGGCCCAACCCGCCGAAGCTCGTGAATGATTATGCGCATGTACTTTCTCCGGAGCAGCTGCAGATCCTGGAGCAGAAATTAACGGCGCTGGATGACAGCACGTCCAATCAGATTGCGATTGTACTGCTTAAAAGCCTGGATGGCTATCCGATAGAAGATTACGCGGTAGACCTGTTTCGTAAGTGGGGGATTGGAAATAAAAAAACCAATAACGGGGTACTGATCATTGCAGCGATCGACGACAGGAAAATAAAAATTGAAATTGGATATGGGCTGGAAGGCGCTATTCCGGATATTACGACAAACAGCATTATTCAAAATGATATTGCACCGAATTTCCGGGAAGGAAATTATTATCATGGTCTTGATGTAGCAACTGATAATATTTCTAAGGCTGCAACCGGTGAATATAAAGTGCAGCGGCAAAAAACAGCTTCCCGTGGTAGAAGCGGCAGCGGTTTATTCGGATTTATTGTAGTGCTGATTATTTTTTTAGTCATGTCGGGTCGCGGTCGCGGCGGTGGGGGCGGTCGTGGCGGGATGTTTTCACGCCGTGGATATGGGGGTGGAATTATCGGCCCGATGATCCTGGGCAGCATGCTGGGTGGTGGAAGAAGCGGCGGCGGCTGGGGTGGTGGCGATAGCGGCGGTTTTGGCGGCGGCGGCTTTGGTGGTTTTGGTGGAGGCAGCAGCGGCGGTGGCGGTGCCAGTGGTGGGTGGTAAAAAAAACTTGGCGCTTGGCAGTTGGTAGTTGGCATTTTATGCTACAACTGACAACTTATTTCCGGCCAACTTTCAACTTTCAACTGCCAACTTTATTTTTCGTCAACCGCCAACTGCCAACTATCAACCGCCAACTGCCAACCAATTTATTTCTTCGGGATTTTCGATTTAATATAATCAATCTGTTCTTTTAATACCGCTGCATTGGTGGCGCCATTCATTTCTGCTTCTTTTTTGCTGATGATATTACCGAACATGATCTCGTTAATAAATGTGGCGAGTTCTTCTTTGTACTGGTCTGGTGCGGTATCCCGAAATTTTACAAGCGCATCAACCCCTCTTTTAACCTGCTCGGTATTTTGCGTGTTACTGATAAAAGCACCAACGAGCTGCGCTTCATCATATTTTTCCTGGCCAAATGCGAGACCTTCAAATTCAGTAAGGATATTGGTACCGGCAGTTGGATCACCGGACAAAATCAGAATGGTATTTAAAGCAGTGCTTAATTTTCCTTTTGCGGGTTCTTTGCTTAATATCCTGGCTTGTTGAACGGCCATTTGCGGATCTATCCAGTTAAGCGCCTGCAGGGCAGAACCCGCAACCGAGTAAGATGAGTCGTGAAGGTTGCTCACAAAAAATTCTTTGTATTTAATGTCTCTTTTAGTGCCTAACAGGTCTATTGCTTCTGCACGAACGGTTTTTTTGGGATCTGTTTTAGCGATCTGGAAAATTTTTTGTTCCGTGGTTTCATCGAATGCAGTGTCTGCAAATGCATTAATTGCCTTACTGCGAAGTTGAAAATATTTGTCACTTAATGCTTCATTCAAAAAGGGTAAGGAACCATTTTCACTGATATGGGTTGTTGCATAATTGATTGCTTCAAGCCGGTCAATATAACTTCCGGCGTAACGGTATTGATGAATATACTGGGCGAGTGTTTTATTATCACGTTTAACGGCGAGCGTAATTTTTTCTGCATCAACATTTACAAGATCGGGTTGCGTGTTCGCGGGGAAATTGAAACTATCTGATGGATGTTCGATCCAGACATTGTATCGTGTTTTAGAAGAACCGGTATAAACATCAATGGCCATGGGTAACCGGAAAAGTTTCCCCGAGCGCTGCGACTGTTTAATAATTACAGTTTGTTGCCTTGCTGCATTGTTATAATGATAACTGATATCCAGGACGGGATGACCACTTCCAAAATACCACTGGTTAAAATACCAGTTGAGGTCTTTACCTGTTACCTGTTCGAAAGCCAGCCGCAGTTTATGCGCATTACCGTTTCCGAATTTATTTTGATCCAGGTAAAGATGGAGCGATTTAAAAAAAGCACTGTCACCAACATAATTGCGGAGCATATGCAGGATGCGTCCTCCTTTCTGGTAGCTAACCAAATCGAAGACATCTTCTTTATCCTTGTAATAAAATCTTACTAAATCTTTTGCCGACTCGCCGGGGCTGCCGAGATAATTTTGCATGGCTGTATAACCGTGTTCGTCGGCAGCATCTTTTCCATATTTATATTCCCGCCAGAGGTATTCACTGTAATCGGCAAAACTTTCGTTTACGGTAATATTGCTCCAGCTCTCAGCAGTAACCAGGTCTCCAAACCAGTGATGAAATAATTCGTGGGAAATAACATCCTCCCATGCATTGCCATCCGTAAGTTGCCTGGCATCCTGTTGTGCACTTTCCTGGTGCAGTGTTGCTGTAGTATTTTCCATGGCACCGCTTACATACTCCCTTCCAACAATCTGGGAATATTTGGGCCATACATAATCAACTCCTAAAACCTGTGAATAGAATTTGATCATCTCAGGTGTTAAGCCAAAAATTTTTCTCGCAACAGCTTCATAAGGTTTTTCAACATAATAACTGACTTCCTTTCCCTTGTAAGAATCTTTTACAATGGCATATTCCCCGGCACCCATAAAAAAAAGATAGGGTGAGTGAGGAAGATTCATTTTCCATGTATCTGTCCGGGTGCCATCAGCATTTTTTTTCTGGCTAGCCAGTACGCCATTTGATAACGTCACAAATTTTGAAGGAACCGTCATACTGATTTCTTCGGTACATTTTTGATTTGGTTTATCTATTGTGGGTAGCCATACTGAATTGGATTCGGTTTCCCCTTGTGTCCAGATCTGGATAGGTTTTGTTTTATCCTCACCGCTTGGGTTGATAAAATATAAGCCTTTCGCTTCTGTAATAGCTGCACTTCCCTGTGACTGGAATTCATTTGGTTTGGAAGTATAATCAATATAGATGGTGTACTGTTCGGTATTACGGTAGGTTTTATTCAGGTGAATTTTTAAATAAAGATTATTATCATAGCTATAATGGAGAGGGATATTTTTTCCGCTGCTTACTAATGCAACCTGGTGAATGGTCATACCCTTTGCATCGAGCGTAAGTGAATCTGTCGGATAAAAATGAGGTTTAATAGTGATCCAGGCTTTTCCATACAGGTAAGCTTTCTGAAAATCAAATCGTGCATCCAGTTTCGTATGAACGAGATCATTGATTTTCGGAGCCGCAGCTCTGTATTCTGTTTTCGATATTGCTGCACCGGCATCGCTTTGTTCCTGGGAGAATGCATAAAAACTAATAATGAGGGTAGTAAATGAAAAGAAAAATTTCTTCATTGCATTGAGTTTATGGTAAAGATAGCTACCCCTCAACGTACAGGAAGCGAGTGTATTAAAACAATTATGGCATAATTATCGGAATGCTAATTGTTGTACCGGTTTCTTTTTTTCATATAGTTTTGTTTAAACTCAGCCCAATAATGAATTTACAGTTGAAGGTGATGATGGTATGGATCATGATGTTGTTTGTTTCTTTATCTGCATGGTCGCAAAACCATTTCTTATATATACAGGCAGACGACCAGCAGAAATTTGCATTGAACCTTAATCAGAAAAATTATACCTCAGGTAAAACAGGGTACGTAATAATTCCTCAATTAACGGATGGGCAATACACCCTGGTTATCAAAAAGCAGCAGGAAGAGCTGAAATTCCCGGTACTGGTAAAGGGGAAAGATCTAGGCTTTACTTTAAAAAATAATAATGGTAAATGGCATTTATTAAATATTGAATCGAAGTCAGTTATTGGTAGCGGAACAGAAAATACGGACGCCCCGGTTGATACCGGGCAACCTTCCGAATTTGCTAAAATGCTGGCAGAAGCAACCAGCGATCCGTCTTTACTCCAGATCAGGTTTGATGAAACTGCCCGGCCTAAAAAAGAAGTGGTAAAAAGCGATAAGAAAAAGAAAACGGGGAAGCCGGTTAAGCAAACTGGAAAAGACAGTATGGACAATTCTTTGATCACCAAGGTGATGGAACAGGCTAACCAGGAAGGTACAAGTATCGTATTCTATGATCAGGGAAAAACTAAAGTCGACACCATTAAAGTCCTCATACCAGCTGATAAGAAAGCCGGTAAGGGAACTGCAGATCGGAAAAAGACAGACAAGCCAGACGCAGCGGGTGTGGATACTTTCCAGGGAAAACTGCCTGAGCGTCCTTTAAAAGACAGTGTCAGTAATCCATTTAAGCAGCCGTTTGCCGAAATAAAAACGCTTCCCGCTAAAAATTCGAACTGTACTGAAGTGGCCGCTGATGATGATTTTATAAAGTTGAGAAAGCGGATGGCTGCCCAAAATTCTGACGCACTGATGATACAATCTGCTCGTAAAGCCTTTAGCACTAAATGTTATACCAGTCAGAATATTAAAAACCTGAGTACGTTATTTCTGAACGATCAGACGAGGTTCCAGTTTTTCCAGATGGCGTTCGCTTTTGTTTACGATCCGGCTAATTATAATATCCTTGAAGATCAGTTACTCGACGAAAAATATAAAGACAGGTTCCGTACCATGCTCCGTTTATAAATTTACTCATGCGTTATTTTTTAGAAGTCGCTTACAAGGGCACCGGTTTTAGTGGCTTTCAGATCCAGGAGAATAGCAGGACGATCCAGGGAGCGGTTGAATCAGCCCTTCTGACCATATTCCGGGAGAAAATGAATTTAACCGGGAGTTCGCGTACGGACAGCGGGGTTCATGCGCTGCAGAATTATTTTCATTTTGATACAGAATTAGTCATTGACGCACAGCAGTTATATAATTTAAATGCGGTGCTGCCACCAGAGATTGCAGTGAGGTCGATCAGGCAGGTTAAAAATGATGCTCATTGCCGTTTTAGCGCTGGTAGCCGCGAGTACGTGTATTACATATATAAAGACAAAAACCCTTTTAAAAAAGGATTTGCGTGGTATTATCCCTATAAGCTGGATATCAACTTGTTGCAGGAGGCCGCGCAGGTGGTAATGAACTATGAAAATTTTAGTTCCTTTTCCAAGCGCAATACCCAGGTTAAAACCTTCATTTGCACGATAGAAGTATCGGTATGGAAGGAAGACGGCGAATCGCTGGCTTATTATATAAAGGCGAATCGCTTTTTGCGTGGAATGGTCCGGGCCCTGGTTGCCACGATGCTTAAAGTAGGCAGGGGAACCATAAGCCTGGACGAGTTTAAAACCATTATCCAGTCAGGTAATAACAGTTTGGCAGATTTTTCGGCTCCGCCGGACGGTCTTTTTTTAAAAGCAGTGAATTTTCCGCAGGATTTTTTTGGGTGATCTTAAATGTAGCGCAGGCTTGATTGTAAGCAATAAAGCACTTGGGCAATTTGCGGTTTTATATTTTCGCTAACGGCTATTTCTTAAAAAAACTTGGCAGACATTGTTTCGCCTTCTATATTTGCACCCCGCTTGAGAAAAGCACAGTTCCTTGAAGAGATATTAATAGATAAAGAAAGCATAAAAGGAGTCTATATTTTTTGATAAACGTCGCAGAGAGATTATCTTTGTCCTCCGAATTTTTCTAAGCTATTAACCGAAAAAATAATTGAATATTTTTTGATTATTTCTTGTTCACAAAGTTATTACCGCGTACCTTTGCAACCCGGTAGAAAAACGGTAGTTCTTATTAGATGTTTTAGGGAGTTGAAAAGAGTAGCAGGATGATAAAATCTTTTCAGAAAATCTCAAAAAGATTTGTTCACTAACTGCAGGACAATTACCTTTGCAACCCGATACGAAAAACGGGTCAGTTCTTTAAGAGATGTTTCAGGCCAGTCAGGTGGCTAAAGTAAAAGGATCGTATCCTTTGGCATCAACGATAACCTTAAGTTGAAGTAGCTGTAAAAAGCTGCGGAGATAAGAGGTGATTAAGATCTTTGAAAGTTGGAAACAGCAGTACATAATTATGTAAATAGTTATGGTAAGGCAAAACGAAGCGTAAAACAACAATAATTAAATCCGACGTTGATTTCGAGAGAGATTAATAGTCAGAGTTCAAACAACATTTACAATGGAGAGTTTGATCCTGGCTCAGGATGAACGCTAGCGGCAGGCTTAATACATGCAAGTCGAGGGGCAGCACAGTGTAGCAATACATGGGTGGCGACCGGCAAACGGGTGCGGAACACGTACACAACCTTCCTTTAAGCGGGGGATAGCCCGGGGAAACCCGGATTAATACCCCATAGTATACTGAGGTGGCATCACCATGGTATTAAAGATTTATCACTTAATGATGGGTGTGCGTCTGATTAGGTAGTTGGCGGGGTAGAAGCCCACCAAGCCTTCGATCAGTAGCTGATGTGAGAGCATGATCAGCCACACGGGCACTGAGACACGGGCCCGACTCCTACGGGAGGCAGCAGTAAGGAATATTGGTCAATGGACGCAAGTCTGAACCAGCCATGCCGCGTG
>JAQBNK010000111.1 GCA_028288595.1 Chitinophagaceae bacterium
AATATAAGGCATGTATTTCATCACCGGGTTACTTTGATCCGGTGTCATGCTCATATTGTAAATAGAGATAAGGAAACTGGTTATTACAGCCATTAATGTAAATAGACTTACATGATCGCCATAACCAAAAGGAATGGAGAAAGGCAAGGTAGCAATCGTGTCGTACTGCGACAGATCATGCGACCATAAAAATGACTGTCCCCTCAGATCGATATTCGAATTGAAAAAACTATACAAGGCAAAGAATATAGGAATCTGGAGTAATGCCGGTATACAACCTCCTAATGGATTTACTCCTGCTTCCCGGAATAGTTTCATTTGCTCCATTGCGAAACCCTGCTGATCCTCTCCGAATTTTTTCTTCAGCGTATCAAGCTCTGGTCTTAAGACTTTCATTTTGGCACCGCTCAGGTAACTCGTATAAGTAAGCGGACCTGTTACCAGCCTGATACAAAGTGTGAGCAGTAAAATTACCCAGCCATAATTTGAAACGATCTTAGCGAAGAAATGAAACACCGGCATAATAATAAACCGGTTGATATATTTTACAAAAGAAAATATGCCTGACCCGAGGTCAACTATATTTTCCATTTTATTACCGTATTGATTCAATACCCTGTAATCTGTTGGACCATAATAAATTTGAAAACTTGCAGAAGAAACAGCAGCTGCCGGCATTTGTACACGCAGACTCGCCGTTCCATCAAAAAGAATGTGCGTGCTATCTCCTTCAGGAGTTAACTGCAGCTGACCGGATGAAAAATTATTTTTAGCAATCAGTGTGGCATTAAAAAACTGTTGTTTAAAAGTTACCCATTGCGAAGGCTTTTCTATAGTATGAGAAGCACCTGTAGCGGCATAACTAAAATCGTATTTAGCATCTTCAACATAGGCAAGTCTCGATTGCTGCCTTTCATACTTAATATCTTTCTGTTGCTGCTTTACCAGCAAGCTCCACTGAAGGTTTAATATGTTTTGTGAAAGTAACTGGTCCGCTCCCTGTAAACCTATGTTCCAGTCGATCATATAATCACCAGCCCGTACTAAATAGGAATGGGTGATCGATTGTCCATTAGCGGCTAATGTAAAATTGATCGTCTGTGAGCCATCAGCGTTTTTAATAACAGGGGCGCCAGTGAAAAATAATGAAGATGTAAGTGTTGACTGATTCGAGGCGGTGTTAATACTATAAGCAAGTTTATCGTTAACTGTCCCCCCGAGCACTACGGGCTTATTTGTATAACTATTGCTGTATTTTTTTAATTCAACGCTTTTCAGCATGCCACCTTTATTGGAAAAAATGGCCTTCATTACTTCATTTTCAACCACCATTTCCTGTTCAGTACCGGTAGCAGCTGTAGCAAAATTACCGGCGGTGGCAACCCTGTTCACTGAATCTAAACGGGAAGAATCCAGCCTCGCCGTCGCAGTGTCTACGGGCTTAATATTGGTTCCCTTAACTCTTGCAAGTGAATCCTCTCTCTTTTTTTGCTCGGCCAGAACGGTTTGCTGCTGCTTATTTGTATACCAGAAAAAAGCGAAAAATAACAGCGCCAGCAGTACAAAACCAATAATGGTATTCTTGTCAGTCTTCATATAAATTTATCAAATCAGGCGGCAAAGGTAGTGATTGGGATGACAAAGCGTACAGGCCCTTAAAAAGCGCTCTACACCCTTAAGAAATAACGCTTTAAACATACCAAACCACATTTTCTTCCGTTTATAATTAAATTTTTAGTGGCCGGAGGGAAGCCTTGCATTAATTTTTTCCCTGGAAAATTTTATTGCAGCCGCTTTCCGTCGTTAACTTTACCATGTTTCGTCTTTGTCCATCCCTTCTTCAGCCAATTAATAATTAATTATTATGCAGGAAAAACTCATCTCAGTTTCCGGGAGGATAAGTTATGTACCTACCCGTTCAGAAAAGTTTTTATGGTGGCTGGCTACCGCCGAAGAACAGATCATTAAAGATTGTGAAGTAGATCGTAACCGTTACGCCATTGTAGGGTGGACAGTTGCAGGGACCTGGCTGTTTGCCACCTTGGCATGGACCTATTTTTTTTCAACAGTAGTAACTTCTTTTATCTACGCGGTTCCTCTCGGAATCTTTATGGGATGGATCATTTTGAATATTGACAGGGCGTTGATAAAAGGAATCAATTCGAGAAACAAGCTGAAGTTTTTACCCCTGGCATTTCGCGGAGTGCTTGCCTTAACTATTGGAACCTTCATGGCCCAGCCGGCATTATTGTATTTGTTTGATAAGGAGATCCACGCCCAGATATCAGTTGATAATGCGCAGCGTATTAAATTGAAGCAACAAAAAACCGATAGCCTGTATGCCATTCAATTGAGTGAATTACAGCAGCAGAGAAATACAATTATACTAAGCGAGCATACCAAATACCAGGAAGTAGCGGATGCCAGGAATAGTTTTATTGCAGAAACAGATGGAACCGGCGGAACCGGTAAAATTGGTTTGAAAGATATTGCCAAAGCAAAACAGGCTCAATATCAAAAACTGGATAATGAGTATGCACAGTTAACTTCGGCTAACAAACCTGCACTCAGTAAAATTGACAGCGCTATTGCATCTATCAACCAGGAAAAAGCAAGTGAGAGTGCCAGCTTCAGAACATTATTGAATGATGGTTTTCTTACAAGAACCGAAGCCTTACAAAATTTAATAAAGGATAATGCTGCCTTGCAATTCAGGTATTATTTACTCGTAGTTATTTTAATGCTGATCGAACTGATGCCTGTAATTGCGAAATCTTTATTGCCGGATGGAAGTTATAGCGAACGTGTTAATTTAAGAGAACAATTGGAAAAAGAGACTGCCGCCGAAAATCATGACCTGGAAAGAGCACTCATATCTGCATACAACAAACAATCATTTCAGCATAACAAAGAAAACGTGACCAGGATATTTGATGAAGCGGTGAGTAATCACCGTTCCGCAGAAGGCAACAGCTTTAATGATGAATGGAACAATTCAAAAGAAAATAAGCTTGCGAGGTTTGAGCAGTAATCAAATTTTAGAATTCCTCACCTCCCTCCCGGCGGGCAGTTCCTTTTTAAGAATTCCGTGAATGTAGAACCGAGGTGCCTGAATGTGCCAAGCCCCTCATTAATATTATGCGTACGATTGGGATAAGACATTAATTGAAAAACTTTGTTTGCTTTTACCAGCTCATTGATGAGCATTTCACTATTCTGATAATGCACGTTATCATCTCCCGTTCCATGCACGAGCAATAATTTACCCGTTAAATTTTTTGCATAAGTAACCGGCGATCCCTTAATAAAATCCTGTTTATTTTCCTGCGGAAGACCCATGTATCTTTCCTGGTAAATATTATCATAGGTCAGCTGGTTAGCAACAGGTGCTATCGCAATACCCGTTTGATAAAGTCCCGGATATTGAAACAATAAATTTAATGTGGAGGACCCGCCGCCGCTCCATCCCCAAACCGCCAGACGCGTACTATCTACGAACGGCCAGTTGCGAATTTGCTTTGCAGCCAGCGCCTGGTCACGAATATTAATGATACCAATACTCCGGTAGATCGATTTTCTCCATGCTGCACCTTTAGGAGCAGGAGTACCGCGGTTATCCAGGCTTACCTGTATGTAGCCATCCCGGCGCATATCACCTGCATATAAAAACGTTCCTGCTTCACCATATTTATCCACTACTGTCTGCGCCGCAGGTTCGCCATATACATAAAATACAACAGGATATTTTTTGGTTGAATCAAAATTATAAGGCTTGATGATCCAGCCGTCCATTATCACACCTTCTTCTGTAGTGAGCTTGAAAAATTCGACACCAGAAGTGTTACGAACCGGCATCCGGTTATTTGCAACAGTAGGAACATGCCCTGGTAAACTAACCCAGTTCACAACAGGTTGCGCACTTACACTGGTAAAACTATGTTGTGCAATTTTACCGTTAGGCGATATTTCATAACTATGCGTTCCGCTTTGTTCTGCCGGTGTAACCAATTGAAATGATTCGCTTCCATCAAGAGTGATACGATATAAATATTGCTGTGTTGCATTTTGAGGAGAGGCCGTAAAATAAACGTAACCACTTCCTTCATCAATAGCGGAAATATCAATAATATCATAATCACCCTTTGTAAGCAGGCGTTCAGATCTTCCATCTTTTGAAACAACATATAACTGTCTCCATCCGTCTTTTTCACTTACCCAAAGAAAAGACTGACCGTTTTGCAGCCACTCCCATCCCGAAGGATCATCATCGTGCCAGCGGCTCTTAATATCTATCCATGCTTTATCGCTTTCATGATAAATTTCTGAAGCACTTCCGGTTTTTGCATTTACTAAAAATATTTTACTGTCGTTTTGTTTGCGGTTCAGTTGCTGAAGAATTATCTCACTGCTGTTATGTGCCCATTCCATCCTGGGAATATAATGCTGCACAGGATCGCCGGGAACCTTCATCCAGTTTGTTTTACCCGTCGTTATATCCACCACACCAATTTTACAAGCTGAAGGATCACTGCCTACTTTTGGATATTCAACCGGTTTCGTAAAGGAATAGATAGAGTCTGTATTATCAATCAATAAAAATGTTCCGATCTTTCTTGCATCGATCTGCCAGTAAGCAATGCTTTTGCCATCGGGGCTCCACCTGAAACCATCCCGGCAACCAAATTCTTCTTCGTAAGCCCAGTCGAAAGTTCCATTAATCATCTTATCAGTACCATCGGTTGTCAATTGTTTAACAACACCTGAATTAATATCCTCGACAAACAGGTTGTGCTGACTAACATAAGCGACTTTATTTCCATCAGGAGAGAATTTCGCATACATCAGTGAACTCACCGGTCGTTGCTTCCCCACCTGTTTTAATTTGTTTGATTTTAAATCAAGCACCCAATAATCGCCTCTTGTATCATACCGCCATACTTTTTGTGAATTCGTATAAATCAACAATCTGTTTTCATCGGCTGAAAAGAAAAAATTCCTTACTGCCAACGCAGCAGTTTGACCCGCTGGAGTTAGTTTGGATTTATCTGCTATAACGGTGCTTTGTACAGAAGGCAACTGAACTCTTACAATACCTTTCTCACCGCTTTCGTAATAACTGTTTCCATCTTTACTCCAGCTCAACCCTTTTGGTGGCTGGGCAAGTAATGAATAAGAGCAAAAAAGTGCAAGCCATAAAAAAATAATGTTCTTCATTGTCTTAATTTAAAAAATGAAAGTACAGAAAAACAAAATCCCGCCTTTCAGCGGGATTAATTATTAAAAGAAGGATTAGTTAGATTATTTCGCTTTGCAAAAGCGGGTTTTTCATTGTAAGTTTTCCTTCATTGTGTTTTTTCGCTGCGCCGATAAAATGAACGAATAACGGAGCAGGATTCTCTACCGAACTTTTTAATTCCGGGTGATACTGTACGCCAATGAAAAAAGGGTGTGAAGGGATTTCCATTATTTCCACCAAACCTGTGTCCGGGTTAGTTCCTGAGGCAACCATTCCATTGGTTTCAAATTGTTCCATGTACTGGTTATTAAATTCATAACGATGGCGGTGACGTTCAGAAATACTTTCCGACCCGTAGATCGTGTGCGCTAAAGTTCCCGGCTTAACATCACAGGGATAAGCCCCCAGCCTCATGGTTCCGCCCATCATTTTAATCCGCTTCTGTTCCTCCATCATATTAATTACCGGCTCGCCGGTTTGCTGGTTCATCTCGGTTGAGTGAGCGTCGGTTAATCCCAATACATTTCTTGCAAATTCAATTACAGCCATCTGCATTCCCAAACAAATTCCAAAAAATGGCAAACCATTTTCACGTGCATATTTTACAGCAGCGATTTTTCCGTCAATACCACGATGGCCAAAACCCGGGGCAACTAATAAGCCATCGAGTCCGTCTAACTTTTCTGCCACATTTTCGTCGGTAATAAATTCGCTGTGCACATTCACTACCTGAACTTTTACTTCATTCATAGCGCCTGCATGTATGAAGCTTTCTAAAATAGATTTATAAGCATCCTGCAGCTCTATGTATTTTCCAATCAACCCAATAGAAATTTTACTTTTTGGATATTTAAGCTTATCCAAAAACTCCTTCCATTTATCCAGCTCAGGTTCTTTGAGATTAGTAAGATTTAGTTTGCGCATGCAGATCAGGTCAAGTTTTTCCTGCAGCATTGCCAGCGGCACTTCATAAATGGTCGGTGCATCCATCGCTTCAATTACAGCTTCTACTTTTACGTTACAGAATAAAGCGATCTTTCTTTTGAGATCATTATTCAGCGGTTCTTCTGTGCGGCAAACGATCACATCAGGATGAACGCCTGTTTCACTCAGCATTTTTACACTGTGCTGCGTCGGTTTTGTTTTTAATTCTTTTGCTGCCCTCAAATAAGGTATCAGTGTAAGATGAACCACAGCTACATCTTCATCGGGAAGCTCCCATTGTAACTGGCGCACTGCTTCTATAAAAGGCAAACTTTCAATGTCACCAACAGTACCGCCTATTTCAGTGATCACCACATCATATTTACCTTCTTTGCCGATCAACAGCATACGGCGTTTGATCTCATCAGTAATATGCGGAACAACCTGTACTGTTTTTCCTAAGAAAGCACCTTCTCTTTCTTTGTTTATAACATGCTGGTAAATGCGACCTGTTGTAACGTTATTCGCCTGTGTAGTAAAAATACTAAGGAAGCGTTCGTAGTGTCCAAGATCAAGATCGGTTTCTGCCCCGTCTTCCGTTACATAACACTCGCCGTGTTCGTAAGGATTTAATGTGCCGGGATCAACGTTGATGTAAGGATCAAACTTTTGAATGGTAACGTTTACTCCCCTTGCCTGCAATAATTTAGCGAGAGAAGCGGCGATAATACCCTTCCCCAAACTACTCGTTACGCCACCGGTTACAAAAATGTACTTAGCCATATAACTATTTTTTGTTCTTCTCTGAGAAATTCAAAAAACAAAACAACATTCAAAAATAGATCACCTGTTAAGGGTCTTTTTGAATTTTTACTTTTGAGTTTTGAATTGATTTTTGACCGGAGAAAAGTCCAGAAGATTCTCGGAGGTCATACAAACCTACACGAATTTTCCGGCAGTCAAAAGATTTTGGACGATTTCTAACCAATCATTATAAGAATGTGGATTTAAAGTGCATTACTATTGAATATCGAACAAGGAACAAGGAATTTAATGGCTGCCTGCCTTACATGTCATTTACTATTTTTTTATAACTCACTGTAATTCCTTTTATAAGCGAAGAGCTAAAACCCTGGTGCTCCATTTCATTCAGGCCCGCAATGGTACAGCCTTTAGGAGTAGTCACTTTATCGATTTCCTGCTCAGGATGTGTCTGGTGAGAAAGCAATAATTGCGCTGCGCCTTTAACGGTCTGAGCTGCAATTAATGAAGCCGTTTTTACATCGAAACCAATTTCGATTCCACCCTGGATGTTAGCCCGTATGTAACGCATTGCATACGCAGTTCCGCAAGCGCCAAGCACGGTTGCGGCATCCATTAATTTTTCTTCGATCATCACAGAAAGTCCGAGCTGGTTGAAAAGTTCCGATACAAATTGTTTTTGCTCCTCACTGGCGTGCTGGTGACATATACACGTAATACTTTCTCTTATCGCAATTGCAGTGTTGGGCATCGCACGGAAAACCGGCAATTCCTGGCTAACAACCTCATCGATCTCCTTCATCCAAAAACCTGTTACCACACTAATTAATATATGTCTTTGTGAATCCAGCGCGCCTTTCACTTCAGCCAGCACATCCTTCACCTGGAAAGGCTTTAATGCCAGTATAATATAATCGGCAAATTCAACCGCATCTATATTATTGCTAGTTGTGTGAACACCTTTTTGTTTCAAATAATCAAGTGGCTGAATATTTCTTCGGGTAACAATAATATCTGAAGCTTTTATAAAACCGCTATGCAGTAAACCTTCCGCAATAGCAGCCCCGAGGTTACCGCCGCCGATAATGGCAATTTTTTTTGACATGAGTGAAGCTTTGGTCAAATCTACAACAGAACAATGGCAGCGTGGATAAACGAATGATCAATAGTATGTTTTGCGGCGGAGATAATTTCTTACATAATCATCCACACCACTTTCGAGTGTATAAAATTCATCCCTATAACCAGCTGCTTTCAATTTATGCATATCTGCCTGGGTGAAATACTGGTATTTGTCGCGGATATCTTCCGGCATATCGATGTAATGAATAGCAGTTTCTTTATCTAAACCTGAGAAAGTAGCTCTTACCAGATCATTAAAAGAACGGGCCGTTCCCGTACCGAGATTATATAACCCTGGTTCCAGCTGTGAAGTTTCAGAACTGGCTTTTAAAGTTTTTTCCATCATCCAGGAGATCACTTTGACAACATCTTTTACATAAATAAAATCACGAAGTTGTTCCCCGTCTTTAATTCCTTCTTTATGACTTCTAAAAAGTTTTACAACGCCTTTTTCATTTACCTGGTTGAATGAATGCCAGATAACCGAAGCCATGCGGCCTTTATGATATTCGTTGGGGCCATACACATTAAAAAATTTCAACCCGGCCCAGAACGGCGGGTGAGCGTTTTGTTGCAAGGCCCATTTATCAAATTCATTTTTACTTATCCCGTAAGGATTTAGCGGAACTAATTTTTCTACAACATCATGCTCATCAGCATATCCTTTTTCGCCACTGCCATAAGTAGCTGCAGAAGAAGCATAGATCAGCGGCACATTTTCTTCAATGCAATATTTCCATATCTCCTGGGAATAGCGAACATTTAATTCCTCATGAATGGCATAATCGAATTCTGTTGTATCAGTTCTTGCACCAAGATGAATTACATAATCAACTTTTGTTTCCCTTTCCTTTAGCCAGTTGAAGAGATTATATCTTTCAACTATGGTTTGATATTGTTTATTCTCCCAGTTATTTCTTTTTTCTTCAACACCAAAATCATCTACCAGCACCAGGTTATCAAATCCATTTTCATTCAGGTATTGCACCATGCAGCTTCCTATAAAACCTGCAGCGCCGGTAACTATTATTAAAGGTTTAGCATCGTTCATTAATTCTTAATTATATTCTCAAGGGCAGTATCGTATTTTTTCTTCCATACTTCAACGGGACCAAAATCAATATCATTAATTAAGATATTGCCGGAATAAACTTTCCCGATTTCTGTTACCTCAATACCTGCCACGCTGGCTTTTTGTTTGATGCCCTGTGCATTTTCTTTGCTGCAGCTAATCACTACCCTTCCCTGCGCTTCGCCAAACCAGTAGGCATCGTTACGAATAGTTTTATCCTGTTTAGTAACGGCGAAACTTAATCCTTTAAAAAAGGATGACTCCAGTAAAGTGATCATCAATCCGCCTTCGCTTATATCATGAGCACTGTTAATAAGTTTGTTTTTTATAATAGATGAAATAAATTGCTGTGTTGCATATTCTTCGTCCAGGTTAAAATAAGGAGCGGGTGAGTATTCAGTTTTTTTCAGCTTGTGTAAATATTCCGATGAAGCAATATCATTTTGTTGTTTTCCTACCAATAAAATAATGTCACCCTCATTGGTAAAATACATCGTCATGGCATCTGCGGGATCATCAATAATACCCACCATACCAATTGTTGGCGTAGGATAAACAGGGCCCTCCGGATTCTGATTATAAAAACTAACATTACCTCCTGTTACCGGTGTATTAAACTTTTTACATGCATCGCCCATACCTGTCACGCCTTTTACAAACTGGTAATACACTTCAGGATCATAAGGATTACCAAAGTTGAGACAATTGGTTACGCCAATCGGTTCGCCGCCGGAGCAAACAATATTTCGTGCTGCTTCAGCTACTGCTATCATTCCACCTTTATACGGATCTGCAAATACATATTTGCTATTACAATCAACAGTAATTGCCAAAGCTTTTCCTGTTCCCTTCGCCAGAATAATAGAAGCATCAGAAGGATTATTAGTAGAAACATTTGCCGCGCCTACCATACTATCATATTGGGTATAGACCCATTTTTTATTTGCAATGGATGGTAAAGAAATTAATTGCTCAGCAATTTTTAGCAACTCTTTTTCCCCCGGATCTTTTACATCTTTTACATTCCAGTTTTTGATTTTTTCAAAATAAGCAGGTTCTCTGTACTCCCGTGTATATTGAGGAGCACCTCCGCCTAACACCAATTCATACGCGGGAATTTCTGCTTCGAGGTTTCCATTCACATAAAACTTCAGTAGTTTATCATCTGTTACTTCACCAATCTGTTTGCAGGGCAGATCCCATTTATCAAACACTTTCAAAACCGAATCTTCTTTTCCTTTTTCAACTACGATCAGCATTCTTTCCTGGCTCTCGCTTAGCAATAATTCAAAAGGTTTCATATTTTCCTGGCGTGTAGGAACCTTATCGAGATCTATCCTCATTCCCACTTCTCCTTTAGCACTCATTTCCGCGGTTGAGCAAATAATACCTGCGGCACCCATATCCTGCATTCCCACTACGGCGCCTGTTTCAATTACTTCAAGACAAGCTTCCAGTAATTTTTTTTCCTGGAAGGGATCCCCTACCTGAACTGCGGGCAATTCTTCGGTACTCTCAGCAGTGATATCAGCTGAAGCGAATGAAGCTCCACCAATACCATCCTTACCGGTTGCGCTTCCTACAATAAAAACGGGGTTGCCCGTTCCTTTTGCGGTAGCGCTGATCATTTTATCGGCTTTCATAATTCCAACACTCATGGCATTCACCAAAGGATTCGTATGATAGCAATCTTCAAAATAAACTTCACCGCCAACCGTAGGAACACCAAAACAATTTCCATAATGCCCGATTCCTTTTACAACACCTTTTAAAAGACGTTGTGTTTTTGTATCGGCAAGATTTCCAAAACGCAGGCTATTAAGTGAGGCTATTGGGCGGGCACCCATTGTAAAAATATCCCGGTGAATTCCTCCTACACCTGTTGCGGCACCCTGGAAGGGTTCTATTGCACTTGGATGATTATGCGATTCAATTTTAAATACGACGCCGAAGCCATTGCCCATATCCATCAATCCCGCATTCTCTTCCCCTGCGGCTACGAGCATACGCCCACCATCACGAGGGAGGGTTTTCAGCCATTTAATCGAGTTCTTATAACTGCAGTGCTCACTCCACATACTGCTAAATGCACAGAGTTCCGTGAAGTTGGGAGTGCGACCGAGTTTTTGTTTGATGAGTTCGAATTCTTCTCCAGTTAAGCGGAGCTGGGAGGCTGTTTTTGCGGTTATTTCCATAACTCCGCGAAGGTAAGGAAGTAGGAGAATAACGGATAGGATTCAAGTCCGCACATGAGTGAGCTCTTTGTTATCAAACATACAGGAAACCATTCAAGCCAATGCAGCTTACATTTAAAGAGGATGGATATTTATTAAAAAAAATATGCATATTA
>JAQBNK010000158.1 GCA_028288595.1 Chitinophagaceae bacterium
TTATTACGATCACGTCTGCTCTTTTGTAAGATGCAGGTTGATCTCTGAGATCGCCTGTTGGCAGAAAGAAATCCTGAGTAAAAAGATCTTTATACTGTGTAAGTAAAATATTAAAGCCCGCTTTTACTGACCGGTGCTGAAAAGCATCATCCAGGATAATTACTTCCGTTTCGGGACGATCATGCAATATTTGTGGGATAGCAACAATACGTTCTTCACCAACTGCAATAGCAGCTTCAGGAAACTTCTGGTGAAACTGCATCGGTTCATCACCGATATCGATTGCAGTGGTCGTTGAATTTGCAATCAGGTAACCTTTGGTTTTTCTTTTGTAGCCCCTGCTAAGTGTTGCGATTTTAAAGCCAGACTGTAATAATATCTCAGCGATGTATTCTACCATCGGCGATTTACCTGTACCACCTACTGCCAGGTTACCTACGCAAATCAGCGGGAAATTAAATTCTGCTGATTTTAAATAATTTTTATCGTAAAAGAAGTTCCGGAGAATAATTATCAGACCGTAGAGAATGGAGAACGGCAATAATAAAATGCGAAAGGACTTTAAAAAAAAAGAATTAAAATTCATAAATCTGCCCTGGTGTAATACAATAGTTTAAAGGTACATCAAATTGAGTTGTGTCCTCTATCGTGTCAACCGGGTCAAAGTAAGAAAAGCCCACTGTTATTACATCTTCACGGCAGCGGGAAAGAAACCGGTCATAAAAGCCTTTACCGTAACCCACACGATAACCTTTTAAGTCGCAGATAAGATGGGGAACAAAGACCAGGTCAATTTCATGCGGATCGATAGTGGCGCCGTTTCGTGGTTCTATTAAACCTTTCTCATTCGATTCGAATACTGTTTCATCATTAACTATCACGGCCTCCATTGATAGATTTTCAAAATCTGTTACCGGGTAAGCTGTTTGTAACCCTGGAACGAGGTGATGGAGATAACGGGAATAAATTTCTGTGTTTGGCTCGGCATGATGATCCATGGGCCAGTAGCTCATAAGGACATCAATAAATGGCAACCCTAACTGCTGAAATTGAATGAGGATAAGATCATCCATTTTTATTCTTTCCTGAACCGGCAGTGCTTTTCGTTTTTCTTTATATGCCAGTCGCAGTTCTGCTTTTGTCATACGAACCGTTTTAACCTGGGCGTTATGAGTTCTGCCATTTGTTTGACAAACTTTTTTGATAAATGGTCAGCGACAGGAATGGAGCCAAGTTTTGGGTAACCGCTCCAGTTAACAATTTCGTCTTCGTAATTCATAAACTGGTCATTAAATATCCAACCTGCCACATCCAGTTTATTTTGACGGCAAAATTCTGCAGTAAGTAAAGAATGATTTATACTGCCTAAATAATTACGGCTGACGATGATGACCGTTGCGTCAAGCTTTTTAATGAGATCAGCGTTAAAATGTTTATCATTTAAAGGTACGAGGATTCCCCCTGCGCCTTCAATTACCAAAGTGCTATTGCCTGATATCTTATCAAAAGTTTTTTTGATCTCATTCAGACTAACAGAAATGTTTTCCTGTTTGGATGCCAGGTGCGGCGATGCAGGCATTTTTAATAAGTAATTCTCGGGATGACAAATGGTTTTTTTATTAGATACAAGTGCTTTTACTTTATGGGAGTCTGTCGATTTCAGGTTACCGCATTGTACAGGTTTCCAGTAATCTGCTTCGAGGGCTTCGGTTACAATTGCTGCAACAACGGTTTTACCAATCTCCGTTCCTATACCTGTTATGAATAATGGTTTTCCCATTTATTATATGGATTTTAGCAAATTATTCGAATTAATTCAGGCTGATAAAATTGTATTCTCATCTGATTTTTTTTACGTTTACTTGCCCAAAATTCGTTTTTTTAGAATATCAGTCAATATCAAAAAAAGAAAAAATAGTGGTACCATAATGTCTTTCAAACTTAAATCCTTCGTGTTCTTTATAACTGTTACGTGGGGTATGCTCAAGAACAAAAAAGCCGCCCGGTTCAACTAGTTGTTTTTTAATTATGATCCGGGGAATTTCATCAATGGTACCTAAAGCATAAGGGGGACCCGCGAAAATAAAATCGTAAGTGTCATTTATGGAATCGAGAAATTGAAAAACTTCCATGCGAATTATTTTGCAATTTTCAATACCGAATGTTTCTATATTTTTTTGAATGAACGCATACATTACGGGATCTTTCTCGACAATAGTAAGATCACTCGCTCCTCTTGATGCCAGTTCATATGTTATGCTTCCGGTACCGCCAAAAAGATCAAGCGTCTTAATATCTTCAAAACTAATTCTCGTCTGTAAAATATTAAAGAGACCTTCTTTAGCAATGTCTGTTGTAGGTCTCGTATGCGGCATCTTTGCAGGAGGAGATATTTTTCTTCCTCCCCATTTTCCCGAAATGATCCTCATGCGCCAACATTAAAAAAAGGTGAGAAATAGTGTGCAGGAAATTCAGCAAACTTTTCAGATTCTGTAAAACTTGCGTTGTGACTACCAAAATTAATAAGAGGAAAATATTTATGAAGTACGGTATGCAGTTCAGAATCATCATCTAGTAAACCATGGATATTTAATTGTACCTGCTGAACATCTATATTGAACTGGCGACAGGTGTTCAATAAATAATAAAGTACATCTTCCGATGTTTCGTAACAATGATTATTTACCAATTGCAATGCGTTATTGTGTTGCAGTATGATAATGGCCTGGTGAGGATAGCAATAAACGTTCATGATGGATCCGGAATTATTCTCATTGCTGATCAACCGGCTAAAAACATGTTCTGTAGTTAATGAAGAAAAATTTTGTGAGATGATCTTTTCAGCTTCAGCCTCGCCCCTGTAAA
This sequence comes from Chitinophagaceae bacterium, assembly GCA_028288595.1. GTDB lineage: Bacteria > Bacteroidota > Bacteroidia > Chitinophagales > Chitinophagaceae > JAQBNK01. The sequence continues at coordinate 2,866 of JAQBNK010000158.1, forward strand.
AAATATTCAGACTGTTCTTCTCATTCGAATGTATGTGATAAGCCCGCCTGTCGCCGAAAATTGTTTCAAGCATAAAAGCGTTGTCTTCTGTTTCCTTAAAATTTTTATTGGATAAGAGACATTCTTCATGGTTCCATATCAGGTTTACATGCTGATACTTTGCCGTTAATAATTTTGAATAAAGTTTTAGCTGGTGCCAGTTCTCTTTAAATTCTTTGAGCAGCGTTTTTTCTGTCTGAAAGTATTCGAAGGAATGGATATTATTATCAAGAACGGTCCAGCAGGCAAGATGAAATGTTCCTGCCTCAATATTTAACTCCGGTTCACCGGTTTGCTCATCAGCATAAATACCAAAAGTTTTCTGAATCATCACAATGCAATAGTACAAAATACTATTTGCTTATGAAGGATATTGAAGTGCCTTTACATTAGCTTTGCCGGCTTTATGCTAGGCCCTGGCACACATACTGATTACCGGTTATCTACTAACTACAGGCAGATATTAAAGATTGCTTTACCGATCAGTGCCTCTATGCTGGTACCGCAGATTAATTTTATTACGAATAATATTTTCTTAGGAGGTCTTGGCCAGCAGGCCCTGGCCGTTGCAGGAATCACCGGTGTTTATTATCTGGTATTCGCTGTTATCGGGCAGGGATTGAATAATGGTTTGCAGGCGCTTATATCGAGAAAAGCCGGGGAAAATAAAATTGATGAGATTGGCAATCTTTTTAGCCAGGGTATCAGAGTAAGCATGTGTCTTGCAGCGATCGGTATTGCAGTAACCTGGTTACTGGCTCCGCTTATTCTGCACTCTTCCTTAAAAAGCGATACGACGGTGCATGTCGCAGTGGATTTTTTACGCATCCGTATTTGTGGCCTTCCTTTTTTGTACGTGTACCAAATGCGAAATGCTTTGCTTGTGGGTACTAATAACAGTCGCTTACTCGTGATTGGTACGCTTGCAGAAACGGTTACTAATATTTTACTTGATTATGGATTAATATATGGCCATTTCGGCTTGCCTGCATTGGGTTTTAAAGGTGCTGCCATTGCTTCTGTTATTGCTGAGGTAGCAGGTCTGATCGTAATTTTCGCGGTGATGCATTTTAGTGGTCTGAGCAGGCGGCTAAAATTGTTTCATAATTTTTATTTCAATAAAAAAGTCACCCTTCAGATATTAAATATTTCATCGCCACTAGTATTGCAATACGCACTGAGTATTATCAGCTGGGAATTTTTTTATATACTGATTGAACATCACGGTGAACAGGCACTGGCTATTTCAAATGCCATGCGAAATATCTTTGGTTTCTTCGGATGCTTTACGTGGGCATTTGCTGCAACGGCAAACACCATGGTAAGCAATGTATTGGGACAACGTAAAGAGGACCTGGTAATTCCGCTTATTCATAAGTTAGTCAGACTAAGTTTAGGTTTTGGTCTGACCATAGCTATCCTATTGAATATTTTTCCAGCTCTTTTTCTCAGTATCTATAACCAGGATACTGCATTTACGATAGCAGCCATACCGGTTGTAAGAATTGTAAGCAGTGCATTGGTTCTGATGTCTTTTTCTACGGTATGGTTAAATTCCGTTGTAGGGACCGGGAATTCTAAATGGAATCTTTTTACAGAAACCGTTGCTATCATTCTTTATTGCGTCTATAATTTCTTCGTGCTGGAATACCTGAGACTGCCGATAACTTATGGCTGGGCCAGTGAATGGATCTACTGGACGGTTATGTTTATTTTATCCTTCTGGTATATGAAAAGCGGCAGATGGAAAAAGATCGAAAATCGAAGATCGAAAGTTTAAGATCGGAAATAAATGCCGTCTAATTTTTAGTTTAATTGACCTTCAATTTTTCTATTAATTCCACGTACTGCTGCATCGCTTCATCATGGCTCATGCCCCTTAATTCTTCCCATGCAGTAAACTTGGCCTTGGCAACAAAATCGAATTGATCCGCGGGGTTTTCTGCCGGTGCATCTCCTACTGTGGATTGCTTATATAAAGAATAAAGTTTTAGTAAAGTATCGTTCGAGGGCTTCATCGATAGCTGTTTACTTTCTTCAACTGCGTGTTCAAATTGAGCCTTAATCATATTTATTGTATTTCATTGAGTAATTGCTGCCCCTGCTGTTTTAGCATGGCGTCATCCGGGGTACGATTCGGTAAACGTACTAATTTGTTTAATACTTCTAAAGCTTTTTCAGGCCGATGAATCGCTTTGTAAATTTTCGCAAGCTCTAAATAATTTAAGACATAATACTGATCAAGTAACCTGCATTTTTCCATGTATACAATTGCTGAGTCCAATGAAACTAGAGGAAGCCCGCCAAATGCCAATTTAGCAACCGCCTTTTTCATCAGGGAAAGATCAGCAGCCTGCTGGTGCCATTTACCAAAAATAAAATTTGCCCTTGCATGATTGGGATCAGCAGTAACCGCTTTTAATGCGTACTCATACATTTGCCTGAATGCCTCCGCGATTTTTTTATTTTCGGTTTCAAGTTCAGCCTGTGAATTAAAAAAAACAGCCATCGCATAATTGGCATCAGCATCGTTGGCATTTAAAGCCAGCGCTTTTTGTGCGAAAGATTGTGCAGCAGAAAAGAAAGAAGATTTTAGGGCCTTATCTTTTTGTCTCGCACCTATATTGCTGTTAAGTAATGACGCTTTTATCAAAGCCGTTTTATTATCCGGATATTGGGAAGCGAGCTGCGTATATTTTGCAAGCGCGGCAGCTTCGTCCAAACGAATTTCCAGGTTTTCAGCTTCCTTAAGGTCGCGGACAATTTCTTGTGAGAATACGTTAGCAGAAACAACAATTTGAAAAATTAAACAATAAGCAATTGTCTTCCATTTCATAGATCTTCTCTTTTGCATGTAAAGCTAACGCCAACTTTGCCGCGGAATTGTGTTATGGGGGGATGCATTTTGTAAAGCCTTACATAAACCATTGTTACCTGCTGAAATTGCTGAATAATCGTTACAGCAATTTCAGTAACAATCGTTTCAAGTAATGGAGTTGGGTTTTGCATAAAACCATGTACCGTCTCATAAATATTGACATAATCAACGGTCTTTTTAAAATCCTTAACGGGAATTGTTTCCGTTTCATACCACACTTTCATATCCATCATATAATCACCGCCGGCAACCGTTTCTTCGGCATATAAACCATGGTTAGCAGAGAATTGGAGATCAGCAAATTCTATGGTGAGGATCATAATGATTTTTTTACCGCAAAGGCGCTGAGACGCGAAGTTGTCTTGCGCCTTTGCGTCTCAGTGGTTATTCTGTTATACCACCCCTTTGGCACTCAAATATCTTTCTGCATCCAGCGCAGCCATACAACCACTACCGGCGGCAGTAACAGCCTGGCGATAAATTTTATCCTGTAAGTCACCCGCAGCAAAAACCCCATCGATATTCGTTTTGGATGAACCCGGAATTGTTTTTACATAACCAGCTTCATCTAATTCAAGCCAGTCTTTTAAAAACTCGCTGTTAGGCTGATGGCCGATTGCAACAAAAAATGCACTCACGGAAATTGTTTGCTCTGTGCCTGTTTTTATATTTTTTATTTTAACGCCGTCGACTTTATTTTCACCTGTCACTTCCAGGGTTTCGGTATCCCAGTATACTTTAATATTCGAAGTCGATTTAACCCTGTCCTGCATTACTTTACTGGCCTTCATTCCATCCTCTCCTTTTCTTACGAGCATGTGCACGGTGGTGCAAAGCTTGGAAAGATAAACCGCTTCCTCGCAGGCAGTATCACCGGCGCCAACAATAGCAACTTCTTTACCGCGGAAGAAAAATCCATCGCAAACAGCACAGGCACTTACACCGTAACCGTTCAGTCTTTGTTCACTGGGTAAATTCAGCCATTTAGCAGATGCACCTGTTGCAAGAA